>MEQV01000058.1:6454-14725 GCA_001770355.1 Betaproteobacteria bacterium RIFCSPLOWO2_02_FULL_62_17
TCGGCAATGGCGTGGTTCTTTCTCCCGCCGCCTTGATGCAGGAAATCGAGGAACTCGAGGAGGCTGGCGTGGACGTTCGCAGCCGCCTTCGAATTTCGAATGCCTGCACACTGATTCTTCCCTATCATGCCGCTTTGGATGTTGCCCGTGAATCTGCCCGCGGAGCCGGAAAAATCGGGACCACCGGCCGCGGTATCGGCCCGGCCTACGAGGACAAGGCGGCGAGGCGCGCGATTCGCGTTCAGGACTTGCTGGTTCCGGAGCGATTTTCACAGAAATTGCGCGAGGCTCTGGATTATCACAACTTCGTGCTGACGCGCTATCTGGGCGCGCCCGCCGTCGCGTTCAGACAAGTCAGCGACGCGACCCTGGCGCTTGGCGAACGCATGGCGGCGCTGGTGGCGGATGTCCCGCATGAGTTATTCAAAGCGAATCGCGACGGCAAGAATCTTCTCTTCGAAGGGGCACAAGGCGCGTTGCTGGATGTTGACCACGGGACTTATCCTTATGTGACTTCGTCAAATTGCGTCGCGGGCGCGGCGGCTTCCGGCGCCGGCGTCGGACCGCAATCATTGCATTACGTTCTGGGCATCACCAAGGCCTATGCAACCCGCGTCGGCTCGGGACCATTCCCGACCGAACAGGACAATCCGATTGGTGAGGCGCTTCGCGCCAAAGGCGTGGAATTTGGCGCAACAACCGGCAGGCCGCGGCGCTGTGGATGGTTTGACGCGGCGGCCCTCAGGCGCGCGATCATAATCAACGGCGTGTCCGGCCTGTGCATCACGAAACTGGACGTGCTTGACGGGATGCAGGAGGTCAAGGCCTGCGTGGGTTACAAATTCGACGGCGGGTACTCCGAACTTTTGCCCAGCGGCGCGGAAGATGCGTCCCTATGCGAGCCGGTTTATGAGTCGTTCAACGGCTGGACAGAAAGCACCGTTGGCATAAAAAAGCGTGATGCTCTGCCTTTGAATGCGAGAAAATATCTGGAGCGGCTGCAGACTTTGTGCGACGTACCGATCGACATGATTTCAACCGGCCCGGACCGGGAAGAGACAATAGTGCAAAGGCATCCATTTCAGTAGGCGAAGGGGGCTGATGCTGGTGGCCTCTTCGCATTCTGACTTGGGCATGCAATGAGAATTATTGATCTGCATTGCTATCCCAGTACCCAGCCCTGGCTGGATAGCCAGCGCCCCTATGTCGACGCTCTGGCGAAATACTGGAATCGCGGCTGGACGGCCAAGCCGGAGCTGGAGGTCGTGCAGGAATTTGCCGAAGCGGGTGTCCAAGCGCTGCTGGTCGCCTTGGATCTGGAAACCACGGTTGCGACCCCCCCCTGTAGCAACGAATACGTGCATGGCATGTGGAAGCGGCATCCGCAGCGAATCATTCAGGCATGGGCCGCCGTCGAACCGGCCAAAGGCGAGGCGGCGATACAACAGGCCAAAAAGGCTGTCAATGAACTCGGCATGATCGGATTCCATTTCCATCCGATCATGCAGCATTTCGCCGTCAATGACAGGCGCTATTACCCGCTTTTCGAAGTGATCAACGAACTCAAGGTTGCCGTGATGATCGACGTGGGCACCACCGGTATGGGCGCGGGCATGCCCGGCGGGATGGGGGCACGCATTCGCCACGCCCATCCCTCCGCCATAGACGACCTCGCCGCCGATTTTCCCGATCTGAAAATCATCATGGCGCATCCCGGATGGCCCTGGGTTGATGAAACGACGGCCGTCGCCTTGCATAAGGGCAACGTATTCTGGGAGCTGTCAGGTTGGGCACCCAAATACTTTCCCGGCAATCTGAAGGTCGACATTCGCGCGCGCTTGCAGGACAAGATCATGTTTGGCAGTGACTATCCAAGCTTGGCTTACGAGCGCATCTTCAAGGAGTGGGAAGAACTGGGTTATGTCGACGCGGTAATGGAAAAGATTTTTCACCAGAACGCCGAGCGCGTGCTGGGCCTGTGATCATGGCTTCACGTGGAAGTCCAATGCGGGTAATCTCTGCCCGCAATACACGGTCCGGCTTCCGACAGGAAGCCAAAGGCAAATGCGCAAATATTGCGAATCTTATTGCCCGGAAGATTTAGGATCTAAGAGGAGAATAGAGGTGGAGTGCAGATTTCACTCCCCTCTGATGGTGCCCAGGAAGGGACTCGAACCCCCACAGTGTTGCCACCGCTAGGACCTGAACCTAGTGCGTCTACCAATTCCGCCACCTGGGCGCGAGGTGCGGATTTTATAGAAAAACCTTCATTTGTCAATGAATAAACGACCCCCAAAGCGCATCGATACCGGCTCGGCAGACCCTTGGTTTCAGCGGGAAGCGCAGAAGTATTCGAAGCCGATCCCAAGTCGCGAGTTTATTCTGGAAAATCTCGCCTCGATGGGAGTTCCCCTTGAAGAGAACGCGTTCGCAGTTCGCTTGAAGGTGCCCGCAAGTCAGATGCAGGCGTTTTCACGCCGAATCGCGGCAATGGCGCGTGATGGCCAGATTCTGCGCAACCGGAAGGGGGCCTTGCTGGTCGCGCAGAAGCTGGACCTCGTCGCCGGCCGAATCGTCGGTCATCCGGATGGCTTCGGATTTCTTGCAGCGGACAGCGGCGGTGAGGACATTTACATCGGCCATCCGGAAATGCGCAAAGTCATGCATGGTGACCGGGTGATGGTCAGGCCCTCCGGACATGACCGTCGCGGCCGCAGGGAAGGCGTCATTGTCGAAGTTACTGACCGGGCACATCAGCACCTGGTGGGGCGCTTGCACCGGGATCGCGGCTTTCTTCTGGTTACACCTTCGGACCGCCGCATCAGCCATGAAATACTGGTCGCGCAAAAGGACAGCGCAGGCGCGAAATCCGGCCAGGTGGTGGTCGTAAAGATACTGTCCCATCCATTGGCCGACCTTGCGGGCGGCAATCAGTACAGCCCGCCGGTGGGCCGCATCGATGAAATACTCGGCAATGCCAGCGATCCGGGCATGGAGATCGAGATTGCCTTGCGCAAGCACGATCTTCCATTTGAATTCTCCGCGAAGGCCATGGGCCTGGCGGAGCGGTTCTCGCCGCAAGTCCAGGTGCCTGACCTTAAAGGGCGCGAGGACCTTCGCGCCTTGCCCCTGGTTACCATAGACGGTGAAACTGCGAGGGATTTTGACGACGCGGTTTTCTGCCGCCGCGAGGGCAGGGGATTTCGGCTGATCGTTGCGATCGCCGACGTCAGCCACTACGTGCAGCACGACGATGCACTTGACCGCGAGGCGAAGGATCGAGGCAACTCCGTCTATTTTCCCCGCCGCGTCATTCCGATGCTGCCGGAAAGTCTCTCCAACGGCTTATGTTCGCTCAATCCGGATGTCGACCGGCTGTGCATGGCCTGCGACATGACGCTGACCCCGTCAGGTTCGATAAAAGGATACCGCTTTTATCCGGCGGTTATGCGCTCGCACGCCCGCCTGACCTATACCCGCGTCGCGGCGGCACTGGCGAATCGTGGGGGCCGAGAGGCACTGGATATGCCTGCCTTGATGCCGCATTTACTCTGCCTTGACGAGGCATATCACGCGCTCGCCAAGGCACGGGCCAAACGTGGCGCCATAGATTTTGATACGCAGGAGACACAATTCATATTTGATGTCTCTGGGACCATTGAAAGCATCGACCGCGTATACAGAAATGACGCGCACCGCCTGATAGAAGAATGCATGCTCGCGGCCAATGTCTGCACCGCGAATTTTCTGCTGGAAAGCGAGCATGCAACGCTGTTCCGGGTGCATGAAGGGCCGACGCCCGAGAAGCTGAAAGCGCTGCGGGAATTTCTAAAGGGTTTCGGACTGCAACTGGGCGGGGGCGAAAAGCCGCGTCCATTGGATTATGCCAATTTGCTTGCGTCGGTAAAGCACCGTCCGGATTTGGGTTTGCTGCAGACCGTGCTACTGCGCTCACTGCGGCAGGCGGTATACAGCCCGGAGAATGCGGGGCATTTTGGCCTGGCTTACGAAGCGTATGCGCATTTCACCTCGCCGATCCGGCGCTATCCCGATCTGCTGGTGCATCGCGCGATCAAAGCGGTGCTGGAGAAGCGCCGGTATACGGGGGCAAATTGGGTGGAGGTCGGGCGACATTGCTCCGAGACCGAGCGCCGAGCGGACGAGGCGACCCGTGAGGTGGACGCCTGGCTGAAATGCCACTATGTGCGCAATCGCGTCGGCGAGGAGTTCGCCGGCACCATTACTGCTGCGACCGGGTTTGGTATTTTCGTGTCGCTGGATATGCTGTTCGTCGAAGGACTGGTACACGTTTCCGAGCTCGGACGCGACTATTTTCAATTCGATGCAATAAGGCACCAGTTGCTCGGCGAACGCACCGGGCAACGCTACCGCATAGGCGACAAGCTAAGCGTTCGCGTCGCCCGTGTCGACCTTGAAACAAGCCGGATAGACCTGGTATTGGCATGACGGCAACGCGAGTCATTATAGGATTTCACGCGGTAACAGGGCGCTTGCGGGCCGATCCGGCTTCGTTGACGGAGATCATGCTGGACGAAAAGCGCGACGATGCCCGGGCCCAGGGGATGGTCGTTTTGGCGCAGGAGCGCGGTGTGCGCTTGCGGCGGGTCGCGCAGCAACGTTTGGCGGGATTCGCATCGGAAGGAAAACATCAGGGCGTGGTCGCCTTGGTCAAGGAGCGCGCTTCGCGCGAAAGCCTGGAGGACTTGCTGGACCGGCTTGCTGCGCCGCCACTTCTGCTGGCCCTCGACGGTGTCACCGACCCGCGTAATCTGGGGGCCTGTCTGCGTGTCGCCGACGCCGCGGGAGTGAATGCTGTTATCGTGCCGCGCGACAGGGCTGCCGGAATCAATGCCACGGTTTCGAAAGTGGCAAGCGGTGCCGCTGAAACATTGCCCTACTACATGGTGACAAACCTTGCGCGCACGCTGGACGACCTGAAGGAACGCAATATCTGGGTGGTGGGGGCCGATGCAAGGGCGCCTGCCGATCTGCATACAGCGGATCTCCCGGAGGCAGTTGCCTGGGTATTCGGTTCGGAAGGTGGCGGCATGCGCCGCTTGACGCGTGAGCGTTGCGACCTGCAGGTGCGAATACCGATGATGGGGCAAGTGCAGAGCTTGAACGTCTCCGTTGCCGCCGGAATCTGCCTTTTTGAGTCCGTACGAAGGCGTCATTGACGTTTTCATCGGTGCATTTGATGCGATTGCCGCGTTCGTGGGTGTCCAATAATCTCCGGCCAGACCAGCAAGCCGGCTTGCATAGTCTCCAGGATTTCGATACAATTCAAAATGTTAACTAGCCGGTGGGGGATTGGATTCTCTGCCGGCTGTTTTTTCAACCCTGCCTCACCGTTGCGCATCCCGGGAGGCTTAAACCATAGGGAGACTGCATGCGGCATTACGAGATAGCCTTTATCGTCCATCCGGACCAGAGTGAGCAGGTCCCGGCCATGATCGAGCGGTACCGGAATTCGGTAACCGCGCGAAACGGAAAAATCCACCGCCTCGAGGACTGGGGGCGGCGCCAGATGGCCTATCCGATCCAAAAGATGCACAAGGCCCACTATGTGCTCATGAATATTGAATGCGACCAGGAAACGCTGGTCGAGCTTGAACACGCATTCAAATTCAATGACGCGGTATTGCGACACCTGATTATCAAGATGACGCGTGCCTGGATTACGCCTTCGCCCATGATGAAAGAGGAAAAAGCCAAGTCGGTGCTTGGCGGGTCACGCGAGGCGGAGCCGACCAAACCCGTCGAGGCAGTACCGCAGGCATAAGGCACACGGCCGCTTGGAAAATCAGCTAGTTATTCAAGGTGACCTGATCGAATCGGATGCGTTGAGATATACGCCGGCGGGAATTCCAATTCTCAAATTCCGGCTGACACACCATTCAAAGCAGAGCGAAGCCGGCGCGATTCGCGACGTCGGATGCGAGCTTGACGTGGTGGCATTCGAAGCACAAGCCCGTTTGTTGGCGACGGCACCGTTGGGCACTTCATTGAAGATAGAAGGATTTCTGGATCGAAAGACCAGATCCGGGCGCGCCGTAACGCTGCATGCCAATCAGATCGAATTCGTAGCGACGAAAAAGACTTAGGAGAAGCAACATGGCAACATATGGAAGAGGTCCTGCCCGCAATGCAAAGGGAGCAAAAGGGCGCGGCAAGAAAGACAATAAAACCAAGGGTGCGCTTTTCAAGCGCCGCAAATTCTGCCGATTCACCGTAGAGAAGGCGGAGTGGATCGACTACAAGGAAATCGACATTCTCAAGGATTTTATCGGCGAGAACGGAAAGATCATTCCGGCGCGCATTACCGGCACAAAATCCGGCTATCAGCGCCAGTTGTCCGAAGCGATCAAGCGCGCGCGCTTTCTCGCGCTTATGCCTTTTACCAACCTGCATTGAAAGGCTGAACGATGCAGATCATTCTTCTTGAAAAAGTAATCAATCTTGGCGATCTTGGAGCTGTAGTCAAGGTCAAGGATGGCTACGCGCGCAATTTTCTCATTCCGCAAGGCAAGGCAAAACGCGCAACGACGGTCAATCTGGCGGAGTTTGAAAAACGCCGCGCGGAGCTTGAAGCCGCGCAATCCGCCGCACTGGTGGGGGCGCGGGAAAAAGGCGCCCGACTTGACGGCCTGATGATTCAGATCGCCCAGAAAGCTGGCGTGGACGGGCGGCTGTTCGGGTCCGTCACCAGCATCGATATCGTCGATTCACTCAAAGCGCAGGGGTTTGAGATAGAGCGCAGCATGGTCAGGCTTCCACAGGGGCCGCTGAAGCAGGTCGGCGACCATGAACTGGCGATTGCTCTGCATTCGGACGTGGTCGTCCATATCAAGGTGTCGGTGCTGGGAGAAACCCAGCAATAATTGGATGCCGGCTCTTCTGAGCGGAACAAAGCCCGCCAGGCCGCGGGCTTTTTTTTACCCTCTGAACGTTGCCCAGGTGATATAGAATTTCCCTCATATGAGCTCAGTTCTCCAAGCCGCCAGCACCGATTCGGAAATCGCAGCGCTGCGGGTGCCGCCGCACTCGATTGAAGCGGAGCAGTCGGTACTCGGGGGCTTGCTTCTGGACAATACGGCGTTTGACCGCATTGCCGACGTCTTGAGTGAAAGCGATTTCTACCGCGATGATCACCGGCGGATCTGGCGGCATATATCGCGCTTGATCGAGCATGGCAGGCCCGCTGATGTCATCACCGTCGAAGAGTCCTTGAAAGGCAGCGACGACAAGGATCGTACCGGCGGATTGTCATATCTCGGCGCGCTCGCCCAAAATACGCCCTCCGCCCATAACATCAAGCGCTACGCGGAAATTGTTCGCGAGCGCGCGATCATGCGCCGCCTGGTGCAAGTGGGCAGCGAAATCGCCGATACCGCGCTAAATCCGCACGGCAAGGAGATCGGGCAACTTCTCGACGAGGCCGAGTCCAGGGTATTTGAAATAGCCGAAGCAGGCGCGCGCGGACGCGTGGGTTTCGTCCCCATCCAGCCGCTTCTCACTCAGGTGATGGAGCGGGTGGATATGCTCTACCATCAGGACAATCCCTCGGAAGTGACCGGCGTGCCCACGGGCTATATCGACCTTGACCGCAAGACCGCCGGCCTGCAGCCCGGGGATCTGATTATTCTCGCGGGACGGCCCAGCATGGGCAAAACCGCCCTTGCGCTCAATATCGGCGAGCATGTCGCCGTGGGCAATGGCCTGCCGGTCGCGATTTTCAGCATGGAGATGTCCGGCACCCAACTGGCGATGCGCCTGCTGGGATCCGTGGGCAGGCTCGACCAGCACAAGCTGCGCACCGGCCGCCTGACCGACGACGACTGGCACCGGCTGAGCACGGCGGTGGGCAAGCTTCAGGATGCCCCGATTCATATCGACGAGTCGCCCGCCTTGAATCCGCTGGAAGTCCGCGCCCGCGCGCGACGCCTGCATCGCCAGTACGGAAAACTGGGGCTGATCGTTGTCGATTATCTGCAACTCATGAGTTCAACCGGGCAGGGAGAAAACCGCGCCACCGAGCTGTCGGAAATTTCGCGTTCCATGAAGGCGCTCGCCAAGGAGCTTAGTGTTCCGGTGATCGCGCTTTCGCAGCTCAACCGTGCACTGGAGTCAAGGACAGACCGCCGGCCGGTGATGTCCGATCTGCGCGAATCCGGCGCTCTGGAACAGGACGCGGATCTCATCCTGTTCATCTACCGTGACGTCGTTTATAACAACGCGACGGCGGAACCC
>MEQV01000059.1:0-12335 GCA_001770355.1 Betaproteobacteria bacterium RIFCSPLOWO2_02_FULL_62_17
AACCGCGATCGCCTGATTCGGTGGCAAGCCGCGCAAGAAGAAAAAAACAGCGCCCGGCGGTGGCGCGGCCCAGGACGATTTCCTATGCCTTGCCCTGCGCGCTGCTGATCGTCGGCGTGTTCCTGCTGTTCGCCGGTTCCTACCGCTATCCGCCGGTGTTCGACGACAAGATCATCAATCCGGTGCAGTTGCCGGGATTCGCCACCTCCTGCCTCACACTGGCGGCGCGCTGCCTGTCCTACACCACGCTGGCTGTCACCTACCTGCTTGCCGGTCTGGACCCGTTGTGGTTCCGCTTGGGCAACGTGCTGTGCCATGCGCTCGCGTCGCTTGCCTGCTTCCTGTTTTTCGATCGGCTGTTCGACGCGGTGCGTCGCAGCGCGCCGGCGGGCGCTGACCCGCGGCCATTTGAAAAAGAACGCTTGCTCGCCTTTTGCGGCGCGGTTCTATTCGCGCTTCATCCCGTCGCGCTGTACGGCCCGGCCTACCTGGTGCAGCGAAGCATCATCATGGCGACGCTGTTTTCGCTGCTCAGCCTCGCCGCGCTGGTGCATGCGCTGTCGGGCCATGGCATTCGCTGGATGTGGCTTGCGGTGCTGCTGTATGTGGCTGCGCTTTTTTCCAAGGAGCACGCGGTGATGTTGCCCGCGGTCGGGCTGGCCATAGCCGTGCTGTTGGATAAACTTACATTCGGCTCGCGCCCGCAACGCCTTGCGCTCGCCGCGGCAGTGGCCGCGGCAGCGTTTCTGATCACCTTCAAGTTGAGCGCGGTGGTGGGAACGGTATACGAATACTACACGCGCGAACTCACCACGCTGCAGGCCGCCGGCGTCACCCTGGCCGACCCGGTCAGCGTTTACTTCGGCAGCGTCGCGACCCAGGCCTGGCTGTTCTTCAAGTATCTGGCGCTATGGTTGGTTCCGAATCCGGGCTGGATGTCGGTGGACCTGCGCCAGCCGATTGCCAGCGGGCCGTTCGACTGGCCCTACGTGTTGGCGCTGCCAGCCTATTTGCTCTACGGCGGCGCCGGCGTCATGCTGCTGCTGCGGCGCGGGAGCCTGGGGCTGCTGGGTCTGGGAATGCTGTTTCCCTGGCTGCTGTTCTTCACGGAATTCGTCACCGCGCGGATTCAGGAGCCCTTCGTCCTGTATCGAAGCTATCTGTGGATGGCCGGCCTGGTCGCCATCCTGCCCTTCGTCGCGGGGCGTCTGCAGGCGCGCCACATCATCGCCGCCTGTGCCGCGCTGGCGCTGCTCCTGTCCGTGCTGGCGCGCGAACGCCTGGCGACGTTCGAGAGCCCGCTCGCTTTGTGGGACGATGTCGTGCGCAAAAACACCGATCAGTCGCTGATTTTTGTCGATCGAGGCTACAGCAACCGTGCGGTGGCGCTGCTGCGCGAGGGCAGGCTGGGCGAGGCGATGAGCGATCTCGACACGTCGATCAGGCTCAACCCGAAGAACTCGCATTCCTATGTCAATCGCGCCGCCGTGCTGGGGCGCTGGGGCGAGGACGCGCGTGCACTGGCCGACCTCGAGCACAGCATCGAGCTGGATCCGCAATTCGCCGAAGCGCACGCCGAATTGTGCGCCATGCTGCTCAGGAAAGAAGCGTCCGCGCGCGCACTGGAAGCCTGCAATAACGCGCTCAAACTGGCCCCGGATCTGCCGCTGGCGCTGCTTAACCGGGCGGTGCTCCATGCCAACGCGCTGCGCATGCAGGAGGCGCTGGCCGACCTTGAGCGGGTGCTCAAATTCGAACCCGGCAACGCCATCGCGTTATATAACCGCGGGATGGTTCATAAAAGGATGGCGCGCGCAGCGGAATCCGAAAAGGACCTGCGTGAAGCCTGCAGACTGGGATTCGCGCCCGCATGCGGCGCCGACCGATGAATCTCCGCGCTCAATAGACGTGAAGCAATTCCCCGCGGATATCCGCCGCAACGGCGGCGGCGCTGCTAGTTGAAATCGCGACGGACCGTGAACGAAACTTCGGTACGTTTGAAGGCGTAAATGGGGATGTTGGAAGTGTTGCGCGAATGCACTAACTGCGGGCGCAACGACCAGTCCCTGGCAAAGCGCCAGGTCCCCCCGAGCACCAGGTCGGACTGATCATCGCCGCGTTTGGTCAGGAAAGCCGCGTTCTGCCGTTCGTATTTTCCAGCTTGCGCGCTTGCCACCGCGAACAGGTCGATGTTCTGCATCAGCGAATACTGGCCGCCTATGCGCACGCCGTCGAAGTTCTTGGCGCCGTCGGCCCGTCCTTCCGGATCGCGCTCGTTGCCCATGAAGTAGGTGCCGAAGATAGCAGCCTTGCCGTCGCCGAAAATCCTAAGCCAGCCCACGCCCGAGGTGGACTGGTTGAAGCTGTTGACCCGAGTGGCGGCGTCGAGAAAACGGGTACGCGTGTACTGGCTGAACAGATTGACCTGATTGGCCGGATTGAGCTGATACTTCCACTCGCCGTTGACGCCTGAGGTCTTGCGGTTCGTCGTATTGTCCAGTGTATAGCGGCCACCGGTAGTGCCCAACCTGAGCTGGTTCGAGGCTGCCCCCAGCAAAACCCCGACGCGCCCGTCAAGGCTGCTGTTGTCAAAGGTATCCTGCGTGAAATTGACGCGCTTGCGGGCATCGCCCCCAGCAAAAATGGCAATGTTGGGCCTGACCTGCTCGAGAAAATCGACACCGCCCGCCGCGCTGCTGAAACTGTCGCGCAGCTTGACGTTGCTTGGATTCAGGGTAAACACCACGTTGTTCAGTGCAGGAATGCCGATTTGCGACTGGCTCGTCGAGTTGTTGACGTTGCTGTCGCGGCCGACCGTGCCCTCGACATAGAAGCGCAACTGGCGACGTTTCGCCGCCTGGGCTTTTTCTATCGTGTCAAGATAGGTTGTCACCACCTGAGCCACCGCAGGCGGCGGGTTCTGACCCCGTACCGTTTCGAATTCGTTCTTGGCGCGCTCAAGGTCGCCGAGCTGAAAGTACGCGCGCGCCATGTCCAGCCGCGCACCGGCATTGTTCGGATTGACCGCGAGCACGCGTTCGAACGCGATGGTCGCCCGGTCGGCTTTGCCGCTGTCCAGAGCGGAAATGCCGAACAGGTAGTCAAAATTGACATCGCCCGCCATCTTGTCTTCCAGCGGATCGAGAATCGCAAACGCCGCGGCGGCATTGCCCTGTTTCATCAACGCGTCGGCGCGCGCGATGTCCGCCTGCTGCGCCCATGCGGAAGTGGCCGAAACGCAAAGCCAGAGCGCGACGATCAGCAAACGATGGAATGGAACGGTTACCCTCGTCATATCAAATCAATCCTCTTTTTTTGCGTTCTTTATAAGCAATGCTGATAGATTACACGAGCTATTGCATGTAAGCGAATGATAGACAGAGACTTTTTTGAAATAATTGCCGATCAATCCCAGCCATCGCCCGTCAAGTCTGCCGCATACCCATCTAAATCGTTTTAAATCAATTAGATATTCGAATTAGCCAGCTTGTTACAAACTCTTCGGGCAATCCAATTAATTTTGCAGCAATACAACAAAACCCTTCTAATGAAATAAGTCTACCAGCTTTCTCGCCTTTTTACAGCAGATTTGACATCTGCCGGCTTGCGCCATGCGCAGAACCGGCACTTTCAGTTTCCTGCAAGCCTGCAATTTGCTGCAGGGGACCCAGCCCTGAGAGTTTCGAGCTGCCCCTTTGCGATGGCTGCGCCCGCCGCCGCGGAACAAGTTCGACGCGAAGCGTTTCGCTCGTGGGGAAATTGGCCGCGCCATGACACAAGCGCTTGCCGGTTCGAATCGCTGACCGGCTTGCGTTTCTCGCGTAACATTCCGGCCACCCTTACGGAGGACGCCATGCGAAGCGCAAGTTCCTGCATTTCTATGCGATGCCCAATGAGGTATTTTCTTCTTGGCGTGGCGGGCCTGCTCGGCGCCAATTTCGCATTGGCGCAGGGCTTTCCTTCCAAACCGGTGCGCATTGTGCTGCCTTTTGGCGCGGGTGGCGTGGCCGACATCACGGCGCGCGTGCTGGCGCAGAAAATGACCGAAGGCGTCGGCCAGCAGGTGCTGGTGGAGAACCGCCCCAGTGCCGGCGGAATCGTCGCCGCCGAGGCAGTGGCCAAGGCCGAGCCCGACGGACACACCCTGCTGCTGTTGAGCAACGGCACCGCGGTGAGCGCGTCGCTGTTCAAGCAATTGCCCTATGACACCCTGACCAGTTTCACGCCGATATCCACGGTCGGATTTTTCGGCATGGTATTGCTGGCCAACCCCGACGCAAAGATTGCTTCGATTGGTGATTTTCTGGCTTTCGCCAAGTCCAATCCGGGCAAGGCCAATATCGGCACCATCACTATCGGCGGCACGCAGAATCTTGCCGGCGAATTGTTCCGCTCCATGTCCGGCGTTGACGCGCAGATGATTCCGTTCAAGGACACCCCGTCGGTCATCGCCGCGCTGCGTTCCAATCAAATTCATCTGGCCGTGGAATTTCTCGCTCCGGTCATGGGGCAGATCAAGGCCAATACCGTCAGACCGATCGCGGTAACCGCGGCGCGCCGTTATGCGGGACTGCCGGCGGTACCCACGGTGGCGGAAGGCGGCATCGCGGGCTACGAAGTGGCCTCGTGGAACGCGCTATCGGCGCCGGCCAAAACTCCGCGTCCGGTGATCGACCGTCTCAATCGCGAGGTCGCTACGGCAGTCAGCACCGTCGAGGTGCGCGACAAGCTCGCCGCCCTGGGTGTCGAGGCGCGCGCCAGCACACCCGACGAACTGCAGAAATTATTGGTGTCCGAAATCGCCAGATGGGGCGCGGTAATCGAACGCGCCAGGATTCCAAGACAGTAGTTCACTCAAAAGGAGCGCTGCAACATGGCCACGATCAGACATATCGCAATCTTCTCCGACAATCCCGCCAAACTGGCGCAGTTTTACGTCGACGTCTATGGAATGAAAATTACCGGCGAAAATCAGGGCGACGTCTGGATCACCGATGGCTACATGGATGTCGCGCTCATCATGCGCAAAACCGAAAATTCCCCAAAGCCGGGGATCCACCATTTCGGATTCACGCTGGAGGCCGGCGAAAAGCCCGCGGTCTACGAAAAAATGAAGAAACTCAATCTCGCGCCCTGGGATCCGCGCGTGGAGAACCCCACCGTTGTTCGGCCCTTTGTCGAGGATGCGGGCCGCGACCCGGACGGCAATCGCTTCGATCTGTCGACCGGAAAGCGTGAAATGGAAGTCGAGGCGGCCAAGCACCGCCAGCCTGAAACCGCCTGACGGCTTGTCGGAAACGGCAACGCAGCCGGCGCCTGCGTTGCCCGGGTCTGTTGCAAGGCAGTCACTGCCGTGGGAAGGGCACCACTTTCTGCTCGATGGCTCCGAATACCGATAGCCCGGATGCATCCAGCATCTCAATTCGCAACTGATCGCCGAACTTCAGGAACGGCGTGCGCGCTTCGCCGAACTGAATGCGGTCCAGGGCGCGCCGCTCCGCGATGCATGAAGAACCCACGCCCGGCTCGGCATTTGAAACGGTGCCGCCGCCGATAATGGTGCCGGCCGCGAGCTTGCGCGTGCGGGTGGCATGCGCGATGAAATCCGGAAAGCTGAACGTCGCGCCGATGCCGGCGTTGACGCAGCCGAACTCCTTGCCGTTGAGGGTGATGCGCAGCGGCAGGTGCAGCCGCGCATCGCGCCAGGCGCCGCCCAGTTCATCCGGCGTGACCGCGACCGGCGAAAAACTCGACGCGGGTTTGGACTGGTAAAAGCCGAAGCCCTTGGCGAGTTCCCCCATGATGAGGTTGCGCAGGCTGACGTCGTTGGCCAGCATGACCAGGCGTATATATTCCGCGGCGGCTTCGCGCGTGGTCTGCCGGGGCACATCCCCGACGATGACTGCGAGTTCGCCTTCGAAATCGACACCCCAAGTCTCGTCTCCGGCCTCGATGGGATCGCAAGGCCCCATGAAATCATCGGAGCAGGCCTGGTACATCAGCGGTTGATCGGTGGGAAAACCGATGCTGTTGCTGGTGTCAAAGGCCTTCTTCATGAGCTCCCCGTGGTTCTGGTAGCCCGAGCCGTCGACGAACTGGTAGGCGCGCGGCAACGGCGGCCCGACTTTGGCCGTGTCGAACGCGAATGCGCCGGCAGCCTTCCCCTGATTGAGTTCCCGGTAACGTGCGGCGAGCGGCGCTTCCGCCTGTTCCCAGTGGTCAAGCGCATGCTGAAGATTCGGTGCGATATCGGCCGCATTCACCGCCAGGCACAGATCGCGGGACACCAGGAGCAGTTGACCGTCTCGCGAATTATTTCTGAGGGAAGCCAGTTTCATGGTCTGCAAGCTGCTTGGGGCGTTAGCGGTTCACGGCGCGGAACGCAGCCGTTGTGTTGCGGCGCCATCCAGCACGCCATCATCCGAGCAGGCAACGCCGTAGATGTCGCGTGCCACCTTGTTACTGACATATCCCTGCTTCACATCATGGGCGACGCGCTCCGGATCGCGCTGCCGCGGCGAACCGAAGCCGCCACCGCCGCCCGAGTGCAGCGTAAAACTGTCTCCCGGTTTGAGACGCGTATTGAACACTTTCCCATTGGCGTAGTCATCGCGCGCCTTGCCGTCGATCACCATGGTGATCTGGTTGCCCTTGCCGGAATGGCCGCCTTCCAGCCCCCAGGGCGGACAATTGACGCGCTCCATCTGGGTGCCCACCGTGACATTGCAGCGCGGTTCGACCACTTTCTCCGCGCCCAGCCCGCCGCGGAAGCGGCCGGCGCCGCCGGAATCCTGGCGCAGGGCGTGGCGCCGGATCAGCACCGGAAACTTGACCTCGGTCTGTTCGCACGGCGCGTTGTGGGTATCACCGTCGTTCTGGCATACCGTCGCGCTCATGCCATCCTCGTTCAGCTTCGCGCCCCAGCCGCCGCCCATCGGGCCGCCGGTGCCGCCGATGAACAGGCGCCCGTCCTTGGGGTTGATGCCATTGACGTAGCCCGAAACCAGGTCGGCAAAATGGCCGGCGATGGTGCGCTCAGGGATAGCCTGCGACATCGCCTTGAATACGGTATCCACGACCGTCATCGGCACCGTCATCCATACGCGCATCGCCGCGGGCCTTACCGCCGTGACCACGGTGCTGGAACCGAGGATGACCTTCAGCGGCCGCAGACTGCCCTCGTTGACCGGGTAATCGGTCGGCGAGGTGAGGCACTTGTAGGCGACCTGCGCGCAGCCGTAACCGGTGGAAGGCCCGGAATTGTAGAAACCGCGCACCTGCTTGCCGATCTCGGTGAGGTCGATGGTCATTTCATCGCCCTTTTTGATCACCTTGACGCGGATCGGAATGCGCCTGCCGATCTCGACGCCGTCGTCATCCATATAGGACTCGGCTTCATAGGTGCCGTCGGGGATGGTGCGGGTGCGGGCGCGCGCTGCCGCCTCGGAATTGTCCATGATATTGCGGATCGCATCGAGCACCGGTTCGCGGCCATAGCGGCCCAGCAATTCGGTAAAGCGCCGCTCGCCGGTCTTGAGCGCGGTGATCTGCGCGCGCAGATCGCCCATGGCCTTCTCGGGGATGCGCACGTTCATCTTGATGATCTCCACCAGATCCTGGTTGATCACGCCTTTCTTCTGGTATTTCATGATCGGGATCTGGATGCCCTCCGAATAGATATCGGTGGTCATCGAGCCGAGAACGCCGCCCACCTCGTTCCAGTGGGCCATGGTGCAGACGAATGCCGTGAGCTTGCCGTCGAAGAAAATCGGCTGTGTGAAGGTAAAGTGATAGAGGTGGCTGCCGGTGGTGTAGGCGTCATTGGTGACCAGTATGTCGCCCGGCTCCAGGCCATCGCCAGGACCGACCTGCGCAAAGTGGCGCAGCTTCGCCCTGATGGTCTCGGCCATGCCGCGGATGAAGGAGGGCAGTCCAAGGCCGATCGACACGGTTTCGCCCTCGGCGGTATACAGGCCAACGGTGAAATCGAGCGCTTCGTAAATAATCGGGTTATAGGCCGTGCGCATCAGGTTGGTCTTCATTTCCTCGGTGACCGCGAGGACGCCGTTCCTGATGATTTCGGTCAGCACCGCGTCGGCTTGGTTGGCGCGCCGCGTAGCAGGCTGCGAAACACGCGCCTTGGCGGCCGGCCGCTTCAATGCGCGGGAGGCCGATTTACCGCTTTTTGACTTCGCTTTCATTCTGCTTTTTCAACCCGCATTTCAGATCGCCAGGAAACTGGAAGGGCGAAACTATACACGACGATTTCGACCGATCCGGTTCCCCTATTTGCCGGTGACGCGAAGGTAATTGGCGACGGTCTTGACGTCGTCGATGGACTTGATCTTGGACACCGCCAGCGATACTTCGGCCGGCGTCTTTGCGACGCCCATCAGCACCACGCGCGATCCGAGCACTTTCCAGCGCATATTGACCGAACTCACGCCCTGGGCCGCCGTCAGCGTCAGCTCAATCTTCTTGTCGATAAACATATTGGACACCATCGAGCCGGTATCGCCGCCGATCAGCAGGTCGTTCTTGATGCTGCGGATGCGCTTGTCCTGAGCGGCAAGTTTTTCGGCCGCCTGCTTGTGCGCCGCCGTTTTCACCGCCCCGGCCAGGACCAGATGCTGCGCGAATACCAGCGTGGAGACGTCCTTGAGGTCATCGCCCTTGTTCTCCAGCAAACGCCTCATGAGGCTCGCATCGATGGCGATATCGTTCTCCACTTCCTGCTTGGAGCGCGCATCCATCGCGGTGCTGATGGCGCGGCTGAGGATGCCGGTGACCGGGTCCTGCGCGGATGCATCGAATGGCGGGGCAAGCAGCAGCGCACCCAGCAGCGCGGTTGCGTATGTTCCCAGGCGGTTTGAGCTCATGTTGGCGCCAGCGACGGATAAATGGACATGGCGGTCCTCCCCATAAGATTGTCGAAGTCCTCCGGCTTGAGAAACGACATTTTACCGCGCGCAAGTTCCAGCACCGGAACCACGCGCTCGTCGTCGACCTGAAATTCCGCGGTCTGGAACATGAGCCGTCCGCCCACCGCGCCGCGCTGCTTCACCCATCGTCCCGTAGTCAGATGCCGCGATAAAGCCAGTCGACTTCCCAGAAATTTTCCGGGTTGCGCAGCGACATCAGGTGGTTGCGCAGGTCGCGCGCGCCGCCGCGCGCATGCATGATCTGGCCGTGAATGCGCGAGGTGAGTTGCACCCTGGCAGTGCGCAGGTAGCGTGCCTCCTGGTAGGCGAGCAATGCGGCCGGGATGTCCGCGCCGGCTGCGTCCAGCTTTTCGGCCAACACCACGGCATCCTCCATTGCCATGACGGCGCCCTGGGCCAGGTATTGCAGCGTCGGATGCGCCGCGTCGCCCAGCAGCGTGGCATTGCCGCGGCTCCAGTCGGGACGCGGCTCGCGGTCGCACAGCACCCAGTTCTTGTCCTTGCCGATATAGGAGAGCATCGCCTGCACCTGCGGCGTGGTGTGCGAAAACATTTCCAGGAGTTCCTCCGGGCCGCCGAAATCGTTCTTGTGGCCCGCGGCAAAGCGCGGACTGTCGATGGTGGCGACATTGTTCATGACGGTGCCGCCGCGCAGGCGGTATTGCACCAGGTGCAGGCCCGGCCCGATCCAGATGACCATGTCGTCGAAATGCGACTTGTCCTTGATTTCATCGACCGGCACCACGCCACGGTAGGTGACGTGGCCCGAAACCCGCGGCGGCCCGTCGCCCATGACGGCATCGCGCACGCAGGAGTTGAGGCCGTCGGCGCCGATCAGGACCGCGCCGGAATAAGCCGAGCCGTCGGCGAAACGCGCCTGCACCGACGCGCCGCGATCGTCGAACCCGACCAGTTGTTTGGAGGTATGCAGGGTGATCCCGGCATGCGTGCGGCAGGCGTCGAGCAGCGCGCCATGCAGGTCGCGTCGGTGCACCACCATATAGGGAGCGCCGAAATGCTTGCGAAATACATCGCCTGTCGAGATGCGCGTGAGTTCGCGGTCGGTGAGCGCGTCGATCTCGATCAGCGCATTGGGAAATACCGCCGTTTGCTCGACTTCGCGGGCGATGCCCAGGCGCATGAGCATATGGTGGGCGTTGGGTCCGAGTTGCAGGCCGTAGCCAATCTCGCCGAACTCGGGCGCTTTTTCGAACACCTGCGAGCGCATTCCTTTGCGCGCCAGCGCCAGCGCCGCGGCCAGGCCGCCGATGCCGCCGCCGGCGATGAGAATTTCGGACTTGATCGCATTCACTTGGTTATTTTTCCTTGCCCGTTATCAACGATGGTTAAAGCTTTTCCTGCAGGAAGCGCAGCGCCCTGGGCGCCAGGAACCCGGAAAAACTGCCCGGTTCATCCATGGGTTCGGTATTCCAGAAATGCGGGGCGCCCTGCAACACCGCGGGCCGGGCGAAATAGCCCGCCTGTTTGAGCGCCAGCAGAAACGCCTTGGACTGGGTGTCGGGATTGACGGTGTCGTCTTCGCTACCCCAGGCAAGCAGGAACGCGGTCTGATTCCTGTCGCGGGTCGCGTAAGAAACTGGCGAAGATTCAAAATACAACTTGCGATCCTCGACCAGGGAGGCACCTAGAAATTTCTGCGCGATGTTGTCGCCGGGGCGATGCAGCAGATCGTGCTGCCACTGCGCCGCCATGTCGTAGACGCCGTAGACGCCGATACAGGCCTTCACGGCAGTGCTGATCGCAGCCAGCGGACTGTCGGGATAAGCGCCCGCGAAGGGCGCCTTGTCGCCCGCCAGGGCCACCAGCGCCGCGAGGTGTGCGCCGGCCGAATCGCCGGTGATTCCCAGGCGCTCAGGATCGATGTGGTACTGCGCGCCTTGTGCCCTGAGGAACTGCACGCCGGCGCGCACATCGTGCACCGCCTCCGGATACGCTTTGCGGCCGTCCTTGATCAGGCGATAGTTGACCGAAAACAGGGCAATGCCGCGTTGCGCCAGATAGGGTCCCCAGCCGCGGTGAAACAGCGAACTTCCCAGTTGCCAGCCGCCGCCATGCACGGCGACGACCGCGGGAAACTTTCCCGGACCTTTAGGAATGTATAGATCGCCGGTGATGCCGACATCGTCATGCTTTGCGTACTCGATGCCCGCCTTCAATTCGTGTTCGATGAAACCCCGCTGGAAATGCTCCGGCAACCCCGGCATTGCCGACTGCTTGCATCCTATTAATAAGCTAATAAATACCTTGCAATGCCCGCCAAACGGACACTTATCGTCATGAATTTATCCAATTCAAGTTCAGTCCCGCCGCGCGTTTGGCCCGATCAACTAGGCGACGGTCACGGGAATCTTGAATTCACGAATCTTCTTTTCCCATTCCGCCGGGCCGGTGGTATGCACCGAGGTGCCTTTGGAATCCACCGCCACTGTCACCGGCATGTCGTGCACTTCGAATTCGTAGATTGCCTCCATGCCCAGGTCGGCGAAGGCCAGCACCTTCGACTTGCGCACGGCTTTGGATACCAGATAGGCGGCGCCGCCCACGGCCATCAGGTAGGCGGCCTTGTGTTTCTTGATGCCTTCAATGCCTTGCGGACCGCGCTCGGACTTGCCGACCATGGCAAGCAACCCGGCCTTGCCCAGCATGGTGTCGGTAAAACGATCCATGCGTGAGGCGGTAGTCGGTCCGGCCGGACCCACCGCCTCGTCGCGCACCGGATCGACCGGGCCGACGTAGTAGATCACGCGGTTGGTGAAATCAACCGGCAGCGATTCACCTTTTGCGATCATGTCCTGGATGCGCTTGTGCGCGGCGTCGCGGCCGGTGAGCAGCTTGCCCGAAAGCAGCAGGCGGTCGCCCGGATTCCAGGCGATAACTTCTTGGCGGGTCAGCTTGTCCAGATCGACGCGTTTTGAAGCAGGCGAGGGCGCCCAGGCCACCTTGGGCCAGTCATGCAGCGACGGCCGGGGCAGCTCGGCGATGCCCGAACCATCGAGCACGAAGTGCGCATGGCGGGTCGCCGCGCAATTCGGGATCATGGCGATCGGCTTGGAGGTGGCGTGCGTGGGGTAATCCAGAATCTTGATATCCAGCACCGTGGACAAGCCGCCCAGGCCCTGCGCGCCGATTCCCAGTGCATTGACCTTGGTGAACAACTCGATGCGCAATTCCTCGATTTTCGACTTGGGGCCGCGTTCAAGCAGCTCATGCATATCCAGGGGCGCCATCAGCGATTCCTTGGCCATCAGCACCGCTTTTTCCGCCGTGCCGCCCACGCCGATGCCGAGCATGCCGGGGGGGCACCAGCCGGCACCCATGATCGGCACCGTCTTGAGCACCCAATCCACCACCGAATCCGAGGGATCGAGCATG
>MEQV01000059.1:12374-12672 GCA_001770355.1 Betaproteobacteria bacterium RIFCSPLOWO2_02_FULL_62_17
GCCAGCGTAATGTCGACTTTGTTCCCGGGCACCACTTCCATATGGATGACCGCCGGGGTGTTGTCCTTGGTGCCCTTGCGGGTGAATATCGGATCGGAAAGAACCGAGGCGCGCAGCGGATTGTCCGCATTCGTGTAAGCGCGGCGCACCCCTTCATTCACCGCGTCGGCGATCGATCCGCCGCCAAAATCCTGCCATTGCACTTGCATGCCGATTTTCATGAACACATTGACGATGCCGGTGTCCTGGCACAGCGGGCGATGCCCTTCGGCGCACATGCGCGAGTTGGTCAGGATCT
>MEQV01000060.1 GCA_001770355.1 Betaproteobacteria bacterium RIFCSPLOWO2_02_FULL_62_17
TGATGCCCTGCAGGACTTTCTCGATGCCATCCTGCCGGAGCGAGCGCATGCCGGCGGCGATTGCCGCGCTTTTTACGTCCGGCACTTGAGACTTGGACTGCAGCAGGCGTTTGATCGCGGCATCGGCCACCAACAGTTCGCATAGTCCGATCCTGCCCTGATATCCGGTGCGATCACAGTGCTCGCAGCCATGCGCGCGGAAAAGGGTGATCTTTCCGTTGTCACCAAAGTACCTTGCGTTCCATGTTTTCACCTGTTTGCGCGCGTCGATCGCGGTCTCGTTGCAGTATTGTGCCGCCAGTTCTTCGAGTTCCACCGGGGTCGGCGTGTACTTGAGCTTGCATTCGGGGCAAAGCCGCCGCGCCAGGCGTTGCGCCAGCACGCCGAGCAGTGCGTCGGCAAAGTTGAACGGATCCATGCCCAGATCGAGCAGGCGCACGATGCTCTCGGGCGCGCTATTGGTGTGCAGGGTCGACAAAACCAGGTGCCCGGTCAGCGAGGCCTCGATGCCGATCTTGGCCGTTTCGGCATCGCGCATCTCGCCGACCATGATGACATCGGGGTCTGCGCGCATGAAGCTGCGCATGGCGGCGGCAAACGTCCAGCCGATCTTGGCATTGACCTGAACCTGTCGCAAGCCGGCCTGCGTGATCTCGATCGGATCCTCCGCCGTCCAGATCTTGCGCTCCAGGGTATTGAGAAACGCGAGCAATGAATGCAGCGTGGTGGTCTTCCCGGAGCCCGTGGGGCCGCATACGAGGAACAGTCCGTGCGGCTTGGAAATGAGCCGCTTGATCGTATTCAAGGCTCCCTGCTCCAGGCCCAGGTCATCGATAGGAACCGGTTTGGCTGCGGCCAGAACGCGCATGACAACGTCCTCCAGGCCGCCGGTCGTGGGAACAGTTGCGACCCGCAGTTCCACCGGCGCCGGGCCAAAGCGGCTGAAATCAATCTTGCCGTCCTGGGGTTTGCGGCGCTCGGTGATGTCGAGCTGGCTCATGATTTTTATTCGGGAAACCACAGCGTTGCGGAACTGGGAAGGCAGTTCGAGATAGTTCACCAGGCTGCCATCCTTGCGAAAGCGGACGCGCGTGGTCTTGGGCCCGAGGTTCGCTTCGATATGGATGTCGGACGCTTTTTGCTGGACAGCGTCAAGTATTATCCTGTTGACCAATCCTACCAGCGCGCTGTTGCTGCTGACAGCCTGCTGTTCCGCGATATCCTGGTTGTCGCTCTCCGCGGCCAGCCGCGAGATGAGTTCCTGCACCCCGGCTTCGGTGCGTTGCGCTGACTCGGCTGCCGGTGGCGCCAGCCGGCTGCGCTTTCTGCGGTCGGCCATGACAGGCGTCGCTGTTGCGCCAATCGGCGCGGGACCGTAGTGGCTGGTGAGCGAAGCGCTAATGTCCTGTGCGGATGCGGTCACCGGCAGAATCTTCATGCGGGTGATCAACCGCAGTTCCTCCAGAACCGCGTTATCCATTGGATTCTCGATCGCCACGACCAGCGCGCCTTCCGCCTCGCACAGCGGCATGGCGCGGCGACGGTGTGCGATGGCCGCCGGAATCTTGGCAAGTATGTCGAGAGCGATCTTGGCTTTGAGGTCTACCGTGGGTATGCCCAGCCTGTTCGCCATCGCTCCGTTGATCGCCTGCTCGTCCACGATACCCATTTTTCTCTGCAGGATCTGCCCGATCGGCATGGTGCGTTCCCGTGCGTCGCCCCCCAGCGCCAGGTCCAGTTCCGAGCTGGTAATGAAACCGAGTTCTATCAAGGCTTCGCCCAGCTTCTGTTTGGGGCGATCGCGCTTTAGTTCCAGCGCCGCGCTGAGCTGTTCCTGCGACACGAATTGGTTCGCCGTGAGGTACTGGCCGAGCCTTTGCGTGCGCATCAACGCCTGCAAATTCAGCGCCACACCTACGGCTTCGGGTGAAACGGCGTTCTGATCAATCAGCACCTGCCCAAAGGGTGCATCAATGTTGCAGGTTTGCGCCGCCTGTGCAGGCACGAAACAGCGGATAACCTCGTCATTATCTTCGGGAAAATACAGGAACAAACCGCACAGTGCGCTGACATAGCCAAGGGTTACCCCGAGGAACTTCTCGCCATTCACGAGTTGGATCCGGAACGAGTAGCGCTCCACAGGCCGGACTGTTTCCGTCGCGCTCACCGGCGGCGTTCGCTGACTCATCCGGACGGGTTGCAGCAACTGCAGTTTCAGCAGCGCTGAAAACGGGTGGCTGACGGCTTCCGCCGCGCCGTCCGCCTGAAACGTCAGCAGCGCCGCATCCGCCTGAAAACTGCGCAGCTGTCCGGTTAAATGCCTGCCGTTCCTGAAACTCAACAGGCAATCGGCCCAGCCGCTGCGGTCTTTCTCCAGCACGAACTCCAAATAGGGCGGAGCGGGCCACCGGAACTCCTCTACGCTGGCGTCGCTGTGGTTTTCCCAGTTCAATTTGGCGATCATTGCGGCCTTGTCGCACACAGGTGGCGACCGCGGATGATTGCCTCACCGGGTTCACGCGCCCAAGCATGGCTTAATCCTGCGATCGGCGATCTGAAATGCGTTGATAAGCTGGTCATTATTTCTTCATTGCCGGATTGCGGCCCGGTCGGACCGCGGTGTGACTTCTGCGAACCGCCATCAAGGCGGGCTATCTGATTGCGCACGCCAGGTTTTTCAGCTTAAGCTCTTGGCATCGTCCGCAGTTTGACATCCCTCAATCGTACCGCAAGTGCTTATCCGCGGGACTGGTTCAAAATGATCATCTCTAGGTTAGTGTTTCATCGTCCCGGTGGCAGCGGGCCGCGGCGCGGATACCATTGCGCGAACTTTAGCGCCCAATAGGCGCGGAGTATCGGGCGAAATGCGCTACCCTCCAAAGTCCTTGCAATACGACGCCACACTCAATTGTCAGCCTCCGATTTGAACTGCGAAATTGCACTCACAATCTCCCGGGAAGAGATGGCGAGACTGCCCATCCGCCGCTACCAAGGCGAGGTGTGCGTGGTAGAGACTCCGCGGGATCTGGCGCGCGCGCAGGCGGATCTGCTTGAGGAAGACCTCGTGGGTTTCGATACCGAGACGCGGCCCGCATTCACCAAGGGGGTGCATCACCTGCCCTGCCTGGTGCAGGTGGCGACCGCCCGAGCGGTATACCTGTTTCCTTTGCGCTGGCAGGAGGTATTCCCGGTGCTCGCCGGCATGCTCTCGGCATCGCGCATTGTCAAGGCTGGCATCGGCTTTGCGGACGATCTGCGCTCGCTCAAGGACGTGTTTCCCTTCGAGGCGGTGAATATGTTCGATCCGGGCAGTATCGCCAGACGTTACGGCCTGGAGCATTCGGGACTGCGCAACCTCGCCGGCATTTTCCTGAGGTTCCGGATTCCGAAGGGCAAGCAAACCTCGAACTGGGCCGCGGCGCAGTTGTCGCCGGCGCAGATCCTCTACGCGGCCACGGATGCCTGGGCCTGCCGCGAGTTGTATCTACATTACCGGGCATCGGGAATGGTCAAATGAGCACACGCGGCGCGCAGAAAGCGTACAGCAACAAGAGCTTCCTCAATAGCAAGGACGCACGTGCCCTGCGCATCCTTGCCGAGTACCTCGAACCGCGCAGCCGCTTCGAGCAGTACAAGGTCGAAGACACCATCGTCTTCATGGGCTCGGCGCGCATCCGGCCGCGCGCACAGGCCGAGGCGGCGCTCAGGGAGGCGCAGGCCGGAGAGGGCGATGTTGCGCAGGCGCAAACGGCGTTGCGCATGTCGGCGTACTACGAGTCCGCCCGCGAACTGGCCTTCCGGCTGACGCAATGGTCCAAGACCTTGGACCCGAAGGAGCGCCGCTTCGTGGTCTGCACCGGCGGCGGGCCGGGCATCATGGAGGCCGCCAATCGCGGCGCCTCCGAGGCGCGCGGCACCAACATCGGTTTGGGCATTTCCCTGCCGCTGGAGCAGCACGACAACCCCTTCATCACGCGCGAGCTGGCGTTTCACTTTCATTATTTCTTCATGCGCAAGTTCTGGTTCGCCTATCTGGCGAAAGCGGTGATCCTTTTTCCCGGAGGCTTCGGCACGCTTGACGAAATGTTCGAACTCCTGACCCTGGTACAGACGAGGAAAATGCGCAAGCCCATGCCGCTGGTGCTTTTCGGCACCGAATTCTGGAAGGAGGTCATCAATTTTGACGCGCTGGTGCGCCATGGCACCATCGACGCGCGCGATCTGGAGCTGATGCATCGCACCGACTCGGTCGACGAGGCCTACGAGTGGATCACCGGCCAGTTGCGCGAATTCGCGCTCGAGCAGCCAGGCGCGATGCTCTAACGCACCGTGGCGAGATCCTGATTGAACCTGGGATTTTCAACGATGGAGGCGGCCAGAAGGTTGACGCGTTGCGAGCACGTTCCATACGACAGCCGGTGTGGCAGGCATCGGGATGTCTTCCACTCCCACATCCGACAAAGCGTCGCACAATGCATTGATGACTGCCGCCGTAGCCGGCATTATTCCGGCTTCGGCGCCCCCTTTTATGCGCAATGGGTTTCCTTCTGTCGGATCCTCGGCCTGTCCCACGCAGAACGAAGGCAGGTTGTCCGCGCGGCAAAGACAATAGTCGGCGAAGGAGCCTGTCAGGATCTGCCCTGAATCGCCGTCAAAAATTATTCCTTCGAACAGAGCCTGTCCCACGCCCTGGGCGATGCCACCGTGCGTCTGGCCTTCTATCAGCATGGGGTTGATCGGCCGGCCGGCATCGTCGACCGTGGTATAGCGCGTAATCTCCACCGCCCCCGTGTCGGGATCGATTTCCAGCTCGCACACCGCCGCTCCCGCCGGATAAGCGGGAATCCTGCCCTTGAAATCGCTGCTTGCTTCCAGCTTTCCGTTCAAATCGTCGCGGCATTTTCCCGATTCGATCGCGCCTGCGACCTCGAACAAGCTGATTACCCGGTCCGTCCCGCTGAGGCGATAGAACGGCGCTTCGTAGACCAGGTCCTGCGCGGCCACTTCAAGCAAGGAGGCGGCCGCCGCGCGGCCCCGTTCGATGATTTCGGCTGAATTCTTTACCATCAACGTCCCCGTAAGCCGCATGGACCGCTCCGAATGCGTCCCGCCACCGAGCGTCACGAAGTCGGTATCACCATGGCGTATATGGATGGTCTCCATGGAGACGCCCAGCAAGTCGGCCATAATTTGCGCGAAGCTGGTTTCATGACCTTGCCCGCTCGATTGGGTTCCGACCGTCGCTTCGACCCTGCCGCTGCCCAGCACTCGTACGGTGTTGCGCTCGAACGGCGCGCCCACCGGTCCCGAGATATGGTTCGCCAAGCCGATGCCGGCAAGCCTGCCGCGGGCGCGCGCCGCGGCCTTTCTCGCCGGAAAGCCCTGCCAATCGGAGGCGGCAAGCACCTGGTCCATATACCCGTGGAAGTCGCCGCTGTCATAGACAATGTTCATGACGCTGCGATAGGGGAGCATTTCCCGGCGCACCATATTGCGGCGGCGGATCTCTGCGCGATCGATGCCCATGCGCCGCGCGGCAATATCCAGCAGACGCTCCAGCATGTGAATCGCCTCCGGCCTGCCGGAGCCGCGGTAAGGCGCGGTGGGAACGGTGTTGGTCAGCACGGCATGCGAGCGTACCTGCGCCACGGGGACGTGATAAACGCTGGCCGGAATCCTTCTGCCATTGGCCAGCGCGACAAAGGCGACGGTGGTGGATCCGATGTTGCCGAACCATTCGAGTTCGTAGGCCTGAATGACGCCCTCGCGGTCCAGCGCCAGGACGGCGCGCACGATACAGTCGCGTGCCTGGTAGTCGGATTGGAATGCCTCGCTGCGGTCGCCCGTCCATTTCACCGGCTTGCCGAGGCGCTTTGCAGCCCACATGACGGCCACTTGTTCCGGATAGACGTTGTTTCTCGTTCCGAAGGCGCCGCCAACGTCGGGGCAGACGACGCGCACGCGCTCAGGTGGCGCTTTCAGGGCAGCGGCGAGCGCCAGCTTCTGCGCGAACACACCCTGGTTGCCTGAGATAAGCGTGTGAAGATCGGTTTCCGGATCGTAATTGCCCAGCGCCGCCCGCGGTTCCAGGTGGCAGCTCGCGACACGATTATGGACAAACTCATGGCGGATGACGTGTGCAGCCTGCTCGATTGCGTTCGAGGTGGCCTCGGCATCACCGTAGCTCAGTGAAAAGCACAGATTGCGCGGCGCTTCGTCCCAGAGCTGCGGCGCTCCCTCCGCCATGGCTGCGACGGGGGACACTACGGCCGGCAGCACCTGGTACTCGACGTCGATGAGTTCCGCCGCGTCACGCGCGGCGGCCGCGCTTGTCGCCACGACCAGGGCCAGCGCTTGTCCCACGTGCCTCACCCGCTTGATTGCCAGTGGCCAGTGCGGCAGATCGACAATTGATTCGCCGGGGGGCGCGATAAATGCGCGCAGCGAGATATCGACGGGATCCGCAGGATTGGGCATGTGCCGCACACCGTCCAGCCCATCGGCCAGGTAATCGGCGCCGGTCAGGACAGTGATTACCCCTTGTGCCCGCAGCGCCCGGGTCGCGTCTATGGCAATGATGCTTGCGTGCGCGTGGGGCGAGCGCAGGAAAGCGCAATAGACCTGTCCCGGCAGCGCGATATCGTCGCTAAAGCTGCCTTGGCCGCTAAGGAAGCGCGCATCCTCGACGCGCTGGATTGATTGTCCTATGTATGGGGTCATTTCAGTTTTCAGGACTGAATGCGCCGGCGGGCCGCCTGGTAATGCAATGCGTGAACATGGCGGTCAGAACGGTGTCTTGGAAGGCTGTATGCCGATGGACTTGAAGAGCTTCCCGGCATTCGCCCGGTCCGCCCGTGTGAATTGGGCGAATTCAGCGGCGGAGTTGCCCACCGCTTCAAGAGTGTAGGAACGGCGGAAATCCTCGAGGCGCGGCGAGCGGATGGCGTTCGCAAACTCCCTGTTGAGTCTTTCCAGGACGGGAGGCGGCAGTTTCGCCGGACCGAAGACGCCAAAGTAACTGGTGAGATTCGGATCACCGCCTTCCTCGGCCAGGGTCGGCAACTCCGGCATGTGCACCGAGCGCCGGGCGCCCACGGTCACGATGGGCTTGAGTTTGCCGGCCTTGATTGCCGGCAGCGCGGTGCCGAAGCCGATGTAGGTCACATCGGTTTCTCCGGAATATAGCGCGGCGATGACCGGAGCCAGCCCTTTGTAGGGAACGGCTGTGATATCCACGCCGGCCATGTACCGGACCCACCTGAGGTAAACATCGGGAAGCGTTGCCGCACCCCAGGTTCCCCAGTTGATTGCACCCGGCTTGGTCTTTGCGTACGCCACCATTTCCTTGAAGGAATTGAACGGCACCCTGGCGCTTGCTACCAGCAGGTTGCTGGTGAAGGCGAGATTCGTTATCGGCGTGAAGTCCGTGTCGGGGTCGTACAGGACGTCGGTAAAGAGATGAGGATTGTAGGAGAGGCTGTCCGGAACGGTAATGCAAACCGTGTATCCATCCGGCGCCGCGCCCGCGCAGGCCCGCATTCCCACGACGGTTCCTGCACCGGGCCGGTGTTCGACGATGACCGGCTGGCCGGTCGAATCAGTGATCTGCGGACCAACGGCGCGCGCTATCGCGTCCGTGGTTCCGCCCGGACCGTAGGGAACGATGATACGAATCGGTTTGCTCGGGAAAGCCTGGGCGCTTGCATATGAAACCCAAAGACCGCCGAGCAGCGCGATCATGAAACGAACACAGATTGACTTCATTTTGACTTTCCTTCGCGGATTGGATCCCTGCCGAATGAAACTTCAGGCGCGCGACGGTTTAACGTCGCAAAGATTGGCGTCACTTGCTGTTCACGCCACTGGGAACAATGATAGTATTTACGGCACATCTACGTAAGGCTGATTGGACATGAAACGCATGGGCGGCAATGCCGCCGCAATGGCTTTAACGGCAGCCGCGATGCTGGTATCGGCACAGGCAGTTCTGGCGCAGGGCTATCCTTCGAAGCCAATTCGCTTCATATCGCCCCAGCCGCCGGCCGGCACATTCGACTATGTCACCAGGGCGTTCGGCGAGCAACTGCAGTCTGCCATTGGCCAGCCGGTCATCGTGGAAAACCGTGCGGGGGCGGCTCTCGTG
>MEQV01000061.1:0-4294 GCA_001770355.1 Betaproteobacteria bacterium RIFCSPLOWO2_02_FULL_62_17
AATCCTTCATGCCGGGACGGATGTGCTCGCGCAGCTTGGCCATGACCTGGTCCTGCATGGCGGCGCACTTCTTGATCCAGTCGATTTCCTCGGCGCTCTTGATCGCCTTGATCTGGTCCACCGCGTCGGTGGCATCGACAAAGGTGACGCCTTTGGCAAGTTCCTTCAACTGCACGCCGAAGGTGTAGTACCAGGTGGCGGGCGCCACCACCCCGACCGTCCGGTAGCCGTTCGCCGCGATTTCCGCGGCGACGATCTCAGCGTCGTAGCCGCCGGTGTAGGCCGCGGTGACGAAACTGGGCGTGGTGAGGCGTTTGCCTATGCCGTAATTGGGATGGGTGATGCCGTCGGTTTTGATCACCCCGCCTGAATTGCCCTGGTGGACCACGCTCAACAGCCCGTCCAGCGGAAACAGCACCGCGCGCGGATAGGCGTGGGTGGCCGGAGAGCCCGAGAACCAGCGCACATAGCCCCCCAGGAAATCGTTGGAGCATTGCATCACCAGCGCGTCAATGCCGGCAGCTCGCATGTGCGCGCGCACCGCGGTCCAGCGCCGGTCCAGTTCCTGACCGGAAATCGGATTGCAAAGACGCTCATTCATGCGTTGTGGCCTATCCATGACAGCTGACATGTCGCGGCTCCTGTAAGGAAAAAACAAATGGCCTGCTGAATGCCGGCCGAATCAGTGCTCGATCAGGTTTCTCATTTCCGTGTAACGATTCTCCAGGTAGCACCTGAGATTCGGCGCGAAAATGTCGTAGACCTGCTCATTGTAGACATCGCTCTGTCCCGCGTGGTGCGGCGTGATGATCACGTTGGGTTCCCGCCACAGCGGATTGTCCGGCGGCAGGGGTTCGACATCGAAGACATCCAGCGCAGCGCCGGCAATCTTCTTCTCGCGCAATGCCACCAGCAGGTCCTGCTCGTCGAGCACGCCGCCGCGCGCGATGTTGACCAAATAAGCGGTGGGTTTCATCGCGGCGAAGATCCTCGCGTTCACGATCTTGTGGGTTTCCTTCTCGTAGGGCACCACGATCGCCAGAAAATCCGCGTCCTTCACGGCGGTTTCCAGTTCCGTGCGCTTCACCATGCGGTCGAAATTAGGAGACTGCCGCGGCGTGCCGGTGACCCCGATCACCCTCATGCCCATGGCCTTGCAACGTGAGGCGAGGCCCTCGCCGCTGATGCCGACGCCCAGGATGACAACGGTCTTGCCATAGAGCCTTCTCTGCAGAAAGCGGTCCCACCTGGCGTCGGCTTGATTGCGCAGCATGCGCGGCAGATCGCGCGCGAGCGCGAGCATCTGCATCAGCGCCATTTCCGCCATCTGCGCGCCGTGCATGCCGCGCGTAGTCGTCAGCACCGTTTCTTTTCGGAACGATTTCAGCGGCGTAATCTTGTCGGTGCCGGTGGTGAATGCCTGGATCCACTTGAGCTTGCCGGCTTTCTCCAGAAGTTCTTCCTGGAAGATCATTTTGCTGCCCATGGCCCCCAGCACGTCCGCCTCGGCGGCTTTGTCGCCGACGTCCCTCAACCCGTGGGCAGTCAGAACCCTGATGCCCGGAAAATCCGCGAGCAGTTTGTCGCGGAAATATTCGGCATCGGGATCGATGACCAGTACTGTCGTTTTCATAGACAATGCAATCCCCTGCATGCAGGACTGCGGCTTTCGCCGGAGCGCCGCAGCTTGTGGAAGTGATGCCCGTCTACTTGGGCGGATAGGGCATGACCACCAGCATCGACGCCGTCAGGTTGGTGCGGTTTTCCACCGCGCGCGCTTCGCCCGGCTCTAGGTAGATGGAATCCAGCGGTCCGAGCTTGACTTCACCCGACTTGGTGATCACGGTCACTTCACCCGCGGTCACGATATAGACTTTTTCCAGCGGTGTCGCATCCATTTCCGCGCCGCCACCGGGCAGAAAGTGCGACAAGCCGACCCAGAAATTCTTGGAGTCGGTGACATCCCAGCCCTGCAGGCGCATGGCCACCATGTTGAAATGCTTTGCCGCCGCATAGGGTTTGACATCGCCGATTTTCATGACTTTCATGATTGAGACTCCTTCGTTAATTGAATAGCAGGAAACGAGAAGGGGGCGACGCCCCCTTTCTCTACCGCGGTATCGGGAATGCCGCTCCCGACAGGCTCAGCGCTCGATGCGGAACTTGCCCTTGGGATCGGTCATCGCGACCACGCGGGTGATGCAGCCGTCGCCCCCGACCCAACGCCACGGGAACGCCGCGACGGTGACGCGTTTGCCGGTGACTTTGTCGATATCTCCGCCCATGTTCTCGATGCCGCAGATGCCCGCCGAAAGAATGGCGCGATGGCAGGGCTCCCACAGCGGGAAGTCCTTGATCACGTCGCGCCCGGTGACGCGTTTGTATTCGGCATTGACGTCAGGCAAGAGACCATGCGGCGCGCCCGGGCCATGCGGGCCGATGGCGGTGCCCAGGGGATGATCGAGCGCCTGGGTGTCGGTGCCGATCAATTTCACCTGCTTCTCGGCGAACCACTCGCCTGCTTCCTTGTAAAAGCCCGGGGAGTAAGCGTAATACTGGCGGCTGTCGCTGTAGCAATGGTGCCAGCCGGTATTGACGAAAACGATGTCGCCCTTCTGAATCTTGGGCCGGGCATTTTCCAGGTCCTTGGCGGTGATGATTTCCCATTTCTTCTTCGGGATCGAGACCACCACGGCGGTGCCGAAAAAGCACTCCAGCGGCACTTCATGGAGGAACGGAGTGCCTTCGACCACGTGCGCGGGCGCATCGATGTGCGTGCCCGAATGCATCACGGTGGTGATGCGCTGCGTGAGCACGCCGGACTTCGCCATGTAATGAAGGCGCTCGATCTTGACGTCCTCGAAGTAGGGCCAGTTGGGAACGCCCAGGCCCCATGGGTGCGAGAGTTCGGTGAATGTGAGCCCGGTCGTGCCGAGGCCCGGCCAGGTATAGCCGCGTGGCTTGGGCATAGGAAACCTCCTTTGAGTTACGTCGTTGTGCTGGTAAGCGATATGCGGTAAGTTTGCACCGCATCCCGCCGATGCTAGGCGGTAATGCGCATCGCTGTCAACTCGCCGCGCGCGTGTCAACCCCGCGATTGATTGACCGCCGAGCAACCAGACCAAGGAGTAATCATGGCCGATAAAGTCATCATCACTTGCGCCGTGACCGGCGCCATTCATACGCCGGCCATGTCGGAATATCTGCCGCTGACGCCTGACCAGATCACCGAACAGGCCATCGAGGCCGCCGAGGCCGGTGCCTCGATCCTGCACCTGCACGCGCGCGACCCGAAGGACGGGCGGCCGACGCCGGACCCCGCCGTATTCAAGCAGTTCGTGCCGCGCATCGCCAAGGCCACCAACGCCGTGATCAACATCACCACCGGCGGCAGCACCAAGATGAGCCTGGAGGACCGCCTTGCCTATCCGCTGATGGCCAAGCCCGAGATGTGCTCGCTCAACATGGGCTCGATGAACTTTTCCATCCACCCGGCGGCGCGCAAGATCAAGAACTGGAGATACGACTGGGAAAAACCTTATGTCGAGGGAACCGAGGACATTATCTTTCGCAACACCTTCCGCGACATCAAGCATGTGCTGAAGGAACTGGGCGAGGGCTGCGGCACCAAATTCGAATTCGAATGCTATGACCTCGGGCATCTGTACAACCTGGCGTTCTTCCTCGAGGAAGGACTGGTCAAGCCGCCGATCTTCCTGCAATCGATCTACGGCATTCTGGGCGGCATGGGCCCCGATCCGGAAAACCTCACCTACATCCGCACCACGGCGGATCGCCTCATCGGCCGCGAGAACTACCGCTTCTCGATTCTCGGCGCGGGGCGCTACCAGATGTCGCTGCTCACGGTGGGCGCCATCATGGGCGGCAATGTGCGCGTCGGCCTGGAGGACAGCCTGTATCTGGGCAGGGGGCAGATGGCCAAGACCAACGCCGAACAGGTGCGCAAGATCCGCCGCATCCTCGAGGAGCTGTCGTTCGAGATCGCCACACCGGATGAGGCGCGCAAGATGCTGCAGTTGAAGGGCGCGGACAAGACGAGTTTTTAAGCAAAACGGAAATAGGAAAATTGGGGACGTACCACGGTTTCAAGCACAAAACCGTGGTACGTCCCCGGTTTTTCTTATCTAATGCGCCACGACGTTGATCATGTCCTGCATGCGATCCTCGACGAAGCATTTCAGGTTGGCGGTGATCGTCGGAATCGTCAGTGTGTGGTAATCGTCGCTGCCCCCGGACATGCGCGGCGTGACCATGACCCGCTCCTCCTTCCAGA
>MEQV01000061.1:4335-8140 GCA_001770355.1 Betaproteobacteria bacterium RIFCSPLOWO2_02_FULL_62_17
AGGCCCGCGCCGCCGATGCGCTTTTCACGTAGCGCCGCGAGGATCGCGTCTTCGTCGCACACGCCGCCGCGGGCGATATTGACGATGATGCCGGTGGGTTTCATGGAATCGATCACTTTCTTGCTCACCAGCTTGTCATTTTCCGGCGTGTAGGGAGCGAGCACGATAATGAAGTCCGCCAGGGCAGCGGCCTCGGCAAGCTCGTCCCTCTTCATCATGAGGTCGAACCCGGGCAGCTCGCGCGGCACGCTGGTGACACCGATCACCTTCATGCCGAAGGCCTTGCAGCGCGGCGCCAGTTCCTCGGCGATCAGGCCCACGCCAACGATCACCACCGTCTTTCCGCAAAGCCGCGGCTGCGGCACCTTGACCCAGGCGCCGCGCTCCTGATTTCTCAATATCTGCCGGTAGTTCCGCGACAGATTCAGCATATGCATGAAAGCCATCTCCGACAATTGCGGGCCGTGGATGCCGCGCATTGAAGTCACCAGAACCTCGCGCCGCAACGAAGGCTGGAGCACGATCTGATCCACGCCGGTGGTAAAAGCCTGGATCCATTTGAGCCGGCTCGCCTTCCCCAGCATCTCATTATTGAAATGATGTCCCATTGCAAGAATGGCATCGGCTTCGGGGATCAGGCTCTGTGCCGCTTTGCCATCGGGCACCACGTGCACCGCCAGACCGGGGAACTTGCCGGCGAAATTGGACCGATACCATTCGACCTTGGGATCGATGAATACGGCGGTCAGGGTCTGCGAAATTCGCTGTGGCATTCGGTTTTACTCCATCAACAGGGTGTGGGCCGCGCGGCGAAAGCGCAGTGATACACTAATTATCGGCCATTGTGCAACCGCACCGGGCGCCTCGCCAAACCGAAGGCCATTACGCCATCGCCGCCTCCAACAAAAATACCGCCGGCATGCCACGTGCGCGGCACAGCGAAACAGATTCTGCCGACGCCCTTCGCGCCCGACACGGCGAGCGTTACAAATGGCTGCTGCTGGTCACGGTGATGGTCGGCAGCATGGCCTCATTCGTGGGCTCGACCATTGTCACCGTCGCGGTGCCCGATATCAGCCAGGAGTTCGCCATCGGCCAGGACCGCGCCCAATGGGTCGCCGCGGCCTTCATGTTGGCGAGCGTGCCCGCGCACCTGCTGGCGCCGTGGCTGCTGGCGCGGTTCGCGCTGCGCTATACCTTCACCGGGGCGATCCTGCTGATGCTGGCGGCGGGCATCGGCGCGTTTTTCTCCGGCAGCTTCGCGCTGCTGATCGCCATGCGCGTGATCGAAGGCGCGGCCGCCGGCGTCCTGCAACCGCTGCCCAATATCGTCATCGCCCGAGCCTTCGGCCCGCAGGAACAGGGGCGCGCCATGGGCATGTACGGCCTTGGCGCGGTGCTGGCGCCGACCTCGGCCCCGGCCATCGGCGGATACATGGTCGAAGCCTTCGGCTGGCGTTCCGTCTTCCTGGTCTCGGCCCCTTTCATCGTGATCGCCTGGTTGCTCGCGCGCCGGCTTTTGCCCGTGTCCTCGAGTTTCATGCAGGAAAAACCGCTCGACTGGATCGGACTGACATGGATTTCACTGGCCATCGTCTGCCTGCTCAACGGCCTGGCGGCGTTCTCCCACGGCGGTGACGCGCTGCACGGCTGGCTGCTGCTCGGACTGGCGATCCCGGGTCTGGCGGGCTTCGGGCTCTACCAATTGCGAAAATCAGATCCGCTTCTGCAGATACGCCTGTTTGCGCGCCGCCAATTCCTGTTTGGCGCGATGGTTTCGTTCATGTTCGGCTTCAGTATTTTCGGTGTCACCTATCTGCTGCCGATATTCCTGCAGATGGCGCTCGCTTACACGCCCACCAATGCGGGCCTGGTGATCCTGCCGGCGGGCATCGCGCTGGCATTGTGCATGCCCATAGGCGGGCGCATGGCCGATGCCTGGCCGTCGCGGGAACTGGTGATCGCGGGCAACCTGCTGTTCGCCGCATCGACCCTGCTTACCGCGGCGGTCGATCGGGAATCCTCCTATTGGACCATCGTCGCCTGGGCCATCATCGGGCGCGTCGGTTTTGCCATTCTGCATCCGGCGCTGTTGCTCGGCAGCACGCAGGGGCTCGCGCGCGCCGACATGCCGCAGGCCTTGACCCTGTCGATTTTTCTGCGGCACCTGGGCGGCGCAGTGGGTATCAGCGCCACGGGCATCATTCTCGATTGGCGCCTGCATGCGCATGGCATCGCCAAGACCGTGATTGGCGGGGACCCTGACGGGATCCTCGCGGCGTTCGATGAGTGCTTCATGTTTCTCGGCCTGGTCACGCTGGCCTCGGTGATCGTGGCGTGGTTCATGAAGCCAAGTGACGAGGTCCCGCAGGCGACGAGGGATGTCCCGCCGCCGATCTGACGATTCATTCCCGGCATGGCTGGCCCCAAATGCGCTAAATTCGCGTCAACGAGACCTCAAGAGGAGCACCAACGATGAGCAATTCCGCCCGAATTCCCTTTCGCGCCGACCATGTCGGCAGTCTGCTGCGCCCCGCGGAACTGGCCCAGGCCCGGGCCAAGGCAAAGCGCGGCGAAATCAGCGCCGAAGCCTTGCGCGAGGTGCAGGATCGCTGCATCCGCGAGGCGGTGGCCAGGGAGGAAGGCACCGGCATGCAGGCGATCACCGACGGCGAATTCCGCCGCGACTGGTGGCACGTGGATTTTCTGTCGGGCCTCGACGGCGTGGAAACCAAGCGCGACCCCGGCGTCGCGGCGTTCAAGGGCATACCCAACGAAGAAATGCCGCCCATCATGTTCGTGGCAAGGAAACTCAAGCGCACGCGCCCGATCTTTGTCGAGCACTTCCGCTTTCTCAAGTCCGTGACCACGCGAACGCCGAAGATGACCATTCCGGCGCCTGCCATGCTGCACCACCGCGGCGGCAGAAATTCTGTCAGCACCGAGGCCTATCCGGATATCGAGGAACTCTGGCAGGACGTGGGCCGTGCTTACGGCGAGGAAATCCGCGATCTGCATGCCGCCGGCTGCCGCTATCTGCAGATCGACGACACCAGCTACTCGATGCTGTGCGACAGCGGCTTTCGCGAGATGACGCGCAAACGCGGCGACGATCCCGAAAAGCTGGTGCATACCTATGCGGCAGCCATCAATCGCGCCATTGCCGACCGGCCGGAGGGCATGGCCATCACCATGCACACCTGCCGCGGCAATTTCATGAGTTCCTGGGTGGCCTCCGGCGGCTACGACTCGGTGGCCGAGGCGGTGTTCAACGAAATCAAGGTGGACGGATTCTTCCTCGAATACGACTCGGACCGCGCCGGCGGTTTCGAACCCCTGCGCTTCATGCCGAAAACGAAGCGCGTGGTGCTCGGCCTGGTGAGCAGCAAGTTGCCCGAACTGGAATCGAAAGATGTCCTGAAGCGCCGCATCAACGAGGCGGCGCGCTATGTGCCGCTCGAGAATCTATGTATATCACCGCAATGCGGTTTTGCCTCCACCCACCACGGCAACAAGCTCACCGCCGACGAGCAGTGGAAGAAGCTCGAACTGGTGGTCGAGGTGGCGCGCGAGGTCTGGGGCAACGGGTAGAATCCGCTCAGTTCAAACTTGCTCAAACCTGTGAGGGGGAAAAAATGGTTAATCCTGTGATCGCAGCAGCCCTGGGAACCGTTTTGCTGGTTGCCGGTGGCTCCACCGCATTTGCACAAAGCTATCCCTCCAAGCCGGTGCGGATGGTGGTGCCATTCCTCACCGGCGGCAACACCGACCGGATTACCCGGGCACTCGCCGATTCATTTTCAAA
>MEQV01000062.1:0-672 GCA_001770355.1 Betaproteobacteria bacterium RIFCSPLOWO2_02_FULL_62_17
GCCGGCGGCTTTGGCGGTTTCCGCTCCGGAGGCGGTGCAGCCCGGAATCATCTGCGGCCGGCGGCTTTGGCGGTTTCCGCTCCGGAGGCGGTGCAGCCCGGAATCATCTGCGTCTTGTCATTCCAGTAGGGCTGCGTATCGCCGCCATGGGCATTGAAACTGATCACGCTATAGGTCTCGCCGTTGAGGCTTTTGTCGTCGAGTTCGGCGTTGCTGTACGGACAGGCGTTCTGGCACAGGCGGCAGCCGATGCAGCGTTCGGAGTCGTGCATCGTTATGCCCTCGGTCGTCTTGTACATCACCTTCGGCGTGACCGGGCAGGCCTTGACGCAGGGCGCATCGGTGCAGTGGTTGCACAGCACCGGCATCACCATTTGCACCGAATTCGGGAAGCTGCCCTCGGTTTTCATGAGGAAGTCGGCCCAGTTGTGGCTCTGACCGTTGGCGCGGTTGCGGGTGTTGTTCTCGGCCTTGCAGGCAAACGCGCAGGCTCCGCAACCGACGCATCTCTGGAGGTCGATGACCATTCCATATTTAGGCATTTGTTTTCTCCTTCAATTCGGTATGCGGAAATCAGGTTTTTTGAATTTTGACGCCGGTGAACCCGCCGTTGCGGGCCGTGGCTCCGCTCAGGCGATCGTAGTCGTCGACCAGGATGTCGTTGTTGTTGCC
>MEQV01000062.1:696-10323 GCA_001770355.1 Betaproteobacteria bacterium RIFCSPLOWO2_02_FULL_62_17
ATCCTTCGCGGCGACGCGGCCGTAGGCCCAGTGTCCCTGGCCGTAGCATTTGGCAACGGTGCCGGCCCGTACGCCTTCCCAAAGCCTGAGTTTGGTGACCATCGACCCTGCCATCGAGGAGACCTTCACTGAATCTCCCGTCTTGAGGCCGAGCTTCGCGCCATCCGCCGGGTTCATCTTCAAGACATCGTCCCAGGATTGGTCACCCGGATCGACTTTCTTGAATTCCTGGTACCAGGGCAGATTCTGCGAGCGGCCCTCGCGATTGAGCCGGGACTTGTAGTCGATGAAGGTAAACGGATACTCATCGAAACTGCCGTGGCGCTTGGGAGGCTCGTAGTGCGGCACGAATGCCAGCTCACCGCGGGCCACGTAACCGGAGACGGTGAGGATGTCATCCACCGTGGTTTTGTATTTTGCGGCGTGCTCGGTGAGACCCTTCTTTGCGGCTTCGCTGTAGAACTCGAATTTCTTGGACACGGTGGCGAACTTGCCGCCCCAGCCCTTCTTGAAACTGTACTTCGCGCCGCTGTACATCCCTTTCTTGCGGAAACCGGCCCAGCCGTCGAACTTTTCTCCCGGCAGCGGCTGTTTGGGCATCCACAGCGGCGCGCTGGAGATCTTGGCCGCGATTTCGGTGAACTCTTTTTCGTTGCCGGCGGTCTTGCCGGTTTCCGGGTCCTTGAACTCCTTGGCATAGTAGTCGAACAGGTTGGGGAAACCCTTCGCCTTGAGTTTCTCGGCGAGCAGCCAGACGACCTCGGTTTCCTCCTGTTTCACGTCCCACAGGCGTTTTCCGACCGGCTGCTGGATGGTGGCATAGCCTTGCAGGTTGCCCATGTTGGTGACGACCGAGAATCCCTCGCTGGAATTGTGCGTCGCCGGCAGCACCACATCGGCGAACTGCGTCATCTCCGAGGCGTTGGTCACCATGTGGACGAAGAACGGCACGGCGGCAAGCGCCTTGTCCCAGCGCGATGGGTCGGTGCAGGAAAAGTTGAAATTGCTCCAGGAGGAAATCAGCACCTTGACCGCGCCGGGATCCTTGAGCATGCCGTTGGCGACATTGTTGGTCACCACACCGCTGCCGGGCCGGGCATTCATCATCGCGGGCATGTCCTTCTCGCCGCGGCCGTCGATCTTTTTGAACTTGCCGGCGCCCTTGGCGATATCGTCGAGGTAGGCGTCGGATTTCGGGAATGCGCCGGTCGGCACGCTGGAGCCCTGCAGCGTTCCGCCTTCGGCGTCGATCGAGCCGAGCAGGCCGGCCAGCGCGTGGACAGCCATCGCCGCGTAGGTGCCGCGCGGGTTCATCGCGACGCCGGGACCCATGAAGACCGCCACCTTCGGCGCCGCCTTGCCCATCGCCCGGGCAACGCGGACAGTCTGCGCGGCCGGGATCAGGGTTTCCGCTTCCGCCCAGGCGGGCGTGCGATCCTTCAGTTCCAGGTTCCACCATTTGATGAGGCCGTGCGTTTCCTTTTCGGCGAAGCTGGCTTCATCAACCGCCTGGCCGGCGACGAACAGGTTTTTTCCATCCTTGAAGTCGCCGACGAATTCCTTGTTCCATAATCCCTCGGTGAGCAGCACGTGCGCGATGGCGCCGGCGAGCGCCCCGTCGGTCCCCGGTTTGACCGGAAGCCACTCCTGCGCCTTTGCCGCCGAATTGGACAGGCGCGGGTCCACCGCGATCACCGTGCCGCGCGCGAGGATCTCGCCGAAGCGGTGAATGGTGTTGGGCACCATCCGATTGGAAGCCAGGGGATCGGTGCCCCAGGCGACCAGGCAGTTGGTGTTGGCGAGGTCATAGTCGCGGTAGCCGAAATAGCCCTGGGTCAGTCCGGGTCCCATCTTCTCCGCTTCAGCGCAGATGGCGCTGTGGGAAAAGTAATTGGTCGTCCCGTAGATCCTTGGCAGCGTGCCGTAAAGAAGTTCCGTGGAGGTCGGCGAATAGCGGCCGCGGATGTAGGTAAGCTTGTGCGCCTCGTTATTCTTGCGCAGTTCCAGCATCTTGTCGGCGACGGTGTTCAGCGCCTCATCCCAGGTGATCGGGACGAACTTCGGGTCGATGCCGCGGCCCTTCATGGGATTGGTTCGCTTCATCGGCACCTTGATGCGGTCCGGATCGTAGGTCTGTTGCGGAATCAGGTGTCCCCGTGGGCAGACGTAGCCATGGTTGGTCAAGCTCGCTGGATTGCCGCGCACCCGCACCGCGCGGCCATTTTCCACGAAGATCTGGACCGCGCACCATTGGGTACACCCCTGGCAGGCCGTCGACACCCACTCGCCAGTGGCGGGACCTGCGGCCCTGGCTTTGCGCACGGCCATCGCGCTGGTTCTGGGCTGCGGTTTCGACTGGGCCATCGGCAACCCGCTCGCCAGCATCGCGCTGGTGGCCGCCGACGCCATGAGAAATTCCCGTCTGGTCAGTTTCATGCAAGTGTCTCCTTTGTCGCCAATTGATTTGACTCAAGCTGTGCTGCGCAGGGCTTGAACAGAACGCTCAGGAAAACCGAACGATCGGGAGCCCCGTTTGATATCGTGTATGCGTTTTGATCGAGAAAGACGATGCTGTCACCGGGCATCAGGTCCGCACGTTCGTGCAATTGCCGAAACACTGGCGTGCCTTCAATGACGTAGTGCGCGGCAGAGAAATCACCGAATTCCTGACTGTCGAATACGCTTCCGGATTCCATTTCGGTGTGCAGAATCTCCAGCCCGTCACGTTCGTAGATCACCTGGGAAAAAATCCCGCGATGCTGCCGCGAGCGCGCACTTTGTTCACGTCTGATGATTTGCAAGCCGCTGCCCATGAACGAATTCGCCGCGCCGGGGGGTGAAATTTCTATTAAGGACAGCAAGTTCGGTGCCAGCGCCCCGGGGCGCTGCGGCAATCTGCAACCCGTTAATTCAGCAGGATGTTTTAACGGAGGCTTAGGCGATTTGCGAGGGGCGGGAATGGCGCTGCCAGTGCATTCTGCATTGCTCTGCGCAACTGCTTGATAAGAAAGACCTATTCGCGTTGCATTTTGCAACGGCAATGCATTTTGCAACGCGAGGGGCTGCGTCGCGACGGGTGCTACGAGCGCGCGGCCAAAAGCTCGCCGCGCTGCTTCCCACAGCCGGCGCGAGCTTTATGCGACGGCGGTCTCCTCTAGGAATCTTCCTGCAACTTGCGCCAGATCGTCGAAGGAGAGATGTCAAGGATTTCGGCTGCCCTGGCCCTGTTACCTTCGCAGGCCTCCAGGACGGCGCGGATATGCGCCAACTCAACTTCCCGCAGGCTCCTGACGTCCTGTGCAGGTGATGGAACGCGCCCATTCGCCTTTTCACGCAGGCCCGGCGGAAAATTACTGCTCCGAATGAGTTCGCCAGGACCGGTGAAAATCAGCGCCCGTTCCACTGCGTTTCTGAGTTCCCTGATGTTTCCGGGCCAGTCATGGTTCTCCAGAACGCTCATGGCCTCGTCGGTGAATTCGGTCGGCCGCTTTTTCATCTCGTCGCAAAAGACCTTGAGAAAGTGTCGCGCCAAAACGGGAATATCCTCCTTGTGCTCGCGCAGTGGAGCGATCTCTATCCGCACAATGTCCAGCCGGTAAAACAGATCCTCGCGGAACCGGCCCGCCTCGATCTCCTGCTTCAGATTCTTGTTGGTTGCCGCGATGACCCGCACGTCAACCGGAATCTCGTCTTCGGAACCGACCTTTCTAATCTTCCGCTCTTCCAGTGCCCTGAGAATCTTCGCCTGCATTTCCAGCCGCATGTCGCCGATCTCGTCCAGGAAGAAGGTGCCGCTCTCGGCCTGTTCGAAGCTGCCGCGCTTGTTATAGAGAGCCCCGGTGAATGCGCCGCGCACATGCCCGAACAGCTCGCTCTCCAGAAGATCGTTTGGAATCGCCGAGCAGTTCACCGTCACGAACGGCGCTTCGGCCCGTGCGCCGCCGAAATGAATAAGGCGGGCCACCACTTCCTTGCCGGTGCCGCTTTCGCCGGTGATCAGCACCGAGGAGTCGGTTCCGGCCACCTTGCCGACCATGTCGAACATGCGTTGCATGACCGGGCTCCTGCCCTTGACCACGTTCCTGCTGTGCGCATGACCAAGCTCGGTCTTGAGGTACAGGTTCTGCTCGATCAGGTGCTTGCGCTCGAAGGCGCGTTCGACCAACAGGCGGATCTGAGCCGGCGAGAACGGTTTGGGGAGGTACTCCTGCGCGCCCTTTCTCACCGCGTCCACTGCGGACTCGATCGAGGCATGACCGGTGATGATCAGGACCGGGAGGTTCGGATCGTGCTCCTTGATCCGTTCAAGCAGCGACATTCCGTCCATGTCGGGCATTCTGATGTCGCAGATCACCATGTCCGGGGCGCTGTTGCGGACCGCCGTCAGAGCGTCCAGCGCGCTCAGCCTGGTATCCACCTGGTAGCCGCTGCGCTCCAGCGCCCGTTTCACCGCCTCGCAGATGCGCTCTTCGTCATCCACGACCAGAATTCTTTTTCCGAATTTTTTCTTTTCGACTTCCATACATTCAGCCTCGCTCATCAGGTGCCACGTCTTCAGTCGCAAACGCCGCGCTCAGCGGCAGCGACAGAAGAATGCGCGTTCCTGCCGGTTCGGTGGCATCGCCCCCGTCGTGCTTGATGCTCTGAACTTTCACCTTGCCGCCGTGCGCCTCCATGATTCTGTAGACAATCGACAGTCCCAGGCCGGTACCGTGAGGCTTGGTGGTGAAGAACGGATCGAAGATGCGGTTCTGGATCGCCTCTGGAATTCCCGAACCGGTATCGCGCACCGATATTTCCGCAAAGCCCTCCCGAATTGCACTGCCGACCGTCAAGTTGCCCCCTTGCGGCATGGCTTGAACCGCGTTTACCAGAACATTTGCCAGCACCTGCTCCATCCGCGCGGGGTCGCACGCTATTGGCTGATTTTCGTTTGACAGCTCCGACGTGACCTTGATCCCCTGAAGGTGTGCGCCGCGGCCAAGCAGTTCAAGCGCATCCCGGATCAGGACATTCAGGTCGGTGGGCGCGATAGCCAGTTCCTGGCGCCGGGAATAATCGAGCAGGTCATCGATGATCGACTTGCAGCGTACCGTGTCCCCGCTGATGCGCTGAAGTTCCGCGCGGAGAGCGGGCTGATCGCCCACGTCTTCCATAAGCAGATTGACGTTCATGAGAATGCTGGTGAGCGGATTATTCAGCTCGTGCGCGACGCCCGCGGCCAGCAGACCGATCGACGCAAGCTTCTCCGACTGTACCAGCGAGTCCTGGGCCTGTTTGAGATCGGCGGTCCTGGCATCCACGATGCGCTCCAGGTTCTCCCGGTGTCCCTGAAGTTCCTGCGCCATGGCGTTGAACGATAGGGCCAACTGCCCGACTTCATCCGGCTGGGTGACCGCGACACGATAGCCAAGATCGCCATCAGCAATCTTCCGGGTCCCGGTCAGCAGCGCGTCCACATGGCTCAGCAGTCGCCGGGACAGAAGCCAGGCACCCAGCGCCGCGAGCGCGAGGACCATCGCTGAGGTGACCAGGATCAGGGCCGACGCCCGCTGATTCACTTGCAGCGACTTTTCCTGAAGGGCGGTCACGCGCTGCAGCAACGCCGACGCCATGCGTTCGAGCCGGCGGTTCGCTTCTTCGCCTTGCTGATTGATCTCGTGAAGTACGCGCACCTTGCCTTGATCTGTGGGCAAGTCGCCTCCGCCAAAGATGGTCGCGCCGCGGTCCCTGATTTTCTGAATATAGGGCGCCAGGCTTTCGGCCATCGCGCCCGCCGGGCCTGCGGCACTGTGGCAAGTGGCACCGCTGCAGCCTTTCATTCGAACCTCGACATCCAAAATCGACGCCTCGAATCGCCGGTCTTGCCCTGGGGCGCCATCGACCAGGTAAGCGCTGAGCGGTGTTACTGTTCGCGCCACCGCGGTTTCCAGGCCCTGCACGGCCTCCAGCGAGCGGCTGATCTCCTGGAGTTCGCGGTTGACAGTACTCAAATCCCAGAGTGCGTACAGGCTGATGGCAACCATCGCCATGAGCGACGGGACGGTGACCAGGAGAAACCCGAAGAGGAGCTTGGCCGAAAGCGGAAACCCGGCCTGTGAAGCGTGGTGAGCCAAAATAAGGACCCTGCCGGTATCTCCGGAATATTGAAAAAAATTGCACGCCGCTTTCGCGATTGCCACTAGGGCTCAGCCTGCGATCTGAGTCTCCTCCTCGGTGCGTCGTTTCAAAGGCATCGGCTGACGGCCCTTTTCTCGAAGACGCGACGGCCAAATTTTCAATAGCTTATGGTAACGACCTCCAATTTGTTTGAGGTAGATCAATGGGGCTTGCCCGGGCAAGCGCAACACGGCAAGGGTCAGCGTCAGTAAGTAGTCCGGCTGGTACTGCGGCCGGACCTTCAGAAAGCCGCCACCTGGTGCCGGGCTACAGCCGGTGGGCACCGGCTGGGGCCTGCTCAGGCGGCGCGTGGAGTGGCCTATCGTTTCTTCGCAGTCCGCGGATCACCCTGGTAGCCCAGAGCCTTCCAGTCCAGCCCGCCATCCTTGCCGTGGCAGGCGTCGCACTTCAGAGCCTGCGCTTTGGGCGCCACCATGTGATTGACCTTCCAGTACATGTCCGTCGGCGCGAAGCCGTACTGCCCGCTGTAATCGAGGCCGGCCGCCTTCATGCCGTCGGCGATCGCCTTGTTCCAGTCCCAGTGACCCCAATAACCGCCCCAGAGATTCGGCACCGCGAAGACGTTGTTGCCGGAGTCGAAGGGCTGTTTTCCCTGCATGATCTTAAAGGGCGTGATCTTTGCGGTCTTGTCATCGCGGTTGCCAAGCGGGTAGTTGAGGTGCGTGACCTTGGTTGGATCCATTATGTCCCCGAGCAGGTAACGGCTCACGGACCCATTGAACCAGCGGTAGACCGGCTTCACGTTCTGAGCCCACTTGAAATCGCCTTTCTGCTTGTCGTAAAGCGGCAGCCCGTATTGGTCCTTCGTTACGGGGCCATCCTTGCCCGCGGTCGACCAGTCCCACCAGATCTTGGTCGGCAGCGCGCGCGCGAAAATCGGGATATGGCAGGTCTGACATGCCACCTTGTCCGCGTGCTTGTTCAGCAGGGCGTTCTGTTTATGCGGGGTGCCGGCGTGGCAATCACTGCAGTCGAGCGTGGCGCCGCCACCGGTAGCGGAAACCGACAGCGCCTTGCCTGGGATCGCATGCTTTTCGGCCTTGTGGCAAGCGCTGCAGCTCATGTTCGCGCCGTCGGCCGCCATGTGCACGTCCGTCGTACGCTTCGGCGAACCCATCGAACTGTCGAGGTCGCCGTGCTTGACGTGGTCGCCGCCGCCGCCGAAGAAGTGGCAAGACCCGCAGGTCGCGCGGCTGGTGGGGCCGACGCTTCTCGCGATCTTCTCCAGATCGGCCGCGCGCCAGATGTTGCCGGACTTGGGCGGGAATTCCGTGTCCTGGTAGGCCGGATTGCCGGAGGCCGCGGGCAGCTTCTTATAGGTGCCGGTGGTGTCGTGGCAGACCAGGCAGTCGATGTTTTCCGCCTTGCTGAAGTCAAACGACGCATCCTTCCAGCCGTAACCCGCGTGGCAGCTGGTGCAGCGTGGATTGTTGCTGGGCAGCGCGATGCAGTAGTTGTTGATTGCGTTTTTCTTGCCCAGGTCCACTTTGCCGCTGCCCGGCACCTCCTGGTTGACGCTCCAGGTCCAGTGCTGGGTCTTCATGAAATCCTTCGCATGCTGCTCGTGGCATTGCAAGCAGGCCTTGGTCACCTCCGGGCCGGTCTTGAACGGGCCGTTGAGCAATTTCGAATGATCCTGCGCCGCAGGGGCCGTGCCGCTAAACAGCAGGCACGACGCGGCCAGCGCCCATGCCTGAAAGACGAGCTTCACGATGATCTCCTTGCAATGGTTGAAAATGTCGCCGCAAAAAACCGTTGACCCATCTTCCGCCGGCGCCGCGGCGCCATATTGACTTTTGTCAAATGTATATCGTAATATGCGCATGTGCGCATATGGTTTTCTGTGTATAGATAGGCCAAGGGGGAGCTATTGAACAATTCCGACGAAGTGTTTGAGGCGCTCGCAGCATGCTTTCGCGTGCTTTCCGAGCCAACGCGGCTGAAGATCATGCACGCCGTCTGCGAGAAGGAGATGAGCGTGTCGCAGATCGTCGAGGAACTGGGCGCGACCCAGACCAATATTTCCCGCCACCTCGGCCTGATGCATCGCGGCGGCGTGTTGTTGCGCCGCAAGCAGGGCAGCCAGGTCTACTATCGTCTGGCCGATGCGGCCATGGCGGATATCTGCCGCAGCGTGTGCAGCAGGATCGCCGGGCAACTGGACGCGCGGCAGCCGCTGCGCGGGGCGCTCATGAAGTTGATGCCGCGCAAGCGCGCAGCGGCGCGGCCGGCCCCGTCACGGGCCGCACGCTAGCTCCCGCGCCGAACTCTGCTTCATGCTGAAGCGGTGCCAGCAACTCAGACCGCCGCCGTTTCCACGGCGTTAGGCTGATGCGAGACGATCCGGCCGTCGACCAGATGGATGCCATTGGCGTGAGCGCATTTTCGTCACGATCGCGCCGGCCTTCCTGCCAGCACATTGCGCAGCGATTTGCCGTTCCTTAACCGGTAGACGGCGAAATCTCTTTGGTCCAAGGTGAGGATGCGGTCGGTCTTGAGCCGTTCGGCGAGGGCAAGCAGCGCAAGGTCGGCGAAGTCGGGCCGCAGGCTGCGATATTTCGCCGCAAGCGCCGCGATGCGCACGATGTCTCCGGGCTCGACGTTATGGATGGTTACTGCTCCGCGACCGAGCCAAGTGAGCAGATTGACCAGCATCGCGTGGGAAGCGCTCGCGGTAATCCATGCCGCTTCGGTGATGTTCGCGGCGGAAGTGACCAGTTCGCCCCGATATTCCTTCAGGAAGGCCGCAACAGGCTGATGCCAGCGATCGCTCGCGTCGAAGAGCGCGACGAATGGGCCGCTGTCAACCAGTAGCTTTTGCATTTCGCCGCAGAGAGATGATGTCGCGCGCGCGAGTCCGCGAAAGTCCCGGATTCCCGCTGGATACTTTTCCGAAGAGATCCTTGCCGAGATCCCACGGCGTCGCTTTGCGGACTTTCCTGGCACGCGCGATGACCTGGTGCAGCCCGCGGCGCACGAATTCGCTCTTGGTAAGGCCCGCGGAACGCGCCGCCGCCTCCAGCTCGCGCTCCAGTTCGGCCTCCATCTTGACAGTCAACATGGCAGCCCCCTAAATAATACGCATGGTACTACAGCATGCCATGGCGGACGTTCAGGCAACCGCCGTCTCCACGGCGTTGGGCTGATCGGAGACGATCCGGCCGTCAATCAGTTCGATGATGCGGTCGCAGCGCCGCGCCAGCCGTGGGTCGTGGGTGACGATCAGGAACGCGGTGTCGCCGATGCGTTTCACGTCGCGCATCAGCGTGAACACCGCGTCCGACGACCGGGTATCGAGATTGCCGGTGGGTTCATCGGCAAGCACCAGGGCGGGTTTCATCGCCAGGGCTCTGGCGATGGCAACGCGCTGTTGCTGGCCGCCGGAGAGTTCGGTGACTTTCTTGTCGCTCCAGGCGGTCAATCCGACACGATCGAGCAACTCGGATG
>MEQV01000062.1:10355-20499 GCA_001770355.1 Betaproteobacteria bacterium RIFCSPLOWO2_02_FULL_62_17
AAAACCGATGCTTTGTCCACGCAGGCGGGTGAGTTCCGCTTCCTTCATCGCGCTGGTCTCATTGCCCAGGATATGCAGATGCCCGGCGCTGGGCCGGTCGAGCAGGCCGATCAGGTTGAGCAAGGTGCTCTTGCCCGAACCCGAAGGGCCGATCAGCGCGGCGAATTCGCCCTGCCGGATTTCAAGATCGATATCGTGCAACACCTCGGTCTCCGCCCGGGTTCCGACGGCATAGGACTTGCACACGCCCTCCAGTCGCAGCAGTGGCGCGCGCTCAGCCACGAATAGCCTCCACCGGGTCGAGCCTCGCCGCCCGGCGCGAGGGGACCACTGCCGCCAGCGTGCCGATCACCGTGGCGCCCGCCGCGGCCAGCGCGAACAGCGACGGTTCGATATCGATGGAAAAAAGCAGCGTGCCGTCCGGATTCCTCGCCATGCCGCGCCAGGCCACCAGGAACAACCAGCCGAGCAGGCAGCCCAGTACCGAGCCGCCCAGCCCCATCACCCCTCCCTGTATGAGGAAAATGCGCTGCACCTGCTCGCGGGAGGCGCCCATGGCGCGCAGGATGCCGATCTCCCTGGATTTCTGCACCACCGAAACCACCAGCACGCTGGAAATCCCCAGCGCCGCGGTCAGCGCCACGAAAAATCTTATCAAGGTATTGGCCAGCGTCTGCGCGGCAAGCGCGGTGAAAAACTGCGCGTTGGTCTTTATCCAGCTCTCGGCGTTCAATCCGGTATCGGCCTGGATGGCTTGCGCCACGACCTCGGCTGCGAAAGGATCGCTGACATCGATGTCGAGGCTGGAGACGCCGCCGACAAGGTCGAGCAGGCCTTGAGCCGTGTGCAAGGCGATGTACACGTTGCGTTCATTGGCGGGCTTGGAACCCAGGTCAAATATCCCCGTGATGCTGAGCACTTCGACCACACCGCTGGCCGAGGACAGGCGCAGCTTGTCGCCGATGCCCGCGCCCAGCACGCGCGCCAGCTCGGTGCCGATCAGTATTTCCGCGCTGCCTAGCCGCAAGCGGCCGGCGACGATCTTCTGCGAAAGCGGAATAATCTTCTCGTAGCTCTCCGGTTCGATGCCGATCACGGCAACCGCGCGCGTGGCCTCGCCGCGCACCGCAAAGCCCGGCCCGTTCACCACCGGTGTGACGGCCAGCAGCCCGGGCATGCGTGCGATGCGCTCGCGTACCGATTGCCACTGGTCCAGCGAGCGCAGCCGCTGTGCCTGGGCCTGCAGCAGCACAGCGCCGGTGCCCGCAGCATCGCCGCGCAAGGGGCGCGCGACGCGGTCGGCGGGCAACACCACGATCTGCGGCAAGGCTGACAGGGTGCGCTGGAAAATGTTGGCCCGTAATCCGGTGAGCAGCGCCGACATGAACACGATCACACCCACGCCCAGCGCCACGCCCGTGACGATGAGCGTGGTTTGGGTGCGGCCTTCGCGCATGAAACGCAGCGCGGCAATCCACTCGAACGGCAGCCAGGGGCTCACTGCGGTCCGGATGCGTCCGGCGCGGCAATGCGCACGCGGTCGCCGGGTTCGATCGCGCCATGCATGGCGGGAATCAGGAGTTCGCCCGGTGCGGCGCCTTCGAGGACTTCGATGCGCGTGTCGCCGCGCAGCCCCAGCTTTACCGCCTGGCGCACGGCGCGATGGTCTTTCACGACCAGCACCCATGGGGAGGCACCGCCGGCATCGCGCACCGCGTCGGCGGCGACTACCACGGTTGCGCGGCGGCGCGCGGTTTCGATATCGACCGACACCGTCATGTCCTGGCGCAGGTAGTCCGGCGGATCGACCACCCGCAGTTTGACTTCGACGGTACCGCGCATCGCATCCACGCCGGGGTTGATGTATGCGAGCGTCGCCGGGAAACGCCTGCCGGCAAAGGCGTCGGCGGAACCCAGCGCCGGCTGGCCCAGGGCGAGTCGCGAGAGGTGGCGCTCGTCCAGTTGCACCACGATCTGCGTTTCGCCCTCGGGCGCGAGCACCATGAGTTCCTTGCCCGGAGCCACCACGTTGCCCGGTTCGACGCTGCGTCCGATCAGCACGCCGTCGACCGGCGCGCGAACCAGGGTTTGTTCCAGTTTTGCCTCGTTGGCGCGCAGGTTGGCGCGTGCCTGCTCAGCCGCGGTCAGCGCGAGCGCATGGTCGCTGCCGCCGATGCGGCTGGATTCAACCTGCAGGCGCGCCGAGCGCGCCTGGCTCTGTGTGACATCGAGGTTGCGGCGGGAATCGTCAAGCTGCGATTCGCCGACAAAACCCTTTGCCCGCAGCATTTGCGTGCGTTCGTGCTGCAGCCGTGCCTGCGTGGCATTGGCCAGCGCCTGCTGCAGCGATTGTTCGGCTGCCGGCAGGGCAAGCTCGCGAATCTGACGCAGCCGTGCCTCGGCCTGGTCCAGCGCGGCGCGCGCCTGCGCGAGGGCTGCTTTTTCATCGCGGGAATCCAGTTCGATCAGGACCTGTCCGCGGCGCACGCGTTGCCCCTCGGCCACGGGCACGGCAACCACACGGTCCGTTCCCGTTGAACCGATCGAAACGCGCCGCGGGGTCATAATGCGGCCGCTGGCCACGATGCTTTGAACCAGGTCGCCGCGCGTGGCTTGGCGTATGCTGACCTGCGGGCCAAGGTAGAAACGCTGGGTTGCCAGTACCGCCAGGGTCACCGCCAAAATGGCGCCCAGCAGCCACTTGACCCAAGGCACGCCCTGTTGGAACGATGTTGAATTCAAACTCATAATGCATACTGAATCCCTTGGCTTTTTGGGGCTTGACTTGCATCAAGCGCCCGCCTGAGTACGATTCTCATTAAGCATGATTCTCACTATGTGGCGCCATTGCATGGGCCAAGGCGGACGCCAGGAATGTTCGTTTTGCGCAACGGCGTTGCCGATGGCAAGCACTGCGCGCGAGTGCGGTCGAACCCCCGGGAATTTGATCTGGATCAATTCAATGCAAGCTTTGGCCCGATATATTGGGGCCGTTCATGTGCATGCTCTTAATAAGACATGTATGCAGGTGGCGGGCCAGAGTACCGGTTCGCAGCTTGCGGTGCCCCCCCAGGCGCCGTAATGGTTGAGGACCTCCCTCAGACCGTGCCGGGTTCATGAACACCCGGCGCGGTGTCCTCACCCAACCCGCCCTCGAAAGACGGCGGGATTTTTTTTGTCTTTCTGGCGCTTGACATCGGTCAATGGGACAGATTGTCAATGGCGCTATCGTGGCCTCGTCGGTATTCGGCTAACCAAGCAAGGGGCATTCGATGGATTACAAAACCATTGTCGTTCATATCGACGCGCATCCCAGGCGGACCGCGCGGCTCGACATCGCTCTGCGGCTCGCGGCGAAAACCGGCGGCCACGTCATCGGCCTGTTCGCGACCGATGCCGTGCCCATGCCGCGATACGCCGGCGCTGAATGGAGTACCGCGCTGGTCGAAGCCGGAGAGCAGCAGATGGAAGCGGCGTGCAGCGAGGCGCAGGCCGTGTTCCAGGCGGCCGCGGCGCAATATCCCGATGTAAGCAGCGAGTGGCGCGAGGATGGCAGCGGCGCGCTTGAGGCGGTATCGCTGAGCGCGCGCTATGCGGACCTGATGATTGCCGCGCAGCACGAACCCGATTCGGACATCGACAGCCGCGTGGGGGCGCGATTTGCCGAGGATCTGGTCCTTTCGATTACGACGCCCTTGCTGCTGGTGCCGTATGCAGGCCGATTCGAGACCCTGGGTGAACGCGTTCTGCTTGCCTGGGATTCCTCGCCGCAGGCGTTGCGCGCGGCCACCGGCGCGCTGCCGCTGCTGACGCGCGCCAGGGACGTGCAGGTAACGGTATTCGACGCCGACAAGAACCCCCAGGCACATGGCGAGATGCCGGGCGCGGATATCACGCTGTTCCTCTCGCGTCACGGCGTCAAGGCAACGGTGTCGCAGCAGCGCAGCGTCGAGGGCGATATCGGTTGCGCCATTCTGTCGCGGGCCGCGGATCAGGGCACGGACCTTATCGTCATGGGCGCGTATGGACATTCGCGCGCGAAAGAACGCGTGCTGGGCGGGGCGACGCGCACCATTTTCGAATCGATGACGGTGCCGGTGCTGATGTGCCACTGAGCCTTTTCGGGAGCGGCCCTTTGGGTTTCATGCGGCTTCCCTGAAGCTTACATGTCGGGAAGCGGGGGTGGAGGTCTGTCTTCGGGCAATTGCGCGATCATGCAGTCGGTGGTCAGAATCAGCCCCGCGATCGAGGCCGCGTTCTGCAATGCGGTGCGCGTGACCTTGCGTGGATCGAGCACTCCCATTTCAACCATGTCGCCGTACTCGCCGCTCTGGGCATTGAAGCCGAAGTTGCCCTTGCCCTCCAGCACCTTGTTGAGCACCACCGAGGGTTCCTCGCCGGCATTGGCCACGATCTGGCGCAGCGGATCCTCAAGCGCGCGCAATACAATTCGAATGCCCGCTTCCTGATCGGGATTCTCCCCGCGCAGTTCGCCGATACGCGCCCGCGCCCGCAGCAGCGCCACGCCGCCCCCGGGCAGGATGCCTTCCTCGACCGCCGCGCGGGTCGCATGCAGGGCGTCCTCCACGCGCGCCTTTTTTTCCTTCATTTCGGATTCAGTCGCGGCGCCCACCTTTACCACTGCCACGCCCCCGGCGAGCTTGGCGATGCGTTCCTGCAGCTTCTCGCGGTCGTAGTCACTCTTGATGTCCTTGATCTGTACGCGCAGGTCCGCCACCCGCGCGGCAATTTTCGACGCATCGCCGCCGCCGCCGATCAGCGTGGTGTTGTCCTTGTCGATCTCGACGCGCCTGGCGTGCCCCAGATCCTTGAGCGTCGTTTTCTCCAGGGTGCGGCCCGCCTCTTCGGCGATCACCTGGGCGCCGGTGAGGACGGCGATGTCCTCAAGCATCGCCTTGCGCCGGTCGCCAAAGCCCGGCGATTTGACCGCGCAGGACTTGATCACTCCGCGCAGGGTGTTCACCACCAGTGTCGCCAGCGCTTCTCCCTCCACGTCCTCGGCGATGACCAGCAGCGGGCGGGCGGCCTTTGCAACGCCTTCCAGCAGCGGAATCAGATCATGTATCGAGGCGATCTTCTTGTCATGTATGAGGACATAAACATCCTCCAGGACCGCCTGCTGCTTCTCGCCGGTATTGATGAAATAGGGGGAAAGAAAGCCACGGTCGAACTGCATGCCCTCGACGAATTCAAGCTCGCTCTCCAGGCCCTTGCCGTCCTCGACGGTGATCACTCCCTCCTTGCCAACCTTTTCCATGGCTTGAGCCACGATCGCGCCGATGGAGCGGTCGGAATTTGCGGAAACGGTCGCCACCTGCGCAATCTCGGTGCCGGTGCTGCAGGGCCTGGCCATGCGCTGCAGTTCCGCGACGATGGCGGCCACCGCGAGTTCGATGCCGCGCTTCAAATCCATCGGATTCATGCCCGCGGCGACGTACTTCATCCCCTCCGCCACGATGCCGCTGGCGAGCAAGGTAGCAGTGGTGGTCCCGTCGCCGGCAACGTCGGAAGTTTTGCTCGCCACTTCGCGCGCCATTTGCGCGCCCATGTTCTCGAAGCGGTCCTTGAGTTCGATTTCCTTGGCGACGACCACCCCGGAATTGATGACGATGGGCGGACCGTAGGAGCGCTCCAGCATCACCGTGCGCGCCTTGGGCCCGAGAGTGCCGCGCACCGCGTTGGCCAGGGTGTTCACGCCGGCGAGGAGTTTGGCGCGCGCCTCATCATGAAAAATAATCTCCTTGGCGGCCATTGGATATTCCTCTCTTGATCGATATTCAATTCAGAGCGGCGGATATATCTATTATCAGTATCCGCGCGCGCGGACGGCGCGGCTTGACCTGGATCAATCTCCGCGGACGGGCGCGGATCAGGATCGAGTGCCATGCACACCGCGCGCCTGGAAATCGGCGTCGATAACGCCTTCACGCGAAGCTCAGCCACTCGGGCCGCAGGATGAGCAGCGCGCCGATCAGGACCATCACGATGCCACCCGCGAGGCCGGACCAGCGCGCGTAGGTGGTGGTAAAGCCGCTCACCTCCAGCGTGCGCAGCGCGATGGCCAGCACGGCAAGATCATCGAGCATGAAGACCAGAACGTACAGAACCAGGTAGGCGGCGTACTGCCAGGCGGAGAGAGACGAGAGCGCCAGGATCTGCGTAAACACCGCCGGTATGCCGGCCGAACACAGGAACTCGACCAGGTTCACGGCGAAGGCGAGCACCACGATGCCACCCAGCGCGAGCAGGAAGTCGCGCTGTTGCGCGAGTTCCTTCAGCCGCCCGAGAGTTTGCCTGCGGGCGGCCGGTGCCGTGATCTCGCAGACGGGCTGTTCCTCGGTGAAGAACCTTTTCAGGTAGTAGCCCCCTGCGGCGAGCGCCGCCAGGCCGATTGCGGCACGCACCCAGACGATCGCGCCTATCAGCAGCAGCAGGTTCAACCAGGCAGCAAGAACCAGCAGGTAGGTGAGCGCCGAGGCGGCGACGAACGCGCCGCCCAGCACCCACATGCGCGTCCGGTCGCGCAGGCCCGCGAGCAGACCAAGGAGGAACAAGAGCACCCACATCGCGCAGGGATTGAAGCCGTCGAGCGCGGCGAGCAGCACCGTAAGCGCCGGCAGCGACAGCGAGGCTGTGTTCACCTCGCCGACGAGCGGCACGGTAATCGTCTCGGGAAGCGGGCGCCCGGGGCGCACCACCGCGGCCGGCGGGGCGGCCGCGCCGCCGGCTGCGAGCGCCGCGACCGCATCGGTGCAAGCGCGCGCACGGCACTGCGATATCCCGGTCTCTATTTCACGGCCGGTAGTGGCATCGTCCAGATAGCCGATCCAGACCTGGTCGCCGATAACGGTCAAAGGAACCGAGCCGGCCTCGGTGCCCAGCCGCTCGGCGACCCGCACCATCAACGCGGCATTGCTGCGGTCCCCAGAGACTTCGAACTTGTGCACCCGCACCGCGGAATCGCCCGCCGCGAGCCGGTCGAGAAACGCAATTTCCCGCTCGCAATGCGGGCAACCGGTGCGCCAGAAAAGATAAACATCGACGGCGGGCTGTGGCACCTCAGCCCAGGCACTCGCGGCGAGGATGGCGGCGATAACAAGCAGAAGCGTGCGCAGCACCCCGCGCAGCCGGCCCGCAACACCTGGACCGCGCGCAGACCCGGCGGCAGGGAGAATAAATTGCGCTCGGCTGCCCGCGGTCGCGCTGCCTGGGTTCATCGGGCGGGGCCTGTCAGCCCGCGTCGCCCGCCACCGCCAGCGGCCGGTAGAGGGACCGCTTCTTGAATTGGTGCGCCTCCATCTTGTGGATGATGTCGGCAAGCATGCGCGTGGCAGTGCCGATGTAGGGGCCCTTGTTGAGCATCACGCATTCGGCCCGCATCGACATGGCGGCGTCGGTGATCTCGGCGCGCGTCGCAAGCCCCGTGTGCGCGGCACTGTCCAGCACTTGGGTCGCCCAGATTACCGGCAGGTGGCAGGCCTCGCCGAACCACAGCAGTTCTTCCTGCATTTCGGCGAGCCGCTCGAAGCTCAACTCCAACGCGAGATCGCCGCGCGCAATCATGAGCCCGACCGGGTCGTAACGGAGCGTTTCGAAGAGTATGGCCGAAAGGTTGCGCATCGCGGCGCGCGTCTCGAGCTTCAGTATCATGCCGAAGCCAGGCTTGCCCGCGGCCCGGATGCGTTCACCCACCAGGGAGACGTCCGCGGCGGTGTTGACAAAGGAGACACCCACGCCGTCGGCGTGGGACAAGGCAAAATCGAGCGCCGCTTCGTCCTGAGCGTCCAGATGCCCCATGGAGATTCTGCTTTCGGGAAAGGCGATCCCCTTGCCTGAGCGCAGCCGGGCGGGTGACTTCAGCACGCGCGTTATGCGGCACAACAGTCCTTCGCTGCGCACCGATTCGACTATGGCGACCAGCCTGCCGTCGTCCAGAATTACCGCCTCGCCGGCACGAACCTGTTCCAGCAGGTGCGGCAGAGGCAAGGCCAGCACCGGCAGTTTCGGATCGTCGCATTGGCCGCTCGGATTCAGCAGCAGTGTGTCGCCGATATTCAGCAGCAGCGTGCGCGGCTGTTTCGGGAACTTCCCGACGCGGCCTTCGCCAAGCGTCTTTTGTCCGCGAAGCCAGGCGAGAGCCAGTCCTTGCACCACATACAAAGATCCGCCGCATTCGGCGATCCATCCGCCCTGCGCGGATTCGCGCACCTCGAGCTCGCGGTCGCGGCCGCCCGCGTCGGTAAACCGCAGCTTGTCGCCCGCCTGCAGCAGCGGCAGCCACTCGGGCGGAATCGGCAATCCGGCGGCGGCCTCGCGCTGCGCGACCAGCAGCACCCGGCTCGGGGCAATAGTCCGCCCAAGCCGGTCCTTCCGGCGCGGCAGGTGCAGCACCGTATCCTCAAACTGGCATATTTCCGCGCGCAACTTGGGCCCGGGCAGATCGACAAAGACTCGAGCCACCCTGCCGTGCCGCTTCGCGCCCTCCTTGAATGCCGATGCGATGACCCGCCATTCCGCGGGCGACTGGTGCGCGCCGTTGATGCGCAGCACATCCGCTCCCGCTTCGAACAAGTCATCGGCCCAGGATGGCGTGGCGTCGGCGGCATCCGGCGCCGTCACCATGATGTATACATGGCGGGCCCGGGGCATCGGGCCAAACAGCGCGCGGCTGTTCTCGTGCAGGAGTTTCTCCGCTTTCTCGCGGTTCAACTCGTCGCCCGCATCGCCCGCGTCGCCGCGCGCGCCGTCCAGCCAGGCGCACAGGCGCAGCAGCGTGTCGCGTACCTCGCCCTCGCAGCGGCCGAGCGAGGACAGGCCGACCGCCGCCAGTTCCAGCTGCAGCCGCCGGACTTCCTGTTTGCGCAGGCCGAAATAGTGCGCGAGATTGGTCGCGCTGACCCGGTGCTTGGGCAGCGCACGCGCTATCGCCGCGCGCTGGCGCGCCTCCTCGTGCTCAATCGCTTCCTTCAACGCAAGCAGGCGCGTACGCAGATCGGCGGGTTTCGCAGTCGCAGGCAAGGCAATGTCTTCGCTGATTTGCACCCAGTTTGTCGCGGAAAAGCCCGCGCGGCTTGATCAAGATCAACCGGGTCGGGATGGACGCCGGCGATAAACCTCATGCCGCCGAAATTCGAAGCACCCGCCGTTTCGGCCGGAAACCCTTGATCTTGGTCAACATGCGGCGTCCGCGCCGCGCCTAGGATGACTTGAAGTGATCGCAAACCCCGCAAGCAAGGCGTGGCTGATCCTCGCTGCATTGCTCGCATTCGCGGCGATGTCTCCGTGTGTCGCGGACGAGTTGCAATGGCGGCAGGCCTTCGCTGCCGCGCAGCAGGCGTATCGGCAAGGGGATTTGCCGGCGGCGGAGCGGCAAGCGCGCAGCGCCGTGCGCGAGGCGGAAGGCCTCGCCGGGGATGGTCTCAGGCTTTCCGCGACGCTCGATTTCCAGTCGGTGGTGCTGCTCGAGCAGCAACGCTATGCCGAGGCCGAGGCCGCCACCCGCCGCGCACTTGCCCTTCGGGAAGAGGCATCCGGACCCGACCATCCCCGGGTAGCGTTTCAATGCACCAACCTCGGGCTCGCTGCGGCGGGCCAGGCGCGCTATGGCGAGGCTGAATCGCTGCACCGCCGGGCGCTGGATATCCTTGAACGTGCAGGCGGCGCGCAGGATATCGGGCGCGCGCTGGTCATGAACAACCTCGCTGAATTGCAGCGCACCACAGGGCGCCACGCCGAGGCGGAGCCGCTTTATCGCGCCGCGCTCGTCGTCATCGAGAAAGCGCTGGGCACTGAACATCGCTATACGGCTATCCTGCAGAATAATCTGGCACTGCTGCTCGCGGCGGGCGCCCGCCACCAGGAAGCCGAACGGCTTTATCGGCTTTCGCTTGCCACGCGCGAACGTACCCTCGGCGCAACGCATCCCGCCGTCGCCACCACGCTGGTGAATTATGCGGCGCTGCTCGAGGCGCGCGCCCGCTACCCGGACGCAGAGCGCCAGTTGCGGCGCGCGCTGTCCATTCGCGAGGCAGCCTATGGCGGCGAGCATCCGCTGCTGAGCGGACCGCTGCTGGGTCTGGCGCGGATCGAGGCCGTGCGCCTGCAAGATGCTGCCGCACAAGCG
>MEQV01000063.1:0-3500 GCA_001770355.1 Betaproteobacteria bacterium RIFCSPLOWO2_02_FULL_62_17
ACCATCCTTCCCGATCGTTCTCCTGCCTCCACTTCCAGGTACCAGGCTTCCAGATCGAGGTAGTCCTTCAAGGCACTACCGGCGGCGGCGAAACCCGTCACCACGGCGGCCACTACCACTGCCTTGCGAACAGCGTTGATCGGCAGCGACAGCCCCCCGGTCGCGCCCAATCCCAGAGCCAGGCCGAATAACCCCAGGAGGTGCGCGTACCAGTGAGGAAGCTCAACCATGGCCTGTGCAAGCTGTATCAGTGCAATCGCCAGAACCCAGGACCGGGCTATCGAAATACGCGCATAGGGAAAGCGGATGAACCAGGCGGCAAGCGGCAGCACAACGCAACTCGCCCCGAGAATCCCGGTTTCGGCCAGCAATTGCAGGACGAAATTGTGCGAGTGCCGGTCGATTATGCCCGGTGCCGTGGAAAATTCCGGAGTCGCAGCCATCTCGAAAATGTTCCACGCGTACTGGCCGAAGCCCACGCCCGCCAGGGGCGCGGACAGGAATTGCTGCCAGGCGTAGTACGCAAGCATCGCGCGCCTCGGCTCGCCTTCGCCGCCGCCCATTGCCAGCGACTCCACCAGGCGCGCCGCACCCGATATGGCGGTTCGCGTTTCGCCACCCAAGAGGTCGTAAGCGGTGCCGGTTATCTGCACCAGCACCACAAATCCGAAAGTTGCAATGCACACAAGCAGCAATCTGTAGGAGTCCCGGTCGCGATTGGCGCGATGGCACAACACTGCGCATGCCGGCATCAGCGCCGTGAACACCCACGCGGAACGCGAGCCCGACAAGGTCAATGCAACGATCATCGGAATTCCGGCCAGGGCCGCGACAACCGGGTTGATACGCCTTTGTGCCACCAGGTAGGCAAGCGACACCAGCGCGCAGGCCACGAAATTCGCGAAATAATTTCTCTGTCCAATCAGGCCGATCATGTACCCCGCGACCGATTCGTGTTCGACAAGATGGAGATGCAGAAAATCCAGTTGAAAATACTGGAGAAAGCCCGTGACCGCCACCAGGAAACCCGCGACCGATAAGGCACCCTGCGCCACGACTACGACAAAACCTTCACTGAATCGGGATCGAAGATTCGATACGGAGGCAATCAGCAGGGCAATCCAGGCCGCATTGAGTATTGCGATGGTGCTGCGCTCGGGGTGCGTCACCCGGCCGAGCAAGATTTGGGCGGCCAACACCAGCACCAAACCGAGGAATCCCACCGAAAGCCATGGCAGGCGCAATACCTCGCCGCGTTTGAGGGCAACCAGAGAGGTCGCCACCATCATTCCGCAAAACAATGCGGCCCATTCGGAATAAAAACTGCTGATGGGGTAATAGTGGTGCCAGACCAAAAATGGCACCGATAGCAGGAGTGCCATGCCCGCCAATCCCAAGCGGTCAAGATTCGTTACCGGCACTGCGCCCATTTGCCCGCCGGGGGCAATGCTCACCGGTGCCGCCTTGCCGAGGCGCTCACACCGAACGCCCAGCGGCGCGTGAATGCTCGAAATTCCGCCCGGCGTGTACTATAAGAGCATCGCACCTTGCATTTGTCCGATCGTGAATTACTGCTCCCATTGTGGCGAAAAAGTGGTCTTCCGTGTGCCCGAGGGCGACAACCTTCCGCGCCATCTTTGCGATGCCTGCGGCACTATTCACTACCTTAATCCGCGCCTGGTCATCGGCACGCTGCCCGAATGGGAAGACCGGATTCTGCTGTGCAGGCGCGCTATCGAGCCGCGCCGCGGATTCTGGACCCTGCCCGCCGGATTCATGGAGCTTGGCGAAACCGCGGAACAGGCGGCGATCCGCGAGACCCTTGAAGAAGCCAACGCCCGCGTTGAATTGACCGGGCTGTTCACGCTGCTATCGGTGCCCCACGTGGATCAGGTGCATCTTTTCTACCGCGCCCGGCTGCTCGACCTGAATTTCTCCGCAGGCGCGGAAAGCCTCGAGGTCGCACTTTTCAGGGAAGCAGAAATTCCTTGGGAGGATATCTCGTTTCGCACCGTCTCCACGACCCTGAAGCACTACCTGACGGACCGCGGTTCAGGGGAATTTGTGTTTCGCGCGGGCGAACTCAAGGCACAAGGCTAAAGCTTCCGGCGGTTTGGCGAGCGCCGATCCTGTTACGGCGTCGAGGAGATCTTATGGATCGACAGGTCCGCCCCGTTAAACTCCTGCTCTTCGTCCAGCCGCAGCCCGACTATGGATTTCAGTATGCCGTAGACCAGTGCGCCCCCAACCAGCGCGACAAGGATGCCGAGCACGGTGCCGCTCAGTTGCGACATGAACGCGACCCCACCCATTCCGCCCAGTGCTTTGCTGCCGAATATTCCCGCCGCGATCCCTCCCCAGGCGCCGCACAGGCCATGCAGCGGCCACACACCCAGGACGTCGTCGATCTTCCAGCGGTTCTGTGTAAGCGTGAACATAGTGACAAAGATGAATCCCGCGACGGCCCCAACCAGCAGAGACCCGATGGGATGCATGACATCCGAACCGGCGCATACGGCGACCAATCCGGCGAGCGGTCCGTTATGCACGAAGCCCGGGTCGTTCTTGCCCGCGGCGAGCGCGGCGAGCGTTCCTCCAACCATTGCCATCAGCGAATTCATCGCAACCAGGCCGCTTACCTTGTCCAGGGTCTGCGCGGACATGACATTGAATCCAAACCATCCCACTGCCAGTATCCAGGCCCCCAGCGCCAGAAACGGGATACTCGAGGGCGGATGGGCGGCACTGACATTACCGTCCTTGGCATAGCGGCCGGTGCGCGCGCCCAGGAACAGCACCGCGGTCAGGGCGATCCAGCCGCCGACGGCATGCACGACGACCGAGCCGGCGAAATCATGGAATTCCTCGCCGAAGCTTGCCTTCATCCAGGCCTGTACGCCGAATTGCTGGTTCCAGGCAATGCCCTCGAAAAACGGGTAGACCAACGCAACAACCAGCGCAGAGGCGGCAAGCTGCGGGTAGAAGCGCGCCCTTTCGGCTATCCCTCCCGATATGATCGCCGGCGTGGCGGCCGCAAAAGTAAGCAGGAAGAAGAATTTCACCAGGTCATAGCCGTTCTTTTCGGCCAGGGTTTCCGCACCCGAAAAGAAACCCACGCCGTACGCAACCGCATAGCCGACAAAGAAATAGGCAATCGTGGAGATGGAAAAATCGCAAAGTATCTTCACCAGGGCATTGACCTGGTTCTTGGCGCGCACCGTACCCAACTCAAGGAAGGCGAATCCGGAATGCATCGCCAGAACCATGATGCCGCCCATCAGAATGAACAACACATCTGCGGCTGATTTTAGATTTTCCATGTCTCCCCCTTACACCTGGTTGAAAACGAGCGAATATTCCATCTCGTTGCGGGCGCCATTATATGCACCCGAACGGTGCGGCTGGAAAGGCAATTCTTGATTCCGTGGCTTGAGAACAATGCCCCGTTTCCGCAGGCAGAGACGGCCTTGCAGGATCCCAACGGCTTGCTTGCCGCGGGG
>MEQV01000063.1:3560-18327 GCA_001770355.1 Betaproteobacteria bacterium RIFCSPLOWO2_02_FULL_62_17
ACGGGATAAGCAGCGCGGAACCTGGATCACCGCGGAGATGCAGGCGGCATACTGTGAACTTCACCGGCTCGGCTACGCGCATTCTGCCGAAATTTGGATGGAGGGCGGGCTGGCGGGCGGACTGTACGGCGTTGCTGTGGGCGGCGTCTTCTTCGGGGAATCGATGTTTACACGCGTGCGCGACGCCTCCAAGATCGCATTTGTCGCGCTGGTCAGGCATCTGCGGGAGGACGGCTTTCAACTGATCGATTGCCAGTTCCATACCGACCACCTCGAATCCCTGGGCGCCAGGCCGATTTCCCGCGCCAATTTCTTGCGGCAAATACAGGAATTGGTTCACAATTCGCGCACTGTCGGCAATTGGAGCCACGCAGGCCATAGCAATCAACCATGTCGCAACTGAACGATCTGCCGCATGCGGTCCTGCAGTTCTATGTGACCGCGCCCTACCCATGCAGTTACTTGCCGGGAAAGATGGCGCGATCGCAGGTGGCCACGCCCAGCCATATGATCGGCAACGACCTTTACGGTGATCTGGTCAGACTGGGTTTCAGAAGAAGCGGAATATTCACCTACCGTCCCTATTGCGATGCCTGCCGGGCATGCGTTCCGGTACGAATACCGGTCGCGGATTTTTCCATGACCAGAAGCCAGCGCCGCGCCTGGGTGCGGCATGCCGCGCTTGAAGCGAATGTGACCGGACTGCGCTTTCGGGTCGAACATTACTCCTTGTACCTTCGTTATCAGGCACGACGCCATGCCGGCGGCGGAATGGACCAGGACAGTCGCGACCAGTATTCCCATTTCCTGCTGCAAAGCAGGGTCAATACCAAATTGGTCGAATTTCGCCATGCCGGCAAATTGGTAATGGCCTCGATTCTCGACCAATTGAGCGACGGCCTGTCTTCGGTCTACACCTTCTTCGATCCTGATGATGCCGCGGCAAGTTTCGGCACCTTCAACATACTCTGGCAGATCGAGCAATGCCGCTCACTGGGATTGCCCTACCTGTACCTGGGATACTGGATACGCGACTCGCAGAAAATGTCCTACAAGGCGCGCTTCACGCCCATTGAAGGATTTGTCGACGGCGCCTGGCGCCGGCTGGAATCCAGGGATCTTTGAAGCGTCCGCGCTGGTAAACTCGCGCCATGCTTTATCGCCTGGCGCGCCCGCTGCTGTTCTGCCTCGATGCCGAAACCGCTCATCGCCTCGGACTGGCGCTGCTCGATGGCTGCCACGCAATTGGCCTCTCCAGGATGCTCGCCAGCGCCGCGCCGCGCTTGCCGGTACGAGCCATGGACATCGATTTCCCGAATCCGGTCGGGCTCGCGGCGGGCATGGACAAAAACGGCGATCACATCGACGCGCTGCTTGACCTGGGATTCGGGTTTGTCGAAGTGGGGGCGGTCACGCCGCGTCCGCAACCAGGGAATCCGCGCCCGCGCATGTTCCGCCTGACCGAGGCGCAGGCGATCATCAATCGCATGGGTTTCAACAACCTGGGTGTCGATCACCTGGTTGAAAATCTGCGGCGCAGAAAACCCACAGGCATCGTCGGGGTCAATGTCGGCAAGAATTTTGATACGCCGATCGAACGCGCCTCGGAAGATTACGTGCATTGCCTGCAAAAGGTCTATCCGCATGCCTCATTTGTGACCGCCAACGTATCCTCTCCGAATACCAGCGGGCTGCGCAATCTGCAACACGATGAGTTGCTCGACAATCTGCTTGGCGAACTCGCCAGCGCGCGCGCCGATCTGATCCGGTCCAGCGGCCGGCACGTGCCGATCGCGGTAAAAATTGCTCCCGATCTCGACGACGCGGGCATCGATGCGCTTGCCGATCGCGTCATAGCCCACGGGCTGGACGCCGTGATCGCCACCAACACAACGCTCTCGCGCGCCGGTGTTGAACACCTGCCGGCAAGCCGCGAGGCAGGCGGGCTGTCGGGCGGGCCGCTGCGCAAGCGCTCCACGCAGGTCATTGTCCGTCTCGCGCGCGCCTTGTCCGGACGCGTGCCCATCATCGGCGTGGGTGGCATCTCCACCGCGGCCGATGCCGCGGAGAAACTTCGCGCGGGCGCCACGCTGTTGCAGCTATACAGCGCGCTGGTGTTCGAGGGGCCGGGGCTGGTGGGAAAAATTGTCGCCGCACTGGCTCAGTCGCGCTGATGGCCCGGGAACCCGTGTCCCGCACCAACGCGCTGGCCGACGCGATTGACAGGACGCTGCCGCAGACCCAGTGCACCCGATGCGGCTATCCGGCGTGCCGTCCCTATGCGCAGGCGATCGCGAAAGGAGAAGCGGATTTCAATCAGTGTCCGCCGGGCGGCCAGGCTGGCATCGTCAAACTGGCCGCGATACTCGGACGCACACCCAAACCGCTCAATCCGGCGAACGGCGCAGAAGGCCCCTTGAAGCTGGCATTCATCGACGAAGCGGCTTGCATCGGCTGCACCCTGTGCATCCAGGCCTGCCCGGTTGACGCAATTGTCGGCGCCTCCAAGCAGATGCACACAGTGGTTGCGGAACTGTGCACCGGTTGTGATTTGTGCATCGCACCCTGCCCGGCCGACTGTATCGACATGGTTCCCGCGCCGGCGACCCTGGCCGATTGGACCCGGGATCGGGCGGATCATGCCCGGCAGCGATTCGAAGCGAGAAACGCCCGGCTCGCCGCCGAGGAAGCGCTGCGCAACACCAGGCTGGGCAGCCGCGACAGCGCCACCGATGATGCGGCGGCGCAAGCCCGTCGCGCATTGATACACGCCGCCATGGAACGCGCCAAGGCCATGCAGGCTGCCGCAAAACCTCGCAATACCGAAAACCTTCCTCTCGATATAGAGCAGCGGCTGCGCAAAATCGATGCGCGGCGCGCCAAATTTGCGAAGCCGGGCAAGGAGGACAAGCCATGAACCCGGTCAAGCGGCGAATGATCTTCGAGATACTCAAATCAGCCAATCCGGCGCCGCGCACCGAACTGTTGTATCGCTCTGCCTTCGAACTTCTGGTGGCGGTCGTGCTCTCGGCACAGGCAACCGATCGCAGCGTCAATCGGGTCACGCCCGCGCTGTTTCGTGACGCCGGCACGCCGCGCTTGATGCTCGCCCTGGGTGTCGAGGGTTTGAGCGGCTATATCAGAACCATCGGCCTTTACCGCTCCAAAGCCAAACATCTGATCGAAACCTGCCGCCTGTTAATCGACCGCCATCAGGGCGAAGTGCCGCGCGTCCGGGAATCCCTGGAGGCGCTGCCGGGAGTCGGACGCAAGACGGCAAACGTCATCCTGAACACCGCGTTCGGCCAACCGACCATCGCGGTGGATACGCACATATTCCGTGTCGCCAACCGCACCGGACTGGCCCCCGGCAAGGACGTTCTGGAGGTGGAACATAGGCTGATCAAATTCGTAGCCGATGAATTCAAGCTGGACGCGCATCATTGGCTGATCCTGCACGGCCGCTATGTTTGCAAGGCACGCAAGCCCGAGTGTCCGGCATGCGCGATCCGCGAGCAGTGCGAGTATCGCAGCAAGACCCGGGCTGAGGGCGCGAAGCAAGCCAAAGCGGCATTGCGTGCGCAATAATCCCTGTCCAGAGGGACTGCCGAAACATGTTTTCACCCGACCGGAACGATGTCAGAAAATTCTTTGCCGAGGCCTGGCAAAAAAACCTCGTGCGTGCGCCGCTGTCACCGTTGGAATGCATGGCTGTCGACATCGTCGTCGCGCACCCGGAGTATCAACAGGCGCTTGCATCCGCTGAATTGGCAATTCAAAGCGAATTCACGGTCGAACAAGGCGGCATGAATCCGTTTCTGCATATGAGCCTGCACCTGGCCATTGAAGAACAGCTTTCCATCGATCAGCCGGCGGGGCTGCGCGCGGCGTTTGAACGCATTCTGGCGAAATCCCGCGATCGGCATGCCGCGCTGCACGCGGTGCTCGAGTGCCTGGGGGAAACCGTGTGGCGCTCCCAGCGCGAAGGCAGGCCCGTGGATGCCGAGGCGTACCTTGAGTGCGTGCGCAAGCGCTGCAAATGACAGCGGCGGACCGGGCCGCCGTCGTCGCCGTGACAGGCACCGCATACCTGCTTCGCTTTGGAACAGCCGAGGTGGCACACGCGAGGCTTCGCGCAAGCGTGCCAGGGAAAGGGCCACAAGAACCGGTATCCGCCGCTGTGGTGCTGCTCTTACTCTTATAATCGCGTTTGCCATCTTCCTGGACCAGACCATGCGCTTCAACGGCTCCGAAACCTACGTCGCCACCGACGATCTCAACCTCGCGGTGAACGCCGCCATCACCTTGACTCGGCCCTTACTCGTCAAAGGAGAGCCTGGCACCGGCAAGACCAAGCTCGCCGAAGAGGTGGCGCGGGCCCTGGGTATGCCTTTGTTCGAATGGCACATCAAGTCGACCACCAAGGCGCAACAAGGTCTGTACGAATATGACGCCGTGAGCCGGCTGCGCGACTCCCAATTGGGGGATCCGAAGGTGCAGGACATATCCAACTATATCGTGCGCGGCACCTTGTGGCAGGCCTTTACCGCCGACCAACCGGTGGTATTGCTGATCGACGAGATCGACAAGGCAGACATTGAATTCCCAAACGACCTGTTGCGGGAACTGGACCGCATGGAATTCTATGTCTACGAGACCAAGGAGCTTGTCCGCGCCAGGCATCGCCCGGTCGTGTTCATCACATCCAACAATGAAAAGGAACTGCCCGACGCGTTCCTGCGGCGCTGCTTCTTTCACTACATCCGGTTTCCGGACAAGGAAACCATGGAGAAAATCGTCGCAGTGCATTTTCCGAATATCAAGAAAACCCTGCTGCGGGAAGCGCTGGAGGCGTTCTTCGAGGTTCGCGAAGTCCCGGGACTGAAGAAAAAGCCCTCCACGTCGGAGCTGCTGGATTGGCTGAAGCTGCTTCTAGCCGAGGACATTTCGCCCGAAGCGCTGCGCTCCAATGACCGCAGGACCATCATTCCGCCGCTGCACGGGGCCCTGCTCAAGAATGAACAGGATGTGCATCTTTTCGAGCGCCTGATTTTCATGTCGCGCCAGGCGCGTTGAACAAGGCTTGTCCGGATCACGCCCATGCTTGCCGGCTTCTTCCTGAAACTCAAGGAACACAAGATTCCGGTTTCGATCAACGAGTATTTGACTCTGATCCAAGGCATGGAAAGGCACGTCATTTCGCCATCCATTGACGAGTTCTACTTTTTCGCGCGAACGGCGCTGGTGAAAGACGAAGCCAATTTTGACAAATTCGATCTGGCCTTCGGCGAATTCTTCAAAGGTATCGAAAACCTCATCGGGAATGCATTTGATGTCCCCCTGGAATGGCTGCGCAAACAGGCCGAACTCACCCTCACGGCCGAGGAACGCGCCCAGATCGAGGCGCTTGGCGGCTGGGACAAGCTGATGGAAACGCTGAAGAAACGCATGGAGGAGCAAAAAGGAAGGCATCAGGGCGGCAGTCGCTGGATCGGCACGGCCGGCACTTCGCCATTCGGCGCCTATGGGTACAACCCCGAGGGCGTGCGCATCGGCCAGAAAGAATCGCGGCACCGGCGCGCCGTAAAGGTCTGGGATGCACGGGAATATCGCAACCTGGATGGCGCCACCGAGCTGGGCACGCGCAACATCAAAGTGGCGCTTCGACGCCTGCGGCGCTTCGCACGCGTAGGCGCGCCCGACGAATTGGATCTTGACAACACCATAGACCGGACCGCGCGCAACGCGGGGTGGCTCGACCTGCAAATGCGCCCGGAACGCCACAATGCGGCCAAGGTGCTGCTGTTCCTCGACATCGGCGGATCAATGGACGACCACGTCAGGCTTGCCGAGGAACTGTTCTCCGCCGCCAAGAGCGAATTCAAGCATCTGGAACATTTCTATTTCCACAACTGTCTCTACGATTTCGTGTGGAAGGACAACCGCCGGCGCCATACGGAGCGCATCCGCACCTGGGATATCCTTCACAAATACGGGCACGACTACAAACTTGTGTTTGTCGGTGACGCCACCATGAGCCCCTATGAGATCCTGCAACCCGGCGGATCCATTGAATACAGCAACGACGAAGCCGGCGCGGTCTGGATGCGGCGCATGCTCGAGGTGTACCGCAAGGCCGTCTGGCTGAATCCGGAGCCGGAGGAACTCTGGCCCTACCGGCAATCGATCGCGGTTATCCGGGAACTGATGGGCGGGCGCATGTATCCGACCACCATCGAAGGCCTTGAAAAGGCCATGCGCGCGCTGACCAGATAGGTGATCGCCGCGCCGGCGGAAAACCCTTCTATCCCTTCCCCGGTGGCGGTGCTACCGCCATGACCTCCTCGAAGGTGGTCTGCCCAAGGCCAATTTTCATCGCGCCGCTGATACGAAGCGGTTTCATGCCTTCTTTGTAGGCAAGTTCCCGGATCTTCGCCAGATCGGCACTTTCATTGATCAGTTTGCGAATACCCGGCGTAAGCAGAAGGATCTCGTAAAGACCAAGTCGCCCCATGAATCCGGTATTGCGGCATTCCAGGCAACCGACCGCGCGGTAAACGTACTCAGGCTGCTTGGCTTTCCAGGGCGCGACAAACTCTTCCCAGCTCATATCGTCGGAGCGCATCTCTTCATAACGGACTTTTTGCTTGCAATGCTTGCAAAGTGTGCGCACCAGGCGCTGCGCCATCACGCCAAGTATGGTTGAGTTGAGCAGATAAGGCGCCACGCCCAGGTCAAGCAGCCGGGTAATGGCGGCAGCCGCGTCGTTGGTATGCAGCGTTGAAAGGACCAGGTGTCCGGTCAGCGCGGCCTGCACCGCCATTTCGGCGGTTTCGAGGTCGCGGATTTCGCCGACCATGATGATGTCCGGATCCTGGCGCATGAGCGCGCGCACCCCATCGGCGAAATCCAGATCGATGCCGTGCGTGACCTGCATCTGGTTGAATGCAGGCTCAATCATCTCGATCGGATCCTCGATGGTGCAAACGTTGACTTGCTCCGTGGCAAGCGTCTTCAGGGTCGAGTAAAGCGTGGTCGTCTTGCCCGAGCCGGTGGGTCCGGTCACCAGGATGATTCCGTTCGGCCGCGAAGTCATCGTCTTCCAGCGCGCCTTGTCCTCCTCCGAAAATCCCAGCTCGGAAAAATCCCGAACCAGCACCTCGGGGTCGAAGATCCGCATCACCAGCTTTTCGCCGAACGCCGTCGGCAGAGTGGAAAGGCGCAGCTCGATTTCCATGCCATCGGCGGTGCGGGTCTTGATGCGGCCATCCTGGGGGCGCCGTTTTTCAACCACGTCCATGCGGCCGAGAATTTTTATGCGGCTGGTCATCGCCGCCATTACCGGCATGGGAATCTGATAGACCTGATGCAGCACGCCATCGATGCGGAATCTGACATAACCGACATCGCGGCGCGGCTCAAGGTGGATGTCACTGGCGCGCTGGTCGAACGCGTACTGCCACAGCCAGTCAACGACATGAACAATATGCTGATCGTTGGCGTCAAGCTGCTTGTTGGTCTTGCCCATTTCGACCAACTGCTCGAAGTTGCCTATGCCGCTGCGCTGATCACCCTTTCCCGCGGCGCCTTTGATCGAGCGCGCCAGGTTGTAGAACTCGACCTGGTAGCGCGCGATATCCTGGGGATTGGCGATCACCCGGCGAATCTCCAGGCGCAGGATCGACTTGAGTTCTTTTTCCCACTCCTTGACGTAGGGCTCGCAGGTGGCGATCGCCACCTCCCGCGTCGTAACCTCGACGGGAAGGATCTTGAATCGCGTCGCATAGGCGTTGGACATGACGTCTGTCACCGCGGAAAAATTGATTTTCAGCGGATCGATGTGGTAATAGTCCAGCCCGGTTTTCTGCGCCAGCCACTCGGTGAGCCATTCCAGGTGCATCACCTTGCCGGGGGCTTTGAGCATCTTCCATTTCTGGTCGGCGACCAGGACCAATGGATGATGTTCGCCGCGATGCATGCGTCGCTCGGCAATTAGCCGGTCCGCCTCTGCCCGTTCCAACTGGCCGTCGGCGACCAGTTCGTCAAGAACCTCGCCCAGTGTCAGCCTGTGGTCCGCGACGGGTTTAGCGACTGTTTGCATGTGACCGGGATGAAAGGGGAGTTTCCTGTATACCCGCGCATTGCGTCGCGCGGAACCGGAGATTGGAAGCTCCCATCCTCCGGCGAACCCGGGAATTAACCACAAGATCTTTAGGGAATTCCATCACAGGCGAACTATAGCCATGCCACTTGACTCCGGCAAGCAAACTTCATCGCAACAGCGCAAAGGACTTTGACTTCGGCCTCGAACTGCGACATTCTTCGACCCTCGATCTGAAACACTCAAGGAGAAAAGCATGGCGATCAAGGTTGGAGACAAACTGCCGGATGGCAAACTCAATGAAACCGAGGAATTCGACGCGGGCGGGTGCGCGATCAACCCCAAGGAAGTCAATGTCGGCGAGGCCGCGAAAGGCAAACGCATCGCCGTATTCGCGGTTCCCGGCGCCTTCACGCCCACCTGCTCGGCAAAACACGTCCCGAGCTATGTGCAGAATTACGGGGCCCTCAAGGCCAAGGGCGTTGACGAAGTCTGGTGCCTTGCCGTCAACGATGTGTTCGTCATGGCGGCATGGGGACGCGATCAGAAAGCCGGCGGCAAGGTGCGCATGCTGGCTGACGGCAGCGCCAATTACGCCAAGGCGCTCGGCCTGGAACTGGATTTGACGGCACGCGGCATGGGCGTGCGCGCCCAGCGCTTCTCGATGCTGGTCGAGGACGGCACGGTCAAGAAACTCAATATCGAGGCGCCCGGAAAATACGAGGTTTCCAGCGCGGAGGCGATGCTCGCGCAGTTGTAGCCACTTTTCGCAAGACAGAAAAGGCCGCGTTGAATTTGGACGCGGCCTTTTTTTCGCAACGAGCCTTATTGCACGCTAGCTGGCCCGCCCTCAGCGCGGCTATCGGTTTCGCGCCAGGCTCCATGCCGCCGAATCAATTTCTTCCTTCATCTTCTTCCACATACCGGACTCGTCGGAATCGGGGCGATATTCCGTCGCGGCATTGGTGATGCGATCAATCACCGCCTCCGGGTCGTTGACGCGACAGATATTCAGTCCGAACGCGACCAGCGCCTTGCGCGTCGGCCATGCTTTCTGTTTGGCCAGTGAGAGCGCCGGCAGATCTTTGGATAAATACACCGTGGTACAGACGATGTCATAGATGGGAGAAAGCCGACAGTCGTCGGATTCTGGATGGGTGTACAGCAAGCCGAAGTTTTTTAGATGAGCGTCGCCGTTTTTCATCACCATGCTCAGTACCAGGGAGGCGAAAAACTCCTCCAGTGACTGTTGCGTCCACTCAGGCGAAGCGTTCTGCCTGATGGCCAGTGCGATATTCTCGTACGAACCTTCGTATTTGCGTTCGTTCACTTTGCCCTGAAGGGACACCATGTCCTCAAAACCCAGGAAGCCCCCGGTTTCGCTGTTGATGTCGAAGCGTTCAATCGCGAGCCGCTTCTTATCCTCCGACAACCAGAAGTTGGGGACGGGCAGCTTCAGGTCGCGCGCGATCGACAGACAATGGAATTCGTTCTCGGTCAGGTGCGGATAGTCGCTGCCGCTGACCTTGATGATGAGGCTCTTGCCGCGCAGGGTGGATCTTTCGCGAATGCTCCCCTTGCCGGGAGGCTTGGAGACGCGCGCTCTGCGCATTGCACGGGTTGCGCTCGTGGCCAGATCATCTTCTGCTTCAAGCATCACTTTGGGCTGAATGCCCGAGATGCCGGAGGCGATCAGGTAGCGATCGCAAAGATATTCAAACAGGTCTTTCGATGCGGTGCCGGCGAGAATTTCCTTGAGGCTTTCGATGCTGCCTCGCTCGGTATCGATATCCTTCGATTCACTTACACGGATCCTGCCAATCGCGTTGGCGCCGGTAAGCGCCAGCAGGGCCATGTCATCCACGCGCAGCGTTTTGGAAAACTTTTCAACGATGCGGTCCGCCAAGAATCCCTCCGGGAGAAAGGTCTGGAAGATGGGGAGCAGCGGCGTTGCCTTGTAGGACTCGGTTCGAACCGGCATCGTCAGGGAAATGCTGCGCTCGGTGTCGTCGTTTGCCACCACCTCGGACGCGTAGCTAAATACATGCTGGCCGTCTTTGGAAAGCAGGCCGGCGTAACCCTGCGTGGTGCCGACGTGGAGCGTTCTGATGCGCGGGACGCCTGAGGCCGTCTTATTCGTTGCCATAGAGGTCGTCTAGTTCGTCGAGGGAGGGACGGCGTTTCGATACCGTCGTCATGGTCAGTCCGAGTGCGTCGAGTGCGCGCAGCAGCGTATCCAACTTTGAGCCGCGATCACCCGACTCCAGGCGCTGATAGGTGCGCAACGGTATCCCCGCCAGGCGCGCCATGTCCGCCTGTGTCAGGTTTCTTTTGATGCGGGTGGCTTTGATTTCCGCGAGGGAGTTCTGGCTTTTCATACGCCAAATATGGCGTATTTATTTAATATTGTCAATATATACGCCATATTTGGCGTATTACGCGGATTTCTTCAGACCAGTGCATTCACCCAACGCAGATGCGCAATCCCCGACGACGCGGCATTAGCCGCGCTTTTTCGGATGGCGAGCAGCGTCAATGGCTATGCCTACGAAGACCAGTGAGACGATAACCAGCAACGCGGCGACGACGATGTCCATCGCTACAAACCTCTCAATGAGTCAATGTGGCGCGCGATCCGCCGATGGAACAGTCGGTGACAATCTGTCACCGACTGCATCATGCCGCAACCTCACGCAAAACTTCAGGATGGCGCTCGGCGATCTTCAACAGCGTCTGCGCCGCGCCGGAGGGCTCGCGCCGGCCTTGCTCCCACTGCTCCAAGGTGCGTCTGGAAACGCCAAGCGCTGCCGCGAATTGCGCTTGGGAGAGCCCGCTCTTCAGGCGCACGTGAACCACGTGCGACTTTGGCTCGACTTTCGTCCGTTTGCCTCCGCCCGCCTTGATCTCTCGTACGCCGTCCAAGACTTCCTGCCACACATCGCGCTTGGCCTCGAATTCGTTCAATGCCTTCCCGGTAAGCTTCTTACCCATTGCGGGATGCCTCAAATACAGTTCAACCAATTTCTTTCGCGTCCAGCCACTGAACGATACCGACTACGTTGACCGGCGCGGGACACTCTTTGCGCGTCCGGTCGTACGTCGGGTCAGGCCCTGCGCTTTTCTTCCGAAGGAGTTGAAGAATGCGATGATCTCCGCGTTGCTCCTTCCCTTCAGCAGCGCGGCTTGCTGATCACGTATTCCGCGAAAAAACTCGACCGCGTGAAACTCAATCTTCCGTGCCATGACTCATTACCTCCCGGGGAGAATAGATCGCTAGGGACTTGTACCCTTGCGCCAGATTAACGGCATTGAACAGACGAATCTTGTCCAACCGTACAATGTGCCTGAAGTTCCAACTGACCAACACGTCTACCTCGGCGACAGTGGCCAACGCGATGTGCAGCATATCGTTGTAGAAGCGCGGGCCCAGGACGCCCTGCGCCGAGAAGCTTTCGACGAGGGACAGAGCCTCGTCCGAAACGGCCACGACCTCGGCTGGCAACGACAGCAACTCTTGATGCAACGCGCGAACGCTCGCTGGTGCGGGAGAAATCTCGGCGGCAGTCACATCGGATAGCACTGGAATAAAGCGCCAGCCTCTGAAATCCTCGATCAGCGCGTCGGACCAGACCTTGAACTCCGGGTCGTAGCATCCTCCGATCACCGAAGTATCAATGTAAATGCGGAGTTTCTTCACCCGAATAAGTTTAGCACTTCAGGGATGTGTAGCCTAACGAGGCTGCAGCAATATCGCCTTGATATTCAAACGCCGGCTGCTTTGGCAATACCGGCACGGACCTGGCCGCCGGCAAGCGGCATGTCCTCCCCGTCACCTGTCCGGCGCGTTTTGCCGAAAATCGCGTCGCAGGCGGTTGGGAAAATCCCCGCGCGCTCTTTGTATCAATAATGTCCAGTGGCCCAGGTGGTGTTGGCGATGCCGGCCAGGCTGGCGGTATTGGCAATGCCAGTCTCTTGGCAGATGCGACCGGAAACCGTGAATTGTATAAATTTATTCGGCTATCGCAAGAACTGGCGTTTGTCCGCTGGCGATTCCAATTCCACAATCGGGATGCTACTAGAGGAAATTGGGGGCGCCCCCATAGGTTTCATCCGAAACATCGCGCCCTCCGGTCCGTACAATTTTTTTCGCGCCCTGCCTCTTGCCGATAGCGTCAGCGGCCACCGGCTCGCGCCGCTTTTGCGCGCGTTCGCGTGGGCCGCTTTGTAAGACCTTGCCCGCCGCCCGCCGCGCGAATAAGCGTGCGCAAAGCTTCGTTGACAGCCGTAGAGTTCCTGAATATTTTGTGGACGTCTGGTTCGAGAACCACAACATTGGTGCTCTCAATGTAGCGACGATAGTACTTCCCGCGGACGCCGCCGGAGAAATCGTACTCGGGACGCATTTCTGTTTTAATGGATTCGTGGCCTTTAATCTTCATAGTCTTTGCGCTCATGTGCGGTGGCTCGACGAGCCGAAATAATGTGAATAGTATCCGTCTTCAGCGCGGGGTTACGCATCGTGTTCGCCCCGACGTCTTGGAATAAGCATAGTGGACTCATCCTCAAAAACCACTCGTGTGCTCTGGCCAGACCTATGTACCTCCAATATCGGCCTCGGGCGATCACCGCGAAGCGCTAAACAGAGCCTCTCATAAAGCTCCGTGAAAGTGATCGTCGCGTACTCGTCGCCCGACAAAACCAGCAACGGAGAGACATACTCCTGACCGGAACGGGTGGTTCCCTTCTGCGAGAACTCAGTGACAAATACCACCGCTCGCAATCGCGACTCATGGTCGGGCGACTCGATTGATTCAAGGGGTGGCGGCAGGAATTCGAGCGAATAGTCAATGTGCGTGGGCACACCCTGCGCAAGTACCGTGACCCAATCGCAACCAGTAATGTAGTCGCCATGAGCTGGAAATCGCAGTACCCACAGCGTCGCGTAGATGCTCATGGTATCGATGCCAAACGAGGGATCACCCTCACGCCCGACCATTCCTGATGAATGATGTTGGTGAGAATGGCGAATTCCCCGCCTTTCTTGATCTCGTGGTTCGCCCAGTAGTCGGTCAGCTTATTGCGCGTCTCCTGCCCGGTCATGCGCTGCTGTATCCACTTCTCGCTGCGCCCGTGCTGCTGCCAGGTGTCGCGGGCGCGATCCAGCGACAACGCCGGGTCGGCCATTTCCTGCATGCGCTCGTAACCCACTTTCGCCAACCACAGCTTGATCGGCTCCGCCTTCGGACTGGGAACAGACTGCACCAAGCGCAGCAGGGTTTCAGCAGTGGCTGCGTCGGTAAGGTATTTCTTGCCGTCGGCGGCTGGCAATTTCAGTCGGTTACAGTTTGTAACCGACTCACTGCCTTCCTTGGTCAGGCGATTTTTCAGCACCTTCCAGTAATTTCTCGCCGCCTGAAAATCCGGCTGCTGGGTCAGTACTTGAATGATGTCGACGACCGAGAACCACCAGGTTTCGGTTTCCTCGTCATAGACGCGGCGGATTTCGTGAGTCTCGAAAATAGCGGGCTGAATCGGCATGGTTTGGCTCCTTACAGGTGGCAGCGGCGCTCTCCATAGGCTTAAGCATGGCCGGCATGCGCGTTTTCGGCCACCAGGGCGAGTACTGCAACCTCACGTTCCACCGCCACGCCGACCTCTCGGCGGGCAACCTCCAACTCATACCGCTGCTGGAGATTCATCCAGAATTCCGGCGTAGTGGATAAGCAACGCCCCAGTCGTAGCGCGGTGTCTGCCGTAATGCCGCGCTGCTCGTTGGCGATTTCGTTGACACGCGCGGCCGTCACGCCAAGGCGCTGCGCGAGCGCGTTGGCGGACAGACCCAGTGGCTTCATGAACTCCTCGCGCAGGATTTCGCCTGGGTGGATAGGTGGCAGCAGTTTCTTGGCCATGACAGTTCTCCTTCAGTGATAGTCCACGATCTCAACATTCTCCGCGCCGTCATTCCAAAGAAAGCAAACGCGAACTGATCATTCACGCGAATGCTGTGCTGCCCGGCGCGGTCGCCTTTCAAAGCTTCCAGCCGATTGCCGGGCGGGGACCGCAAGTCTTCCAGCTTCTTGGCAGCCGCCACCATCTCCAGTTTTCGACGCGCCACCGCTTCAATGCTCACGAATCGCCGCACCCGCGCGCCGTTTGAACAGGCTTTGGGTCTCGGTGCAGCGGAAAGTCTTGATCATTGATTGAAGGTATATCGTGAAACGATAAACTTCAAGCGGGCAGGTGCCGCGGCGAATCGCCGAGTGGTAGCAATTTCGCCTTGATAATCAATCGCCGGTTGCTTTAGCAAAGCCGGCATGGACATTCCCGCCGGCAATCGGCATGTCCTCCCCGTCACCTGTCTGGCGCGTTTTGCGGAGAAGCGCGTGGCAGGCCGGCTGGAAAAATCACTTCAGTCTGGCGGTCCCCTGCATTGCAGAGTTGGGGTGGTCTAGGTTGTGAACCTCGACCGACGAAGTGAACCATTATCGGCATAGACTTAGGCGCACCAACGCTTTCGTTTCGAAAGTGATTCCACCAACGACGAAACCGAAGCTTCCAGACGCCCATCGATTGGAATGATTTGACTCGAAACGTCCACGCCCCAGAATTTCTTAAGGCGGCTGCATATCGCATTTGCTGCCGGATCAACGATGAATACTCTCCGCG
>MEQV01000064.1:0-5680 GCA_001770355.1 Betaproteobacteria bacterium RIFCSPLOWO2_02_FULL_62_17
CCACCATCGTTATTGTCCCTTCAAGCGCCGTGGAAACGATGGGCCTGGGCGCAATGGCCGGCATGACTTCAATGGCAATGCAGTTGGCGCAACCACACGGCGCCAAGTCCGTTTCAACCCAGTCGGGTGGCGCGACGTCAGAAACTCCCCAGGCTTAGAAGTTCACGACTCAACGCGCGCTGGTGACGGCGGCCGTGTGCGGTCCGTGCTCAAAGGGCGGCAGGAACCGGCTCAGCCCGATCAATCCGAACAGCGGCGCAAACAGCACACAGGCCGCAAGAATCCAGCCTTCCCGTCCGAAGGTGAGCATGTTGTAGGTCAGCAGTCCCTTGCCGGTTTTGGAGATTTCCTGTCCGCCGATCACCACGTTCCAGCGCATCATGAATACCGAAAACATGACCAGGCAGGCGCACGTGGTCACGCCAATGATCAAGGCCCTTCCGGTGGTCTTGCGCCAGATCATCCAGGAAAGCAGGAGCAACGGAAAGATGGAGCCGATCGCAAATTGCAGGATGAAATATGGGACGAGAAGCCGCCCGGTGACGAATTCCATGATGACCTCGACACCCTCGCGCCCCTTGTAGACGAGGTTGGCGAATTCCAGGCCCTCCAGGAGCAGGGCCACCATGATGAATCCCCAGATCGTATAGGCCAGGCCCTTGACGCACGCCTCGTCGATAGTGACCTTGCGCAGCTTGCAGGAGGCGACGTAGAGCACCACCAGAAGGGAAACGCCGGAAATGATCGCCGAAAAAAGAAAAATGACCGGCATGAGGTCCGAGGACCACCATTCGCGGGATTTGAGCGACCCGAAAACAAACCCCGCATAGCCATGCAGCCCGTGGGCGCCGGGTATGCCCAGGAGGGCCAGGTAGAAGATCCATTTCGCGTCGTAACGCATCGCGTTCTCGGACACATCGTAGGAGCCCAGCGTCAGCACGCGGTAAGCCCGACCGAGCAGGCCCTGCCTGCGTTGTGCCTGTTCGACAAAATATGTTCGATACGCGAACCAGGTTTCTATCAGCAGCAGGACGATGTAGAAGGTGGCGAAATAGCCGAATACCGCCATCGCCGAGGTTAAATGCGGTGTGATGGTGGAATTGAAGGCGCGCTCCGGATGGCCAAGGTGCAGCAGCAACGGTATGGGCACGAAGATCATGGCGCACAGCGAACTGAGCAGGGCAAGGTGCGCCACCGGCTTCAACCGCTCGAAACCAAACACCTGATACAGGCTCGATACGGTAAACGCGCCGGCCACCAGTCCGGTGAGGTAGGGATAAACGACGATCAGTACCGACCACTCGATCACCGTTTCGTTCGGGTAAACCCAGCCCGTGTAGGGAGCGAAATGCGTGAGCGCTTCCATTACCTCACCTCCTTGTCGATGCCTACGTAATAAACATTCGGGGCATTGCCCGTTTCCGGCTTGAGCACCTGCACGCGGTTATTGCGAATGAACAGACTGATGGGACTCTGTTTATCCTTGAGATCGCCGAAAATGCGCGCGCCGACCGGACAGGCATCCACGCAGGCGGGTTGCAATCCCTTGGTAATGCGGTGATAGCACCAGGTGCACTTGTCCGTCACGCCCTTCTCCTCATTGAAGAAACGCGCACCGTATGGGCAGGCCTGCACGCAGTATCTGCAGCCGAAGCAATATTCATGGTCGATAAGCACCACGCCGTCCTCGGTCTTGTAGGTTGCGCCGGTTGGACACACCTGAACGCAGGCCGGATGTTCGCAGTGATTGCAAAGCTTGGGCACGAAGAACGCCTTCTCCACCTTGGCGTCCTGGTAGCGATTGGCGAAGCGGTACTCCGCCTCCGAACCGGAGGCCGCGATATTCACCGGGTCTTGCTGGCTGTCGATGCGCGCGCTGTTTTCGCCCTCGAGATAGACGTAGCGCTCCACCCAGGTGCGGAAATGATGCGCGTCGCGGACAACGTTGTTTTCCACCTTGCACGCCTCGACACAGCGAAGGCAGCCAATGCACTTGGTGGCATCGACGCCGAACGACCACTGGTGTTTGGTCCAGTCGTAATCCTTGAGGGGAAGCGTGCCGCCTTTGGAAACGGGCTCGGTCTTGGCTGCTACGACGGGTATCCCCGCCAGGGAGCCGACAACGGCGCCGCCGCAGGTCGCGGCAAGGCCGAGCTTGTTGAGAAAAGCGCGCCTGGCAGCCAGCGTGGGTTTCGTTTCCTGATTCATCGCTTATTTCCCCCTTGTGTTGCGGCCGTACAAACTTGCGCCGAGTAATAGGCGGCAAGATTGGCGATGTCCGTGTCGCTCAAGCTCCTGGACGCCCCAGCCATGGTCGGATCCTTGCGCAGTCCGGCCTTGAAAGCCTTGAGCGCGTTTGCGAGGTACCCGGCCTTCTGGCCGGCAAGGTTCGGCCACGCAGGGTTGCTCGCGATGCCCGTTTCGCCGTGGCAGGCGGCGCAATTTTTCGCCAGGTCCCTGCCGGCCGCCACGTCGCCGGCCGGCGATCCGCTCGCTGCTGCCTTGCAACTCAAGCTGCCGTAATAGGCGGCGAGATTCTGAACATCGGCGTCGCTGAGCGCTTGCGCGATAGGCGTCATCGCCACATCCTTTTGCGCGCCGGATTTGTACGCCCCCAAAATCCTGGCGAGATAGGCGGGGTGTTGCCCGGCGAGACTCGGCCAGGTGTCGTTGCCGCTGATGCCCTCCGCGCCATGACAGCCGGCGCAGCTTTCTGAGCGTTGTTTGCCCGCCGCAATGCTGCCGACAACTTTTGTCGCGGCGCTGGTGATCTTGGGCGCGTGAGCGTTATGGCACACGGTGCATTGCTGGCCGCCAGAGTGTTTAGCGACCTCGATTTGCGGCTGCGTGCGCGGCCGGCCCGGCATGGCTTCGTGACACAAGGTGCACAGCTTCACTTTGTCCTGGGGAATCGGAAGTTTGCCGTTCTGAGGATGACCTTGGGCCGCGCCGTGACAGTTTTCGCAGATCACCGATTTGTGGCTGTTGGCCGACCACTGTGCGTGACGCTCGGCATGGCAGGCAACGCAGTAAGCCGGCGTCTGAAAGACCGGCTCCTGGGCGGCAATCTCCGCAACCGAATCGCCGCGGTAGTGACCGTATTGATAAAACGAATCGACGGTGAAATAGGATTTGGCGATCAGCGCTATAACAAGAAAAGCGACGATCAGGAAAATTATCCGGACGATGTGTTTTGGCATGAATACCTCTTCAATGACGCAGCGGCCGCGCTGCGGCTAGATCTGACCGTCTCCCATGTAAACAGTGCGAGAGTGACTTGAATGAACGTTCAGTTTTAACATGCGCCATATTGCAAGCTGGGCTCTCCCAAGGACTTGATTTAGATCAATCCGAGTTCACTGCTGGCGCATAACACTAGGTTCAAGAGGAACCCGCTGGCCGCTGATTGAACGGGGTGAGGACGACACCGCGACAACCCCACGGCAAGAGGCAGTGCCCATAGAAACACGGGGAGGAAGTAAACAGGAGGAATTCTGGAACGACTGGATTGCCACCTTAGGAGGAACGGTGATGAGAAGAAAGCTTCTTTACGAATCGGGCACTGTTGTCGGTTTCTCACTGCTTGCGTCTGAAGTGCTTGCTGCGCCGCTGGAGCAGGTACAGACGTTCATGGGCATGGTGCCGATGTACGTTGTGCTTCTGTACGGGATCGTCGTCACCGTCTACGTACTCTTCACGCGATTACGAGACAAACGTGCGGCTCCGGTGAACACCCTATTCGAGGGATACGACACGATACACGCCGTTGCACCCGACACCTTGGTTACCGAGTGCGTGCGAACCATGACCGCCGCGAAAATCGGTGCCGTGATTGTCATGGATGGCGAAAAGCTGGTGGGCATCTTCACGGAGCGCGATGCGCTAAACAAAGTTCTGGCTGCCGAGCTTGATCCCCGCAAAACGAAAGTCTCCGAGGTGATGACCAAGGACCCCTATTGCATCCCGCCGACAACAAGCGTCGGCGACGCGATGCACTTGGTCACCAATCGGCGGGTCCGGCACCTGCCGGTTGTGGAAAACGGCAAGGTGCTCGCAGTCGTATCGAGCGGCGATCTGACGCACTGGCTGGTGAAGGACCAAACTGGAGGGGTTCGAGAGCTTGTCGACGTTGCCGCTAGGTCCTGAGCAGCGAGCCACGTAACTCCCGCAACGCCGCGCGCGGCAAGCCATCGACCGATTGATCCAGATCAACAACGACCGGCGCGCGCAGGAGTAATGGTAATGTGCGTTTCTGAGGCGGGGAAAGGGGTGGCGATCATGGGTGACAAGACATGGAAGGTGTATAAGCCAATTTTGGGCGCGCCGAAGCAGGTGATTGCGGTGGCATTTCTCGCCCTAGCGCTGCCGCTGGCGGCACAGCAGCCCAAAGCGCCGTTAAAGGGCGATCTCAGCGGCAAGCAGATTGTCGAGGCGCAGTGCTTCAAGTGCCACCAGACCGGGGTGGGCGGGGCGCCGAAAATCGGCGACCGGTCCGCCTGGATACCCCGCGTCAAACAGGGACTCGATAGCGTGACCCGCGCGGCCATCCGAGGGCATGGCGGCATGCCGGCCCGCGGCGGCATGGCCGGTATCACTGATGAGGAAATGCGCAAGGCGGTTGTCTATATGCTCAACTACGGCACCGACAGCAAAAAATGACTACGCGGCGCGATGCTTCGCTATCGCGGGCTGAATAACGGGCTTGCCGTCACTAAAGCTGCACTGGGGCGGGCGCTAAGGCGCTTTCCAAGCCGTCATTTAACGCAGGTCAAACTGGCGTCATTGGAGAACTGCTAGCCTGATCACGCCCGGAGTATTCGGGACAATTGAGTTTCCCAACCAGACTGATCATGGTTATCCCCCGACGCGCAAGCGCATTCGAAATCCTGCGGGGCCTTGCTTAAAGCGCAAAATACGGGGACAGAATGCGTTCGAGAACCCTCAAGTTCAAAGTGGTGTTTTACCTGGCGCTCGCCCTGACGCTGGCGATGTTCGCATTTACCCTGCTGGTGGTGCGGCATCAGCGCGACGAACTGTTGCGCGAGGCGGTGGATCATGTCGCGCAGATCTCCGAGGTTATCAAGAAAAGCACCCGCTTCGCCATGCTGACGAATCAGCCCTCCTATGTGGACAGCATCATCCGCGACGTGGGCAACCAGGGGAGCATTGAAAAGGTCAGGATACTGCGCAAGGATGGGACCATCATTCACTCCACCTATCCGCCCGAACTCGGGACGCAGGTGGACCGCAAGGCCGAGGCCTGCGTGCTCTGTCACCGTGGCGAAACCTTCCTGGAGCGGGTCGAGCAGAGCCAGCGCTCCCGAATCTTCGCCACCCCCGAGGGGCGGCGCATGCTGGGCAGCATGGACGTCATCCGCAACGAGCCCTCGTGCTACACCGCCAATTGCCATCAGCACGGCAAATCCACGCCGGTCCTCGGCGTGCTGGACGTGGTCTATTCGCTTGACACCATCGATCGGAATCTGCGCACCAGTGCCATCACCATGGCGGCCCTGTCCCTGGGTTTCATCCTCGTTGTCGCGCTCGGTGTGGGTTTTTTTGTCCACCGCCTGGTCTACCTGCCTCTGCGCGACCTGGAAACCGGCGCCAGCCGGCTCTCCTCGGGGAATCTGGACCAGCCGATCCCGGTGCGCAGCGGGGATGAATTCGGCCGGCTGGC
>MEQV01000064.1:5699-8059 GCA_001770355.1 Betaproteobacteria bacterium RIFCSPLOWO2_02_FULL_62_17
ACCGTGGCGCTCAAAAACTCCCAGTCGGAACTGCGGGAATGGGCCCACACGCTGGAGCAGAAAGTGGCGAAGAGGACCCAGGAACTGCGCGTTGCCGAGGCTGAAACGGCGCGCACCGAGAAGCTGGCGTCGGTCGGATTGCTCGCCGCCGGCATCGCGCATGAACTGAACAACCCGTTGACCGGAGTGCTCACCTTCACGTCGCTGATGCGCAAAAAAATGCCGGATGGCAGCGCCGATGCGGAAGACCTGGACCTGGTGATTCAGGAGACCAAACGCTGCGCCGCCATCATCAGGAGGCTGCTCGATTTCGCGCGAGAGAAAGCACCGGAAAAGAAATTCGCCGACCTCAACCAGGTCATCGAGGACACGGCCCGCATCATCGAACGTCCAGCGTCCTTCCGCGATGTCGACATAGCCATGGATCTGGACCGGAATCTGCCCCCGGTCTGGGTCGACGCGGACCTGATCAAGCAGGTCATCATGAACATGCTCGTCAACGCCTTGCACGCCATCGAAAACGAAGGCAACATCACCGTCCGCAGCCGCCGATCGGCGGATTCAAAGAGCCCCGAACCGGGCTTGCAGCCGGTGCCCATGGCGGAGATTTCGATCATCGACACCGGCTGCGGAATCCCGGAGAAAAACCTCAAGCGGATTTTCGATCCCTTTTTCACCTCGAAGGAAGTGGGCAAAGGGACCGGGCTGGGGCTGTCGGTCAGCCACGGCATCGTCAAGGCCCATGGCGGGGTCATCGAAGTGGAAAGCCAGGCCGGCAGGGGATCCACCTTCCGCATCTATCTCCCTCTGGAACCTCCCTCGGGAGTGGCCGAAAACAGCAGGAGCAGTCAATGAAAGCCAGGATACTGGTCGTCGACGACGAAGAGATCGTCATCCGCAGTTGCCTGCGCATTCTGGGCGAGGATGCGGACTATGAAGTGGAGGCGGCCCGTAACGGCCTGGAGGCGCTGAGCAAAATCGACGAGGGTCATTTCGATGTGCTCATCCTGGACATCATGATGCCGAAGATGGACGGCCTGGAAGTGCTGCGCAGGGTAAAGGAAACGCACCCGGATATCGATATCATCATGGTCACCGGGCTCTCGCAGATCGAGACGGCGGTGAAATCGATGAAGCTCGGGGCCTTCGACTACCTGCCCAAGCCGTTTGAACCGGACGAACTCAAGCTGGTGGTCAAGCGCGCGCTGGAAAGGCGCCAATTGTTGCGGGAAAACCTCGCGCTCAAGAGCGAGGTCAGCGCCAAATACCGCTTCGAGAATATCTTCGGCGCGAGCCCGCCCATGCAGAAAGTCTATGCTCTGATTGAAAAGTGCGCGCCCACCAATAGCACTGTCCTGCTCAGCGGCGAGAGCGGCACCGGCAAGGAGCTGATTGCGCGCGCGATCCACTACAACAGTCTGCGCAAGGACAAATCCTTTGTGGCCGTCGACTGCAATTCCTTGAGCGAAAATCTCCTCGAAAGCGAGATGTTCGGGCACGTCAAGGGTTCGTTTACCGGTGCCGTGACCAACAAGAAGGGGATGTTCGAAGTCGCCGGCAGCGGAACCCTGTTCCTGGATGAAATCGGAAACATTTCGCTTGCCACCCAGGCCAAGCTGCTGCGCGTCATCCAGGAAAGGGAATTCAAGGCGGTCGGAGATACCCGGACCCAGAGCGCCAACTTCAGGCTCATCACCGCGACCAACAAGGACCTCAAGGCGATGGTGGCCGATGGAAGCTTCCGCGAAGACCTGTTCTATCGCATCAATATCTTTCCGATCCCGGTGCCGCCACTGCGCGAGCGCCGCGACGACATTCCCCCGCTCGCCTTTCACTTCCTCAAAGTATTCAGCGAGGAATTGGGGAAAAAGGTGACGGAGTTTTCGGAAGGCGCCCTGAGCGCCCTGCTGCATCATGACTGGCCGGGAAACGTGCGCGAACTCGAAAATACCATAAACCGCGCCGTGATCCTGGCTTCGGACCCTGTCATCCGCCAGGCTCACCTGGCAAACATCATGGAGTCGCTGCCGGCGCTGGAACTCGACGTGCCCAGGACCAGCGACGAACTCAAGCGCATAAAAAAGCTCGCGCGCGAGAAATCGGTCGAAAACATCGAGAAACTGTTTGTCGTCGGGGCGCTGAAGAGAAACGCCTGGAACGTCACCCGAAGCGCCGAGGAAACCGGCATGCAGCGCGCCAATTTCCAGGCGCTGATGAAAAAGCACGATATCCGCATCCGCGGCACCGAGCAGGACCCGGATGCGACGGAGGCGGGTTGAGTTAGGCGGCGGGGCCGTTTTTTGCGCGGACGGATGCCGGGCGCACGAAAACACCGGCCTACTATACGGGCCGACTTAAAC
>MEQV01000065.1:0-8655 GCA_001770355.1 Betaproteobacteria bacterium RIFCSPLOWO2_02_FULL_62_17
AGATCGCGGAAAACGTTTCAGGGCGCATTACGCAGTTGATCGACGATGCCAACAAGCTCGCGATATTTCTCGGCACCGACCGCGATTTTGTCGGCTATCTCGAAAAGCCCAGCGATGCTACCGCGGCGGAAGTCAGCCGCAAACTGGCCAACCTCACGAGGTCGAATTCCGACGTGGAACTGGTCATGGTGTTCGACCGCGCAGGAAACGCCGCGATCGCCACCGATCCCACGGTGCAGGGCAAGAACTTCAAGTTCCGCGAGTATTTCAAGGCGAACATGGCGGGCAAGCCCTTCGTCAGCAGCATGCTGGTCGGCGCGGCCACCGGCCAGTTGGGGGTATTTTTTGCCCAGCCGGTGCGCGACCGGGACGATGTGGTCATCGGCGCGGTGGTGATGCGCTTCGCCGCGGCGCCGTTCGAGAAGATGCTGAGCGACGCACGCTCCGGCACACGGCTTGCCTCGCTGATCGACGACGATGGCGTGCTCGTCTATCACCCCGATCCCGCCATCCGCTTCAAGAGCCTGGCGCCGCTTTCGCAGAAGGCGCAGGAGGAGATCAAGGCCGACCAGCGCTTCCGCCGCGACAAGATCGATACCGTCAACATGCCCGAACTCAACAAAGCGTTTATGGCCGCCAAGGAGACGGGCAACATCAGTTACGTTTCGACCATTTCGAAAAAGGAAGAAATTGCCGGCTTCGCCCCGGTGAAAGGCCATATCTGGGTGGTGGCGGTGAGCGAATCCAGGGAGGAGTTCTCGGCGCCGCTGGACCGTATCTTCTCCAACGTGCTGTATTCGGTGTTCCTGGTCGGCATGGTGTTCCTGCTGCTGGCGATGCTGTTCGCGCGCAGCATTGTGCGGCCGATCCACGAACTGCAGACCGCCGCATTGGCGCTGAAGAGCGGCGACTACGACAAGGCCTCGGTGCGCGTGCGCTCCAACGACGAGATCGGCCAGCTTGGCCGCACCTTCAACGTGATGATCGACGTGCTGCGGCAGCGCGAGCGCGAACGTGAGCGTGCCGGCGCGGGATTGGGCCGGCGCGGCGTTTCTGGCGAATAGTCAAAACCGGGCAGGATCGGCGCACCTCCGCGGAGATTTTCATGGTCTGCCGCTCCTTTTGAGAATGAAAGGAATGCTGCCGAAAATCAGGGTCATGGCGGAACAGAACCAGATGACCCAGGTCATCGACAGCGGCGTTCCGTCGGAAATCGTACTGTAAACTTGAGCGAACAGCGCGCCCAGGAAAGCCTGGCAGAACACGCCGGTCCCCGATGCGGTGCCCGCCAGGCTGGGGATGATGCGCATCGCGCCGGTGGTGGCATTGGGCAGCGCCAGGCCCTGGCCGAAAGTGACCAGCGCGCCGGGGATGAACAGCAATAATGGCGTGAGCTGGCCGGCAAGGATCGCGATCGATTGCGTGGTGATCGCGAGGAAATTGATGCATGCGCCGGCGATCACCATGGTTTCGATACTGAATCGGTTGGTCAAGCGGCTCGACACCAGGTTGCCGAGAAAAAAGCCGAAGGGTATGAGCGCGAAGTAGCCGCCGAATTCGCTTGCCGAGCGCCCCAGGTAACCAGTCATCAAAAACGCGGAGGCGGCCGCCAGGGTGTAGAAGCACGCGGACGAAAAGCCCGATTGCAATACGTAGGCGGTAAAGCGCAGGTGGGAAAAAAGCCTGATGTAATCGCGCAGGTAGCTGCCGTGCCTGGGTTGGCGTGCCTCGCGCGGGTGTGTTTCCTTGAGGATCATCCAGGAGCCCGCGAAGATGGCCAGGCCCGCCAGCGCCATGAACCAGAACGCGGCGCGCCATCCTGCGCTGTCGACGATCAGTCCGGTGATGTAGGGGGAGATCATCGGTCCGAGCGTGTAGGCCATGGTCAGATAAGCGATCACCTTGATCAGCACGTCGCTGCCGTAGGCATCGCGCGCGATCGCGCGCGCCAGCGTGGTGCTGCAGCCGGCGCCCAGCGCCTGCAGCATGCGCCCGGCGATGAAACCCGCGTAGGAATCGGCGACCGAGGACAAGGCTCCCCCGGCGACGAACAGCGTGAGGCCGGTGAGCAACACCGGGCGGCGGCCGTAGCGGTCGGAGAGCGAACCATAGATGAGCGTGGCGAACGCCATCACCAGCAGCCCGATGGTGAAGCCCAGGCCGGCCATGGCGTCGCTGACGCCGAATACCGATTTGATCGCGGGCATCACCGGCAGGAAGGAGTGCACCGCCAGCGGCCCGATCAGCGTGAGCGCCGCCAGCGTGGCCATGAAGCGCCAGTCAGGGGCGGCGCGTTTGGGTTCGGTCATGGATTGAGACCTGAATCGTGAGCATTTAGTTTTTCGCCGCAGGAAAACCCTGGAAAACCGCACTGGTTCGCGCACCGAGGAAGAAGTGCCGGCTTGCGCGCTGCGCTTCGGGCGGGCGGGGCGAATTAGACCATGAACCACGAAGCGGGGCTGCAAAATACAGGCAACCCAGTAGAATCGGGGCTGGCCCCGGCAGCGCCGGCCACCGATTTCCCCAAACGCGAAGAGAGGAAACACCATGAAGACCTACACAGTCGATTACAAAGAAGGCAGCACCGTCTGCGAAGGCTATGTCGCCTATGACGACAGCAAATCGGGCAAGCGTCCCGGGGTGCTGCTGTTTACCGACTGGACCGGCGTCGGTCCTTATGCGCACAAGCGCGCCGCGATGCTGGTGGAACTGGGCTACGCGGTGTTCTGCGCCGATGTCTACGGCAAGGGCATACGCCCGCAGTTCCCGGCCTGCGCCGAGGAAATGGGGAAATATCTTTCCAACCGGCCGTTGCTGAAGGCGCGTGCCAAGGCCGGCCTGGATCAACTGCGCGCGCTGCCGGTGGTGGACGGCAGCAAGATGATGGCCATCGGCTACTGCTTCGGCGGACTCACCTCTCTGGAGCTGGCGCGCACCGGCGCGGACCTCATCGGCACGGTGAGTTTTCACGGCAATCTCAGCACCGACAATCCCGCCGATGCCAAGAACATCAAGGGCAAGATCCTGGCGTTGCACGGCGCCAACGACCCGGTGGTGCCCGAGGCAGAGGTGAGCGCGTTCTACAAGGAGATGCGCGAGGCCAAAGTGGACTGGTATTTCACCGCGTACGGCAATGCCGTGCACGGTTTCACCCAGTGGCATATTCCACCCGGCGGCCCGCAGGCGGCCTACGAGGAAAGAGCCGACAAGCGTTCCTGGGTCGCGATGCAGGATTTTTTCAAAGAGATACTTTAAGAAATGGGGGTCAGAGTAACTTTTTCACAATAGTTAAACTGACCCCAATTAGAACGTCCTGCCGTCGACCTCGTCGCGCGCGCGCACGCCGAAGCCGTGGATGGTGGTGGCCACCAGCGAGTAGTGGCCCACCAGCGCGATCGCATCCAGCGTCCAGCGCTCGCCTTTTTCCTTCAGCATCCGGTCGAAAAGTTCCCGCGGCAATTCTTCGCTGGCGAAGGTGAGGGCGCGCGCGAATTCCGTCAGCAGCCGGTATGACGGCGGAATTTCTGTGAGCGGCGCCTGCATGCGGATCTGCTCGACCACCGCCGCCGGCACGCCGTCGCGGATGGCCTGCTTCTCGTGGCGCGCCCAGGCATAGCGGGCAGCGGCCTTGCGCAGCACCACGATGGTGATGAACTCGCGGTCGTGCTTGCTGTGCGCCGAGTCGAAACGGAAATACCCTTCCAGTTCGCTCACCGCCTGGCACAGCTTGGGCGCGCGCATCATCACGTTGAAATGGCCGCCCAGACCGGTGGAATTCACCGCCTTGCAGCGCTTGTCCCAGATAATTTGTCCGGCGGCATCAAGATCCTCGCGCTTGACGAAAGGAAAGCGATCGGTGGCCGGAGTAGTCATGGTGCTCATGTTTTTCTCCCTGTGGTGAGAAGAGTGTAACGCCATCAACCATGCCGAGTCCCCCGGGAAAAACGCCGAGCTCCGCGTCGAATGCTCCGTAAAACGTTATGCTGCGCGGCCAGACCAATTCAACAGGAGCAGACATGGGCCACTTTGTGCTGATCGTGACTTTCCAGGTCAAGCCGGAACATCTCGAGAGATTCAACCAGATGATCGACGTCAATGCGCGTGCCTCGGTGCGCGAGGAACCGGGTTGCCGGCAGTTCGACGTGATGCGCGGCAACGATGATCCCTGCAAGGTGGTGCTCTATGAGGTCTACGACAACGAAGACGCCTTCAAGGCCCACGCGAAGATGAGCCACACCCAGACATTTCTTAGCGCGGCCAAGGAGATGGTTGCGAGTCAGACTGCGATGCGACTGGAGCGCATGGTGGCGCCGGCCAAAGGCGCGTGATTGGGAAGTCGCGGCCTGCGGATTAAGGAGATTTTCAGGGGCGAAACAATTTACAATTCTTTTAATTTGTTCTGCGGAATTAAGTATCTGCGGACAATAGCAGAATATTTTAATTCCATATATGGAATGTATAGTGGCAATGGCCACGGTACTAAGCGCCGTTAGCACCCACGCTAGGCGCGCTACACCATTCAGCCAACGTATCTCCTCCAGCAACCGCGGCCGATTGGCTGGCGTGAGCCATTGATCAGGAATACTATCGTCGACGCCCCTCCCGAATCACACGAATTTTTAATAGTCCCAAGGAGCCAACGTGTTGATTCCAGGGAAAGATAACGGAACTCAAAAAAATGTCGGAACGCAAGGTGTCGTTTCGGCAACCTACTTCAAGTTAAGCGGCAACAAAGCATCATCCGGCGGCACCCGCTATCCTGTTGTGTATGGCCGAATTCCTTTTCACCGATTACTTTGAAAACGAGGTATTGCGCAAGCGCCCTTACCTGAAAAAGGAATGGTGTGTGCGCGTCGTCGAGGCGCCATATAGGTCGGAACCGCAGGAGGGCAATCGATACCGATTCTGGGCAACAGTTGCCGAATTGGAAGGGCGTTACTTGAGAGTCATCACGCTTGAGGATAAAGTAACCATCCACAACGCCTTTCCCGACCGAGGGTTTAAGCCATGAAGCTGAACTACCATCCGGAAACAGATTCTCTGTATATCGACTTGTCGGAAAAGACGAGCGTTGAAACGCGCGAAATTTCTGAGGGTGTTTTGCTTGATTACGATGCAGACGGGCATCTGGTCGGCATCGACATTGACAATGCGAGCAACAAGGTTCAACTCAAAGACCTCATCCTGAGCAAACTGCCCTCCAAGGTGGAGACTGTTGCCGCTTAACAACCCGGCGCAGGCGGACCACATCCAGTGTTGCGCGCTTCCGGTGGCCGCTGGCCGGGAACGTTGGGCAGCTTATTGGCCCCCTCGGGGACACAACACGCACGGCACACTTTCAACATGACAAGACTCGCCGACTTGACGGTACACCATATCCCTGTCTGTCCATTCTGTCAGCGACTGGAAATTCTGTTGTCGCTGAAGGGATGCCGGAGCAACGTGAATTTCCGTGTGATCGACATTACCCAACCGCGGCCGGACTGGCTGCTGAAAAAGACCCGTGGCACTACTGCGCTACCGATCATGGAGACTACCGACGGGCGCATCATTAAGGAAAGCCTAGTCATCATGCAGTATCTTGAGGATCTGTACCCGAAACGAGCCGTCGCGCAGCCCGACCCGTACCGGCGTGCCCTGGAAAACATGCTTACGAAAATGGAAGGCGAGTTTTGTACGCAAGGCTATATATACGTGATGAACCGGAACCTCGAGCGGCGCGATGTCCTCAAGGAGGGCATGCTGAACCAATATGCGCGGTTGAATGACTTCCTCATGGAGCACTCCCCGACCGGCCGGTTTCTCTTCGAGGAGTTCGGCTGGGCGCAGGCTGTATTCACACCATTTTTCATGCGCTTCTGGTTTCTCGAGTATTACGAGGATTTCCAGCTACCCATGGATGATCAATACGCGCGGGTGCGGAAGTGGCGCGATGCCTGTATCTCGCACCCCGCCGCGCAGCAGATCACCAAAGAGGAGACTGTTAAGCTCTACTATGACTACGCCAAGGGTGCCGGAAACGGAGCCTTGCTCCCAGGTCGCAGACGATCATCCTTCGTCTTTGAGCCGGATTGGCGTGCTCGTCCATGGCCACCGAAAAAGAAATACGAACATAACGCGACGGATGAGGAACTAGGTTTGTGACACACGATGCCGAGCAAGCTGCCAAACAATCTGTTGCACCGGACGCGCGAGAGCTATCATCGTTTTTCTCAACCGGCGTCGCGCGCGCCGGTGAATAGAAACATTGGCCAATTCAAAACCGATGGCCCTGATTCGAAAAAGTCGTGAACCGGATTTGGCGGAAATGCTGGCAATCGTCAATGCCGCTGCGCAGGCTTATCGTGGGGTGATTCCCGCCGACCGTTGGCGGGAACCCTATATGCCGTCGGATGAACTCGATAAGGAGATTTCGGATGGCGTCATTTTCTGGGTGGCCGAGGAAGACGGGCGCCTGGTGGCGGTTATGGGAATTCAGGACAAGGGAGAGGTTGCTCTGGTGCGCCACGCCTACGTCACGCCAACCGCGCAGAGGAGGGGCGTGGGGACAAATCTTTTGCGGCACGTGCAGGGCATCACGGACAAACCCGTTTTGATCGGTACCTGGGCGGACGCGTCGTGGGCCATAGAGTTCTATCGAAGAAATGGATTCACAGTGGTCCCGAACACGGACAAGGATTCCCTGCTGCGGAAATACTGGTCAATCCCGGCAAGACAGGTCGAAACCTCAGTTGTGCTTGCCGATGGCCGGTGGATGGATGCCCAACAGCGCGCATCAACGGACGGCTGATCGCCGCTGTTCACCACAGCGTTGGACGTTATTACACGAGTACGAGGAGACCCGATGATGAACGCCGAAGAGTTGCGGTCCATTCAAGCGCCTTTGAAGGAGCGCTATCGCGAGGCTCCGGGGGCGGCTCTCATTACTCTTCGCGCGCAGGGCCGCGTCGGCGAAGGGGTCAGTTGCAAGATTGAAACGGGCAAAGCGCTGGTTGTCGCCGGACTGCACCCGGCAACCGGCGGCAGCGGCTTGAATGCGTGCTCCGGCGACATGTTGCTCGAAGCTCTGGTGGCCTGCGCCGGAGTTACCCTGAATGCCGTTGCCACAGCCTTGGGCATTGAGCTCCGCGATGCAACGCTTTTCGCGGAAGGCGACCTCGATTTCCGCGGAACGCTTGGTCTGTCAAAGGAGGTTCCCGTCGGCTTTCAGGCCATCCGCCTGCACTTCAATTTAGACACTGACGCCTCGGAGGAACAACTTGCCACATTGCTGCGCCTTACGGAGAGATATTGTGTCGTTTATCAAACGTTGGCCCATCCACCCGCATTGGTGGTCACACGAAAATCTGCACCGGCATCCTGATCGCCGCGGATACGCGACGACTCTACAGGATTGATCCAGCCGCACGCTCCACGCTCACTGTGATTTCAATTATGGGATCAAAATGCAAATATCATGAACGCCAGTTATAGTGATGGCTATTGTAATTATTGACTTTATCCTTCAAACACCGGTGCACGCGACGCGTGGGCGATGCCCCGCTTAGCCCGCTCCCCCCGCGCGCCTCGGATCGAGCAGGTCGCGCAGCCGGTCCGCCACCAGGTTGATGCAGACAATCAGCGCCAGCAGCGCCAGGCCGGGAAAAAAACTGATCCAGTATTTTCCCGAGAGCAGGTAGGCGTATCCATTGGCGATCAAGAGACCCAGCGAGGGCTCGGTGATCGGCAGCCCCAGGCCCAGAAATGACAGCGTCGCCTCCAGGCTGATGGCGGCGGCGATCTGTACCGTGGCCACTACCATCATCGGCGGCAGGCAGTTGGGCAACAGGTGCCGCAGGATGACGCGCGCGGGCTTCAAACCCAGCGCGGTGGCGGCGCTGATGTAATCCTTTTCGCGCTCTGCCAGCGCCGCGGCGCGCGCGGTGCGGGCGTAGTAGGCCCACTGCACCGCGATCAGGGCGATGATGATCTTGTCCAGCCCCTGGCCCAGCAGCGCGAGCAGCACCAGCGCGATGAGTATCGAGGGAAAGGAGAGCTGCAGGTCGGCCGCGCGCATGACGATCGCATCAAACCAGCCGCGAAACCAGGCCGCGCCCAGGCCGAGCAGCAGTCCCAGCGCAAGCGCCGCCAGCGTGCTCACGCTGCCCGCCAGCAGGCTGGTGCGCATGCCATAAAGAATCGCCGAAACAATATCGCGGCCCTGGTCGTCGCTGCCCAGAAGATAGATGCGCCCGTCGGCGCCCGCCGCGCCGGGCGCAAGGCGCCCATCGAGCAGGTCGAGTTGCGCGAGGTCGTAGGGATTCTGCGGCGCGATCCAGGGCGCGAGCAGCGCCGCGGCGATGAGAAATCCAAGTGAGGCCAGCGCGGCCAGCGCCACGCCGTCGCGTGCAAAGCGCGGCAGCAGGCCGGGAAGGGCGGCCGCGTTCATTGCGCGCCCAGGCGCACGCGCGGATCGAGCACCGCGTAGGCAAGATCCACGGCGAGGTTGATCAGCACGAATACCAGCACCGTCACGCACAGATAGGCGACGATGACGGGCCGGTCGAGAGCGTTGATCGAATCGATCAGGAGCTTGCCCATGCCGGGCCAGGCGAATATGGTTTCGGTGACCACGGCAAAGGCCACCAGCGAACCGAACTCCAGCCCCACCACGGT
>MEQV01000065.1:8672-13863 GCA_001770355.1 Betaproteobacteria bacterium RIFCSPLOWO2_02_FULL_62_17
TGTTGCGCAGCACGTGCACGCCGATGACGCGGGCCTCGGTCAGCCCCTTGGCGCGCGCGAAGCGCACGTAGTCGAGCGACAGGGCTTCGCGGGCGCCCGCGCGCGTGAGGCGTGTCACCAGCGCCAGCTTGAACAGCGCCAGGTTGAGCGCCGGCATCAGCATGTGCTGCAGGCCTTCCAGCGTGAGAAAGCTCAGCGGAATGCCCAGCAACTCCACCGTGGCCCCGCGTCCGCTGGCCGGCAGCCATCCGAGCTGCACCGAGAACACCATGATGAAAAGCAGTCCGACCCAGAACGTGGGCAGCGAGAACCCCAGGATGGACCCGGCCATGATGGCGCGGCCGACGAAACTCCGCGGCTTGAGGCCCGCGAGCAGGCCCAGGGGTATGCCGAACACCAGGGCGATCAGGGTGGCGGCGACCGCCAGCTCCAGCGTCGCGGGCAGGCGCTCCAGGATCAGCGTTACCGCCGGAACCTGAAAGGCGAAGGAGACACCGAGGTTGCCGCTTGCGGCCTGCTGGAGGAATACCAGGTATTGCCGCCACAAGGGTTGATCCAGACCCAATGATGCCGCGAGCCTGGCGGCATCGGCCTGCGTGGCCTCCGGCGGAATCATGATCGCCATCGGATCACCGATGGCATACACGCCGGCGAACACCAGCAGCGACATGACAAATATCACCGCCAGCGCCTGTCCCAGCCGCTGCAGGATGTAGCCGGCCATCAGCGAATTTCCGCGCGCATGCTTATTTCATGTGATGCGCGAAAGTGTATTCGTCGGTGCGCGCGACGTAGTTGATATTGGCCTTCATTGCCCAGATGGCGATCTGGTGGTGCAGCGGCACGACCGCCTGATCCTTCAGCGCGACGGCGGCGGCTTCGCGCGCCATGGCCTCGCGCTTCTTCTCGTCCACGGTGGCAAAGCCCTGGTCGAGCATCTTGTCGAGCGCGGCATTGGCGTAGCGCGACCAGTTCCATGCGCCATAGCCCTTGCCCGCATCCGGCGCCGCCAGCAGCGCGCGCAACGCCAGGTCTCCGGAGAACGAGCCCCAGCCGAGCATGGCGAAACTGAAATCGCCGTTGCGCGCCTTGGGGAGATAGACGTTGATCGGCATGGTTTCGACGCGGGTGGCGATGCCGACGCGCGAGAGCATCTGCGCCACGGCCTGGGCGATCTGGTCGTCATTGACATAGCGGTTGTTGGGTGCATGCAGCGTCAGGGCGAAGCCATCCGGGTAGCCGGCGCGGGCGAGCAACTGCTTGGCGCCTTCCGGATCGTAGGCTTCAGGCTTGATCGAAGCGACGTGGCCGAACACCGGCGGAGAAACCAGGTTGGAGGCCGGGATCGCCGCCTTCTCCATGACGCGCTCGACAATCGCCTGCCGGTTGATGGACTTGGAAATCGCCAGGCGCACATTGACATCGCGCAAGGGATTCTTCGGCAGCGGCTTGCCGGCGCGGTCGCTGACAAACGGCGACGCATCGCGATACTGGTCGGCATGGAAAAAAATAGTGCGCCACGATACTTTCTGTGCGAGGCGAAAGCGCTTGTCGCCGCGGATGCGCGCCAGGTCGGGTGTCGGGATGGCCTCGATGGCATCGACATCGCCTGCCAGCAGCGCCGCGATGCGCGCCGGGTCATTGGGGATGATGCGGAAAGTGACGCGGTCCCAGACCGGCGCGCCGCCCCAGTAGGCGGGGTTCTTCGCCAGTTCGACGCGGTCGCCGCGCGCAAAGCGCGTAAAGCGGAACGGGCCGGTGCCGATCATCGCCTTGCCGCTGTTGAAATCCTCGGGCGAAGCGTTCGAGGCGGCTTTTTTCGAGACGATGAAAATGGAGTTCAGATCGTAGGGCACCATCGCATAGGGCGTCGCCGTCTTGAAGCGCAAGGTGTACGGATCAAGCGCGCGCTTTTCAGTCAGGCGCTGCACGAAGCTCGCATACTGGCCATTGGGCAGCTTTTCGGCGCGCTCGAGGGAAAACAGCACGTCCTCAGCGGTAACAGGCGAACCGTCGTGAAAGCGCAGGTTGCGCCGCAGGCGGAACTCCCAGGTGGTGTCGTCCACCGCGCGCCAGGATTGCGCCAGCCCCGGGGCAATGCGGGCATCGGCGTCCACATGCACCAGCGCATCGAACACATGCCAGCCGATGTTGTTGTTGGGCGTGATATTGACCGCGTGCGGGTCCATCGAGGTAATGTCCGCGGCCATGCCGATGCGCAGATCCGCCGCCAGCACGGTGTTGGCGGCGAGCGCGGCCGCGCAGGCGAACCATCGGATTTTGAGTGGGATCATGCCGCTGTCTCCATTGGGTCCATTACAAGCCTGCGCGAGTCTACCGGTATTGGGGTGCAGAACGGCGATTTTCGCACCAGCCGCGCCAGGCCCGCCGGTAGAGGTTCTCAAGCGATCGCGTAAACGTTTCCTCCTGCATCAAAGGCGATGCGCGCATGCGCGCGCGCATACGCTGGCGCAGCGAATCGATGCGCTCCGGATCCGCGGCCAGCCGGGCGGCGATATCGATGAAATCTTCTTTATTGCGGGCAATCAACTCCTGCAGTCCGATGGTTGTCAGCAGACTCGCCCCCGCCCGGGATACCGGGGTTGCGCCGCGGCGCGTGATCACCGGCAGCCCCATCCAGAGCACCTCGCAGGTGGTCGCGCCGCCCCCGCAGGGATACCCATCCAGCGCGATATCGCATTGCTGCTGCAGGGCGCGGAATTCGCTTCTTGGAACCCGGCCACGCAGGCTGAGGCGCTCGCAGGCAATGCCCGAGTCCTCGAACAGTTCGATGACCCGGGCGCGACAGACGCCTTCGGGAACCGTCACCATCAATAAACGCGATTGCGGCACGCGAATCATAAGCTGCGCCCACTCCTCGAGCAATTCCGGGCCGAGCTTGTGAAAGCCGTTGAAAGATCCGAATGTGACAAATCCCCGCGTCAGCGCCGGGCTGCGCGAGGGATCGGAAAAATCGCCCAGCGGCCGGAAACACCATAAGCTGTCGGGCAGGCGCAATAAGCGCTCGACATAGTCGCTTGCGTCGCTGTCGGGCGGGTCGAATACCGCGTCGGTGATGCGGTAATCGATCGCGCGGATGCCGGTCGATCCCGGAAATCCGAGATAGGTGAATTGCAGCGGCGCCGGTTTGCGCGCGAATGCCGCCAGGCGGTTGCCGTTGGTGTGTCCCGAGAGATCCACCAGGAGGTCGATGCGATCATCGCGAACCTGGCGCGCAAACTCCTCGTCCGACAGCGCGGCGACATTGCGCCAGCCCTTGGCCAGCCCGCGAAGCCGCGCGCTCTGGGCGTCTTCCACCGCGTGGTTGGCGTAGCAGGTGACGATGAAGCGGTCCTTGTCATGGCGGGCGAGCAGCGGTTCGATGAAACTCGCGACCGCGTGTTCGCGCAGGTCGGCGGAGACGTAGCCTAAGCGCAAAGGACGCTCGGGATCGGGCAGGTTCTCAGGCGGTGCGGCGCCGTCGGTGAGCGAATCGGCGCGCAGCGCGGCCCAACTCTTCGCCTCTTCGAACAGATCGCGCGCCGATGCACGCCGCGAGAACAACAGCGTGAAAAGCAGATTGCTGCGCAGCGACTCGTCCTGTGGGGCGAGCTGCAGGGCGCGGCGGGAGCAATCGACCGATTCATCGGCGCGGCCGGCATTGCGAAGACTGAGCGCCAGGTGGTTCCACTGCGTAGCATCCTCGGGCGAATCCTCCAGGGCGCGGCGATACTCCTCCTCGGCGCGGGCGGGATCGTCCATCTGCAGGTACAGATTGCCCAGATTGGCGCGCGCCGGCGTGCACGCGGCATCGATACGCAGGGCTTCGCGGAAAATCCTCTCCGCGTCAAAGTAGCGCTTCAATTGCACGTAGCACAGGCCCAGATCATTCAATAAGGCGGACGTGGGTGGATGCGCCGCCAGCACCGCTTCGAAAATCGCGGCGGCTTCCGCGGCCTTGCCCTGATTCATGCGCGCGTAGGCATTCTCCAGGGAGGGCGCGGAGGGAGACGCTACCGGGGCCGGCGCGCGGCGGGCGCTGAACAGTTGTCGCAGCAGCGAACCCAGCATCGTTTCAGATCCTCACTTTGATTTGGCGGCCCATTGCCGCCACAGATCCAGGAAGGCGGATTCCAGGGCCCGGGTGAATTTTTCGTGGTTGCACAAAGGCGAGGCGGCGAAGGCCGGGCGCAGCGTCGCGCGCAAGCGGTCGAGCCGCGCGCTATCCATGGCAAGCGCGACCGCGAGCGCAACATAGGACTGGCTATCGGCTGCGATGAGGTCGGGGAGCCCCAGGTTTTCGAGCATGGCGGCGGTTTGCCGGCTGGCGAGCAATTCTCCGGCAAGCGTCACCACCGGTATGCCCATCCACAAGGCGTCAAAACTGGTCATGCCGCCGCAGAAGGGAAACGGATCCAGGGCGATGTCGATATCGTGATAACTGCGCGCGGCTTCCTCCAGCTTCGACCAGCGGCGGATCTCGATACGGGAACCGGCGATAGCGGCGCGCTCGCAGCGCTCGAGAAAGGATTCTCGGTTGGGAGCGTCCTCCAGGGCCTGCGCCTGAATGAGCAGTGTCGACTCGGGCAGCCGTTCGAGGATACGCGACCATGCGGCAAGCACGCCATCGTTGAGCTTCGCGAGGTTATTCAGGCAGCCGAAGCTCACCGCGCCGGGTTTGCGTTGTCGCGGCGCGCCGGGCGGCGGATAGAACTCGTGGGGTTCGAACGTGAATCGCGTGTCGGGCAAGCGCACCAGCTTTTCGCGGAACCAGGCGTCCTGTCCCGGCGGCGAGGAATGGGGATCGGTGATGAAGGCGTCCATCTGCTCAAGTCCGGTGGTATAGAAATAGCCCAGCCAGCTCACCTGCACCGGCGCGGGTTTACCGGCATAGGCGCGCAGGCGCCCATAGGAGGTATGGCCGGACAGATCGACCAGTATGTCGATCCCGTCATTGCGGATGCAGCGTGCCAGTTCATCGTCGTTCCATTGGTGGATGTCCACCCAGCGATCGGCCGCGGCGCGGATGCGCTGTGTCACCGCATCCGCGCCCGGATAGTTGTAGTAGCAGCTTATTTCGAATCGCTCGCGGTCATGCCGCTCGATGACGGGCGCGAACAGCGTGCTCACCGGATGGCGCCGCAGGTCCGGCGACACATAGGCCAGGCGCAGACGCCGTCCGGCCGCGCGG
>MEQV01000065.1:13923-21128 GCA_001770355.1 Betaproteobacteria bacterium RIFCSPLOWO2_02_FULL_62_17
GCGAGCATCTGCGCGGGCGTTGCTTCGCCGTCGTAATTCATGCAGGAGACGATGCCGAAGGCGGCCAGCGCGTTGCCGGGAGACAGCCGCAGAACTTCGCGGTATTGCTCGCCGGCATCGCGCATGCGGCCAAGCTGGTTGTAGCAGTTCGCCAGATGATTGTGCGCGGCCTCCAGATCGGGCAATGCCTCGATCAGCGCGGCGTAGTGGCGCGCGGCTTCGGTCCATTGGCGGTCTTCCTGCAAAGCAAGGGCGAGCAGCAGCCGCGCGGCAACCGGGTCGGCGGCAAGCTGCCAATGATGTTCAAGCAGGCGGATGGCTTCGGCATAGGCGCTCGCGGGGAGTTCGCCGGCGCCCGCCGCGTTGGCGAGCGCCTGGGCCAGCGCCTGGCGCAAATCCGGCAGATCGGGCGACAGATCGAAGGCGCGGCGCAGCGCGGCGGCGGCGTTGCCATGTTCATTCAGCCTGGCCATTGCCGATCCCAAATTGAACCAGGCCGCGGCATGGGAGGGATCCAGTTCCGCGGCGCGACGGAAACTGGCGGCGGCGGCGCGTGTCTGATCGAGCGCGGCGAGCGCATTGCCGAGGTTGAAATGAAAGCGCGGCGCCGCGGGACGCTCCCCGATCGCCCAGCCGATCAAATCAAGCGCGCGGGCATGCTCGCCGCGCTGGTGGGAGACGAGGCCGGTGAGATGCAGGGCATCGGCGTCGCGCGGATCGCGCGCCAGCAGGCGCTCGTAAATGGCGCGGGCGCCCTGCAGATCGCCTGCTTCGTGCAGCAACAGCGCGCGCTCAAGAAGCTGCGTACGCTCAACGGACTGCGGCCTCCCGGCGTCATCGGGTTTGACCGCGAGCGCGCGACGCAGGCGATCGAGCAGGCTCATGCGCCCGGATTTGTCTCCAGGGGGGAAATCACCCGGAGCAATTGGTGAAATATCTTGGGGTTGCCGCCAACGATGCGGCCGGTTTCGAGGTGGTGGGATTCGCCGCGCAAGTCGGAAACCAGTCCGCCTGCTTCCTGTATCAGCACAATGCCGGCGGCGATGTCCCACGGCGAGAGGCCAAGCTCCCAGAAACCATCCAGCCGCCCCGCCGCGACATAGGCGAGGTCGAGCGCGGCGGCGCCCGCCCGGCGCACGCCGGCAACCTGGCTCACCACGGCGCGAAACATCGCCAGGTACTGATCCAGGTTCTCCAGATTGCTGTAGGGAAAGCCGGTGCCTATCAGCGCGTCGCCGAAGTGCGTGCGCTTGGACACGCGAATGCGCCGGTCATTGAGAAATGCGCCACCGCCGCGGCTGGCGTGGAACAATTCGTTTTTTGACATGTCATAGATGACCCCGTGCGCGAGGGTATCCCGATGCATGAGGGCGATCGATACCGCGTACTGCGGAAAACCATGGATGAAATTGGTGGTGCCGTCCAGCGGATCGATGATCCAGGTGTACTCGGAAGCGCCCTTGGCGCCCGGGGATTTGCCGGACTCCTCTGCTAAAATCGCGTGGTCCGGGTAGGCGCCGTGAATGACATCGATAATCGCGCCCTCAGCGTTCTTGTCGACCTCGGTCACGAAATCATTATGGCGCTTGCGCGTGACGGTCACCTGATCGACGTCTCTGGCGGCGCGATTGATGATGGTCCCCGCGCGCCGCGCGGCCTTCACCGCGATCGTGAGCATTGGATGCATTGCGACTTGTTTCCGTTTTCAAAGAGCGCCCGCGCGGGTTCGCGGCGAGCGAGTAGGATTTTAGTATGAATCCTTCGCGCTGCTTCGAGCGCATTCGCGTCGTATTGCACCGGCCGTCGCATCCGGGAAACATCGGCGCCGCCGCGCGGGCGATGAAAACCATGGGCCTGTCCCGTCTGGTGCTGGTCGAGCCGCGCCGATTTCCCGATCGAGAGGCCGACGCGCTCGCCGTCAACGCGGCGGATTTGCTTGCCGCGGCGAAAATCTGCAGCTCGCTCAAGCAGGCGCTCGAGGGTGTCGCGCTTGCCGTTGCCTGGTCGGCGCGCGGCAGGGATCTTTCGCATGCGCCGCTCGAGGCGCGCGCCGCCGCCGCCGAGACGGTTGCATTGGCCGGGACCAGCGAGGTGGCGCTGGTATTCGGCAATGAAACGGCCGGCCTCGCCAATGAAGACGTGTTGCTGTGCAATCGCCTTGCGCATATTCCCACGGTGCCTGATTTCAGTTCGCTCAACCTCGCCGCGGCGGTACAGATCGTCGCCTACGAGATTTATCTCGCGGCCGGCACCGCAGCACGCGCGGCGCAGAGTCAGCCTTCCTCCAAGGGCGAGTTCTCCGGCAGGGACGAGATCGACACAAGGGGTGAGATCTACAGCAAGCGCGAGCTCGCCACCGTCGAGCAGGTGGAGCATTTTTATGCGCATCTTGAGAGCAGTCTCGGACAGACCGATTTTCTCGAACCCGGCAAGCCCAAGCGCATGATGGAACGCATGCGGCGCCTGTTCGGACGCGCCGGTCTGCAACGCGAAGAGGTCAATATCCTGCGCGGCATGCTCACTGCGTGGGACCGCAAGGGCCAGGGTGGAGAGGAAAGTTGATAAAAATACTCTGGCTTGCGATAATTAAATACAAATCACCGGAGAATCAATGATGTTTTACCGGCTGAGGGAAGATATCGCGTGTGTTTTCGAGCGCGATCCCGCGGCGCGATCGTCCTGGGAAGTGCTCACGTGCTACCCCGGCCTGCACGCCTTGACCCTGCACCGGCTGTCGCACTGGCTATGGGAGAACCAGTTGCGCTGGCTGGCACGTTTTTCGTCACATGTTGGACGATTTTTCACCGGGATAGAGATACATCCGGGGGCGGCGATAGGCCGGCGCGTGTTCATCGATCATGGCATGGGCGTGGTGATCGGTGAAACCGCGGAAATCGGCGATGACTGCACCCTCTACCATGGCGTGACACTGGGAGGTACTTCCTGGAACAAGGGAAAGCGCCATCCTACTTTGCAGTGCGGCGTTGTCGTGGGAGCGGGCGCCAAGGTGATCGGGCCGATCGTGATCGGCGAAGGCGCCAAGATCGGATCGAACGCAGTGGTAGTGAAGGATGTCCCCGCGGGCGCGACGGCGGTGGGTATCCCCGCCCGCATTATTCTGGACGAACGCGATAAATCGCGTGAGGAAAAGGCCGCGAAACTTGGATTTTCCGCCTATGCGGTCACGCGCGACGACGACCCGGTTTCCAAGGCGATTGAGGGTCTGGTCGATCATAGCAATGAATTGGATCACCGTATCGAGATGATTTTAAAGGAATTAGAGGCATTGCGAGCCGATCAGGACAGTGCTCTGTCGGCGTCCCGCTGGGCCGAGCACAAGGTGGTGACTAAATAGTTGACAAAAACAATCGGGCACTTTAATCTTGACTAAATAAAGTGGTTAATAGCCGGGTTCTTGAGGGTTTTATGAGCTTGTCTTTTTCACCAGCATTCACTGCCAAAGAGGGTGGTTATGAGACTGACGACTAAAGGACGTTTCGCGGTCACCGCGATGTTGGATCTTGCACTGCGTGAGGGCAATGGACCGGTGACGCTCGCCGGGATCAGCCGGCGTCAGAGCATTTCGCTGTCCTATCTTGAACAACTGTTCGGCAAACTGCGCCGGCGCAACCTTGTGGATAGCGTGCGTGGCCCCGGGGGCGGCTATACCCTGGCCAAGCCGGCCGCGCAGGTATCGGTGGCGGAAATCATTCGCGCGGTCGACGAACCGATCGACGCGACGCAGTGCGGCGGCCTGGAGAATTGCCAGGAAGAGCAGCGCTGCATGACCCACGAGTTGTGGGCGACCTTGAACGACAAGATGTATGAATACCTGAATTCGGTGAAGCTCTCAGACCTGGTCGTCCAGCAGCGCGAGCGCATGGCCCGGGACGCGGTCGCTGTGCTTCAGGACAAGCGCGTCAAGGAAGCAGCCTTGCCGGTGTAAGGATGTAATGCACAAGGGGCCTGCGCCCCCTCATAACTCCCCCAGATCAGAGGGAAACGCGCAGCCGGATAAGCTTGAATTGTGACTTATTCAGTGTTTCCCAAAGTGTAAGTGCGGTGAGCACGGAGAAATGCAGAAATGAAATTCCCGATCTACCTCGACTACTCGGCGACCACGCCGGTCGATCCGCGCGTGGCCCAGAAGATGATTCCCTATCTCACCGAGCATTTCGGCAACTCGGCAAGCCGCTCGCACGCCTATGGCTGGGACGCCGAGAAGGCGGTCGAGGAGGCGCGCGAACAGGTCGCCGCTTTGATAAATGCCGACCCGCGCGAGATTGTCTGGACATCGGGCGCCACCGAGGGCAACAACCTTGCCATCAAGGGCGCCGCCCATTTCTACAAGTCCAAGGGCAAGCACATCATCACCGTCAAGACCGAGCACAAGGCGGTGCTCGACACGGCGCGCGAGCTGGAGCGCCAGGGATTCTCGGCCACCTATCTCGATCCTGCCCCGAACGGACTGATTACCGTCGAGCAACTGCGGGCGGCAATGCGCCCGGACACGGTGCTGGTGTCGGTGATGATGGTCAATAACGAAATCGGCGTCATCCAGCCGATCGCCGAAATCGGCGAGTTGTGCCGCGCCAAGGGCATCATCTACCATTGCGACGCGGTTCAGGCGGCGGGCAAGCTCGCAATCGACACGCAGAAGCTCAAGGTCGATTTGCTCACCGTCACGGCGCACAAGGTCTACGGACCCAAGGGCATCGGCGCGCTGTATGTGCGCCGCAAGCCGCGCGTGCGCATCGAACCGCAAATACATGGCGGCGGCCACGAGCGCGGACTGCGGTCCGGCACGCTCGCGACCCATCAGATCGTGGGCATGGGCGAGGCATTCCGCATTGCCAAACTGGAAATGGCCGCGGACAACGAGCGCATTCGCGCGCTGCGCGACCGCCTCTGGAATGGCTTGCGCGACCTGGAGGAGATTTATCTCAACGGCGATATGGAGCACCGCATACCGCATAACCTCAACGTGAGCTTCAATTTTGTCGAGGGCGAATCGCTGATCATGGCGATCAAGGACGTCGCGGTATCGTCCGGTTCGGCCTGCACCTCGGCGTCCCTGGAGCCTTCGTATGTATTGCGCGCGCTGGGCCGCTCGGACGAGTTGGCGCACAGCTCCATTCGCTTTACGATCGGCAAGTACACAACGCTCGAGGAGATCGATTTCACCGTGGATCTGCTGCGGCGCAAGATTGACAAGCTGCGCGAGCTTTCGCCTTTGTGGGAAATGTACAAGGAAGGCGTTGATCTGAATTCGGTGCAATGGGCGGCTCACTGAGGCCGCAGCGTCTTGAACTGGGAGTTTGAAATGGCATACAGCGACAAGGTCATAGACCACTATGAGAATCCGCGCAATGTCGGTTCCTTCGATAAATCCGACGAGCGCGTAGGCACCGGCATGGTCGGCGCGCCGGCGTGCGGCGACGTCATGAAACTGCAGATCCGCGTCGGGGCCGATGGCATCATCGAGGATGCCCGTTTCAAGACCTATGGCTGCGGCTCGGCGATTGCCTCGTCATCGCTGGTCACCGAGTGGGTGAAAGGCAAGACGCTCGACGAAGCGGCGGGAATCAAGAACTCGCAAATCGCCGAGGAACTGGCCCTGCCGCCGGTGAAGATCCACTGTTCCATCCTTGCCGAAGATGCGATCAAGGCCGCCATCAGCGATTATCGCAAAAAGCACGCCGCTGAAACCGCCGTGCACACGGCGGCCGAACCGGCCAAGGCAAGTTCCGCAACCGCATAGCAGGACCAGATCATGCCAATTACATTGACCGAACGCGCCGCGGCGCACGTCAGCAATTTCATCGCCAAGCGGGGCAAGGGAGTGGGCTTGCGCCTGGGTGTGCGCACCACGGGTTGCTCGGGGCTCGCCTACAAAATCGAATATGCCGATGCCGTGAATCCCGAAGACCATGCTTTCGACAGCCATGGCATCAAGGTATTGGTTGATCCCAAGAGCTTGCCCTATATCGACGGCATGGAACTGGATTACGCGCGCGAAGGCTTGAACGAAGGGTTCAAGTTCAACAACCCCAACGTCAAGGATGCCTGCGGCTGCGGGGAATCGTTCAACGTTTGACGCGCTTGTGCAGGGTGCCGGGGCCGATGGCCCGTCTTATTATTTGAAACATGACTCAGGCGCGAAATCATTTCGAATTGCTCGGTTTGGCCGCGTCCTACACGGTGTCCGCCGACGTCATGGACCGCAGTTACCGCGAGATTCTGTCGAAGGTGCATCCGGACCGGTTCGCCTCGGCCAGCGACGCCGAACGCCGCGCCGCCATGCAGCTTGCCACGCAAGTCAACGAAGCCTATCAGACGCTCAAGCATCCGCTGAAACGGGCGATCTATTTTCTCGAACTGGCAGGGGTGGACGTGTTGTCACAGACCAGCGCCGCCATGGAGCCGGCCTTCCTCATGCGGCAACTGGAATGGCGCGAGAACATCGAGGATGCACGCGCGGCGCGCAATGCCGGGCGCCTGGAATCGCTGCGCGCGGAACTGGAGTCGGAAAAACGCGAGCGCTTTGCGCGCCTGGAAGCATTGTTCGGGTCGGGCGCGACGCAGCCCGCGGCCGAAGCGGCCAGGCAGTTGCTGTTCATTGACAAGCTGGAACAGGCGATCGGCGACGGCATCGAATCCCTGGAAACAGCCTGATGGCTTTACTGCAGATCTCCGAACCGGGCGAGTCCCCCGCTCCGCACCAGCACCGGCACGCGGTCGGCATCGACCTCGGTACCACCAACTCGCTGGTGGCCACGGTGAGAAACGGCATCGCCGGCGTCCTCAATGACGAGCAGGGCCACCCGCTGCTGCCTTCGATCGTACGTTATCGCGCCGATGGAGCGGTAAGCGTGGGCTACGAGGCCGAAATCGACCGCGCGCGCGATCCGAAGAACACCATCGTTTCGGTCAAACGCTTCATGGGGCGTGGCCTGCGCGATATCGCCCATGTGGAGAACTCGCCCTACGATTTCGTCGATAACCCGGGCATGGTTCAGATTCGCACCACGGCGGGCATCAAGAGCCCGGTCGAGGTATCCGCGGTATTGCTCAAGGAGCTGCGCCTCCGCGCGGAGCGCTCGCTGGGGGGCGAGCTGGCCGGCGCCGTGGTGACCGTTCCCGCGTATTTCGACGACGCGCAGCGCCAGGCAACCAAGGACGCCGCCTCGCTCGCGGGACTGAAT
>MEQV01000066.1:0-414 GCA_001770355.1 Betaproteobacteria bacterium RIFCSPLOWO2_02_FULL_62_17
CGTGTACGCGATGTTCGGACACCATCTGCCGGGTGTGTTCCAGGCGCGGCCCGTGGATTTCACGCGGTTGCTCGTGTACCTCAACCTGGATACCAACGCGCTGCTCGGTACCTCGCTGCAGATCGCTGTCATGGTGATCGTTCCCTTCATTCTGCTCGGGCAAGTGCTTGGGCGCTGCGGCGGCTCGGAGTTTTTCACCGATCTGGCGCGCGCCTGGATGGGGCGCTACCGAGGCGGCTCGGCGAAAGTGGCGGTCGTCGGGTCGGCCTTTTTTGGCATGATCTCGGGAAGCGCGGTCGCGAACGTCTCGGCGGTCGGCGTGGTTACCATCCCGCTCATGAAACGTTCGGGTTTTCCGGCGCAGATCGCCGCGGCGATCGAGGCGGTCGGCTCGACCGGCGGGCAGCTCATGTC
>MEQV01000066.1:436-5840 GCA_001770355.1 Betaproteobacteria bacterium RIFCSPLOWO2_02_FULL_62_17
AATGGGCGCGGCGGCCTTCCTCATGGCGGAGGTGCTCGGCGTGCCGTACGCCGAGGTGATGATCGCGGCGATCATCCCGGCCTTTCTGTACTACCTCTCGCTTTTCTTCGCGGTGGATGTCGAGGCGGCGAAGCGCGGGATCAAGGGCGAACCCTCCGAGCGTCTGCCGCAGACGCTGGCGGTATTGCGGTCCGGCTGGGATTTTCCCCTGCCGTTCATATTGCTCGTCTATGCGCTGGTCGGCTGGAACTGGCAGGCCGAGTACGCGGCGCTGCTCGCGACCGCGGTGCTCATCGTCCTGTCGCTCGCTTTTGGCTACAAGGGCGGGCGTGTGCCGGTCCGGGACATCGTCAACGCGATCGTTTCGACCGGCAGCACGGTCGTGGACCTGATCCTCATCTGCGCGGTCGCCGGCATGTTCATCGGCATCCTCAACATTACCGGACTCGCCTTCGGCATGACGCTGCAACTGCTCGCAATAACGGGCGATAGCCTGCCGCTGATGCTCGCGCTCACCGCGGTGATGGCGATCCTGCTTGGCCTGGGTCTGCCAACGGTGGGCGTATACATCATCATGGCGACACTGATCGCGCCAGCGCTCGTCAAGGTGGGCGTCGCGCCGATGGCGGCGCACATGTTCCTGCTCTACTTCGGCGTCATGTCGATGGTGACGCCGCCGGTGGCGCTCTCGGCCTTCGCCGCCGCGAATATTGCCGGCGCCGACGTGGACAAGACCGGTTGGACGGCGACCCGCATCGGCTGGGCGGCGTACATCGTACCGTTTCTCTTCGTCGTGTCGCCGAGCCTGCTGATGCAAGGCGACGCGCTGAACATTGTGTGGGCGGTGGCCACCGCTGCCGCCGGCATCTGGCTGGGAACGATCGGCATCGTCGGCTTCTTCCATCGGCCCGTCACCGGCTGGCTGCGCGCGGCGTTCGTCGTCGCCGGCGTGCTGGTGCTGATCCCCGCCGACATGTTCCCGGGCGCGATTCTCACCGATATCGCGGGGCTCGCGCTCGGCGCGGTGCTGCTCGGGCGGGAACTCCTCTGGCAACGGGCACGCGCCTGAGGCGAGCGGAGAATCGACTGAATACCCTGTCAGACGGGCGAAGAATCCTCGTTCGAGCGGTGCAACTTCGAAACACTGTGTGACCGAAAGGGTGACCGAAACGCGAGCCCCGAAGCTCAATGACGGATAGAATCCAGTCCTGGCTGCTCGTGGGCGCGCACGCGGGAAATTTGTCGAATACGCGTCGCCGGACAGGAACAGTCCACGAAGAAAGATCGGACCAAGCAGCGTGTGAAAGAGAGGATGAAGGAAAAGCTCAAATCGACCGAAGTGTGGTTCAAGATCGTCCTGCTTTTCGTTTTCAGCGGCTTCTTCATCTTGGCCATTCCTTATCCGCAGGAGTCCAGGCAATTTCCCCAGCTTCTCGCGGCGATCAGCCTGATCCTGACGGTGGCCGCGCTCGCTATCGATTTCCTCCGCGCCCAGGTTATCGCGGGAGAGATTGGCGACGTAGACGACACCGAATTGAAAGTCGTGGATATGGCAACCAGGATGGCCCGGCGCCTGCGGTTCCATCGTGCGTGGGCGATACTCCTTGTTTCCACCGGCGCCGGGTTCCTCGGCGGCTTCCTGTTTAGTACGGTCCTCCTATTCGGGGGCTTCGGGCTCGTATTCGGGCAACGGGAAAATCTGGTCAAGAACATGACCGTTGCCGTCGTGATGACGGTACTGGTTTATTTCGTATTCGGCCGAATCATGGCGGTACCGATGGTAAATGGTGTGCTGTGGTAATCCCCATGGATATGGAATAGGACATGGATGTTTTCGCGCAGGCGATTGGCTTTGTGCTTCAGTGGCAGAATCTTGCGGCGCTGGCCGGCGGCACCTTCTTCGGCATTATCATCGGCGTACTGCCTGGGCTTGGCCCCTCGGCGGGCATGGCCCTGAGCATTCCGCTGGTGATGTCCTGGCATCCCGCCACGGCGCTGATCTTCATGGGCGCTCTCTACAAGAGCAGCAATTACGGCGGCTCGCTTACCGCCATTCTGGTCAACACCCCGGGCGATGCCTCCAATGCGGCGACGATTCTGGACGGCTATCCCATGTGCCAGCGCGGCATGGGAGGGGTGGCGCTGGGAATCAGCGCCACCGCGGCATTGGTGGGAGGTACCATCGGGATGATCTGCCTCATTTTCGCCGCGCCTTTCTTCGCTGATTTTGCGCTGGAATTCGGTCCGGCCGAGTATTTCCTTACAGCCGTGCTTGCGCTCTCGCTGATTGCGGCGGTAGTCCAGGGCGCCACCATCAAGGGACTCATTGCTGCGGGTCTGGGCCTGCTGCTGTCTACCGTAGGCTTCGATGTCATCGCCGGGCATCTGCGTTACACCTTTGACTGGGCGCCGGTTGAAGACGGCATCCCACTTATTCAAGCCCTGGTGGGGCTTTTCGCCGTGACCCAAGCCCTGGTTCTGGCCGAGAGCGCGGCGTCCATATCGCGCCTCGCAGAACTATCGGGCAGCTTCTGGGAGGGCGCACGCACCTATTTCCGGCATCCGGCAATCATGGTTCGCTCCTCGCTGCTTGGACTTTTTGTCGGCATCCTTCCGGGAGTCGGACAGAGTTCCGCCGGCCTTCTGGCCTGGGCAGATGCGAAAAGGGTATCGAAGCATCCTGAAACGTTCGGCAAAGGGGAACCGGTCGGGGTGCTTGCTTCCGAGACCGCCACCAATGCCTGCATGCCGGGCGACCTCGTCTGCACCATCGCGCTGGGTCTTCCGGGCAGCGTCGGGGCGGCCGTCTTTCTGGGGGTCATGATTATCTTCGGCGTCGTTCCCGGCCCGCTCGTCTTCACGAACAAGCCCGAGGTCATCTACAGTCTCTTCGCCGCCCTTTTTCTGACTTCGTTTCTTATTTTTATCATAGGCATGACGCTCGCCCGCCGTCTTGCCGTGGTGACGCTCCTGCCCAACAACCTCATCGTGCCATTGATTCTGGTGGTGAGCCTTCTGGGAAGCTTTGCCATCCGCAATGAAATGTATGATGTGATCATCAGTCTTGCCTTTGGCGCGCTGGGGTACGTCATGCTCAAGGGAGGCTTTACCCCGATACCGCTGCTGCTGGGGCTGGTGTTGGGCGAGATGGTGGAGACCAATTACCACCGGGCGCTCTTGATTTCCGGTGGCTCTTATTCGATATTCTATGCTTCGGTCATCTGCAAGGTCCTTGTCTTGCTGACCATTCTGTCTTTGGTGGGGCCGTATCTGGGGCCGTTCTGGAAGACCTTAACGCAGGGCGAAAAATAGGAGGAGAGCCATGTTGAAAACACTGAAATGTTGTGCTGCTGCCGCGGCCATAGTGCTTGTCACGATGCCGGTTTACGGAGCGGATTATCCGAACAAGCCGGTCAGGTTGATCGTGACTGCGGCACCCGGCGGCGGGGAGGATACGGAGGCCCGCGCCATCGCACCCTTCGTGGAAAAACATCTTAAAGCACAAGTTGTCATCGAAAATCAGCCGGGCGCCGGCGGAAAGATCGCTTTTGAGAAATTTCAGAACACCGCGCCGGACGGTTACTCCCTGATTACCTATACGTTTCCCAAGAGCATAATCATCGAGCACCAGGGCAAGACGGGCTATAAGACCAAGGACTTCACGCCGATCTTCGCTTGGTCCCGATCCAGCCAGATCCTGATCGTGAACGGGGAAACCTGGAAGACCTTCGGTGAATTCCTCAAGGCTGCCAAGGAAAAGCCTCTGTCGGGAGGGCTCTCAGGCAGGGGCAGCACCACCCATCTCATGGGTCTGATCGCCCTCGATGAATTGGGCATCAGCAAGGTCAACTGGGTGCCGTACGAAGGTTCGGCGGGCAGCGTCGCCGCCCTGGCGGGGAAGCATCTCGATTTCACCATGAGCCTGGCCACTTCCGCCGTTCCGCTCATCCAGGCTGGCAAGCTGCGGCCGCTGCTTCTGTTCAGCGATAAACGCGATCCCTACATTTCCGACGTTCCCATTCCCAAGGAACTCGGCTATGACATGAAATTCATCCCGACGCTTCGCGGCGTGGAAGCCCCGCCCAAAACGCCGGCCGACATCGTGAAGATCCTCGAAGATGCCTTCAGGAAGGCGTCCCAGGAGCAGGGATTCATCGACATTGCGGCGAAGAGAAAGATGGTGCTGGAGCCGGTCGGCAGCAAGGAATACGCCAAGGCCGTGGCGGACTCTTATCCGTTCATTGCCAAGTTTCAGGCAATGCTGACGAAATAGTCGGTACAGCCCGAACGAGCGGCCTGCCCTTCACGGGCGAAGGGCCGGCCGCCAGGCTGTGATGTATCGCCGCAGCACGCGCGCGATCAAGGCGCCCGATACACATGGCTGCGTATTGATTTTGCAACCCTTATTTAGAGGAAAAAAAATGAACGCATTGCTAAATTATGCTTTGGCGGCACTGCTCGGCCTGGGCGGCCTAATTGCTCATGCACAGACCTACCCGACGAAGCCGATAAAAGTAATTGTTCCTAACAATCCCGGCGGCTTCGCCGATATCACGGCGCGTCTTATCGCGGCCGAACTGACGAAGTCGCTCGGGCAAAATGTTCTTGTCGAAAATAAAGCCGGCGCCGGCGCCACAATCGGGACGCTGGCGGCAGTGCAGTCGCCCCCGGACGGATATACCTTATTGGCCGTATTTGATAGCCACGCCACCAATCCTTCTCTGTTCAAAAAATTGAAATATGACACCCTGAAGGATCTGACACCGATTTCATTGATTGTAAAAGGGCCATCCATGTTGGTGGTCAATGTCAACGTGAAGGCCAAGACCGTTGCGGATCTGATTGAAATGGCACGGCAAAATCCGGGATCGGTGAAATTCGCGGTGGTCAGCCCCGGCTCGTCGGCGCGCTTGTACATGGAGCAATTCAAGAGAATGGCCAAGGTAGACGTCAAAATGGTGCCGTACAAAGGAGGAGCGGGAGCGGTAGTCGATCTGGCCGGCGGCCAGGTCGATGCAATGTTCGTCGCGATACCGACAGTGACGCCCTATTTGCAGGGCGGACGGCTCAGGGGTTTGGCGATCACCTCGGAAAAGAGGAGTGAAATGGTGCCCGGCATACCTGCGGTATCTGAATCTCTACCCGGTTTTACGGGCGAGCAATGGGTTGGCTTGTTTGCTCCGGCGAAGACCCCGCATGAAATCATAGCTCGCCTGAACGCCGAGACGGTCAAGGCTGTCAACCAACCAGAAGTGAAAGCCCGGTTTTTCAAGCAGTCGTTTGAAACAGTCGGCAGTTCGCCGGCCGAACTGGACAAGTGGCTGGGAGCGCAAATAGCCCACTGGCGCTCCACCATCGTGGAAGCGGGAATAACCCTGGACAGGTAATACACCGGTTGACAAAG
>MEQV01000066.1:5876-13887 GCA_001770355.1 Betaproteobacteria bacterium RIFCSPLOWO2_02_FULL_62_17
ACTCCGGCACAAGAATCGATAACAGAAAAATTCCGGTAATCACCAGCAGCACCAAAGATATCGGACGCGTCAGGAAAACGCTGAAATTGCCGTCGGACAGCAGCAGCGCCCGGCGAAAATTCTCCTCCATCAACGGCCCCAAGATGAGGCCCAACAACAACGGAGCAAGCTCGCATTTCAATTTCGAAAACAGGTAGCCGACGACCCCGAACAGGCAAACCAGATAAATATCGAAATCCGAGGTAGAAACGGTATAGACGCCGATCGCGCAGAAAACCAGTATGGCAGGATAAAGAACCCGGTACGGAACCATAAGAAGCTTGACCCATATTCCAATCAAAGGCAGATTGAGAATGATCAGTATCAGGTTGCCGAGCCACATGGAAACGATCAGCCCCCAGAAGAGGGCCGGATCGGTGACCATGACCTGCGGCCCCGGCTGAATATCGTGGATCGTCATCGCGCCCAACATCATCGCCATGGTGGCGCTGGTGGGAATTCCCAGGGTCAATAATGGAATAAATGCCGTTTGTGTCGCCGCGTTGTTGGCGCTCTCAGGTCCGGCAACCCCCTCAATGGCTCCGTGCCCGAACTCGTCGGGGTACTTGCTGATCTTTTTCTCCATCGCATAGGAACTGAATGAAGCGATGGCTGCACCGGCGCCCGGCAGGACTCCGAAGAAGGCGCCGACCGCAGTCCCTCTCAGGATCGCTGGGACCATCCTCCTTGTGTCTTCGCGCGTCGGCCACATATTCGTGACCTTCCCAAGAAATGTTTCCCGCGTCTCCTCTTTTTCCAGATTTCGTATGATTTCCGCAACGCCAAAGACCCCCATGGCGACGGCCACGAAACCGATGCCGTCGGACAGTTCATCGATGTCGAATGAATAGCGTGGCGCGCCGTTGACATCCGTTCCAACCAGGCCCAGCAGCAGACCGATGACAACCATTCCAATGGCCTTCAGAAGTGAACCCGATGACAGTACGGTCGCCCCGACCAAACCCAGAATCATCAGAGAAGCGTATTCCGTCGGTCCAAATTCAAAAGCCACCTCCGCCAGGGGGACGGCGAAGGAGGCCAGAATCAGTACGCCGATGCAGCCAGCGATGAACGAGCCTATACCCGCGGTAAATAACGCGACACCCGCGCGACCGCGCCTGGCCATTTGGTAGCCGTCTATCGCCGTCACCACCGAAGACGACTCTCCCGGAATATTGATCAGAATGGCGGTGGTGGAACCCCCGTATTGCGAGCCGTAATAGATGCCTGCCAGCATGATCAAGGCCGGGGTTGGCGCCAGCGTGTACGTGGCGGGCAACAGCATCGCAATCGTTGCCACGGGGCCAAGGCCCGGCAGCACGCCAATGAGCGTGCCGAGGAAACAGCCGACAAAACAGTAGATCAGGTTCTGAAGTGTCAGCGCCGCCGCCAGGCCAGTGGCCAGATTTTGCAGTAGGTCCATCGCCTCTCTTTATCGGGGATATTTTATTAAAACCAGAGACCCGGCCAGACCCGCAGGGGAATATTCAAAAGCCGCACGAAAGCCGCATAACAAATGACGTTCAGGACGCAGGCATTGGCAATTGCCCCTTTCCAGCGGAACTCGCTGCTGGCCAACGACGAGATAAAAACCAGCGCAAAAATCGACAACACCATACCGGCAGCCTCGAATAACAGCGCGAAGGCCAGAAGCGAGACAGCGACCCACAAGAGTGATTTCCAGTTCCAAGAGGACATTTTTTCCTTGGCGGCCCCCGAAAGTACCGACAACGCGCAAATGACCACGCCGATTGCCACCAGGAAAACCCCCAGCCAGAAAGGGAAGAATCCCGTACCCATATTGCCTGGCGTACCCATTGTGTAGCCGCTGGCGATGTATGCGGCGCAAGTACCGACGATGATGTACAACAATCCAGAGGCAAAATCGGTCTGATTTCGTATTTTCATGTCTGCAACAAATTCTTGGATTGTTCGTATATCTGCTTGAGCGGCCGTTTAGCGACACGGATTTACCAAATCATGTTCACTCCCAATCGACCCCCAAGAACGATTGCAAGCCTCGCTGAACATAGCGATTCCGACTCTAGCGGAGTTGCGGCATTCCTGCATTGGTGCTCCAGCCTGAACTGTGACCGTTCCGGCGCCGCGCGCTGGCGCAAGTCGAATTTTCGTGTTTCACATGAGTCAGCACGGAATATCTCCTCGGCTGAAATCTATCTTAATGGCGCTGCGACGTCATAGAACGGTCGACCCTGTGCCTGGGAGTTGTACCGGCTCGAACGCGAATTTTTCTTCCATCCGACGGGGCATTCAGTCGATTCTCGGCTCGCCACGGGCACGCGCCACTTGCCAAAGGAGTTCCCGCCGAAGTAGCACCGTACCGGGCGCGTGACCCGCGTTCGAACGCGCGTAATCGACCAGATCCCTGATATTGCCCGGTGGGAGCGATCTTGCGACGACCATGGCGAGCGCTGCCTTGCTCACCATCATGATCAGTCGACGTTCGAGAAGTCGACATCGTTCTTTGGCTTCTTCGGGCCCGACGGGCTGCCGCGTCCCATCGTGCATCGCCTGCATGCCGAGTTAATGAAGGCACTGCAAACGCCGGGCATTGGGGCGCCCAAGGTGTCGTCAAAGGTACCCGAACAAAATGCCCTGCCGAAGCAGGGCTTTTTAATCGAAGAAGACGAGCTTAACGCGCGGGGGGCTTGGCTCCGGGTTTGCCCGCTTCCGGTTTTGTCGCCACGGGCTTCGGCTTTGGCGGCGCTACGAAAACCACCGGTGCATGCGCCAGCGTCTTGAAGTTCGCATCGACGATGGAGATCATGCCTGTACCAGGCTTGAGCATCTTCAGATAGGGAGCGTAATTCCATGCCGCCGCCCAGGCGCCTTCTTTGTTGGGTATGGGCGCAGGCGTGACGGCGCTGCTGAGGCCGCTCATGCCACCGCCCGGATCGGCAAATATTATCGAGACCTCCTGCTTGGGCGTGTAACCCGTGCCGTACATCACGATCTGCCCGCCCGGCGCAAGCTGCACCACGGGGGTAGTGACGATGAGGGTCGGTACCTGCTTCATGTCACCCCCGACACTGGCGCAGCCCATTGCAAGCACACCCACAGATCCAAGAATCAACGACAGCCCAAATTTGCGTTTCATTGTGACTTCCTCCTCATGCGAAATTGATTTTGACTTACCCGCTTGTTTGCACAAAACTCGAACGAGATTTCATCGAATATTGTTTCCAGATTCTCCATCACTTGCTGTCGAATGTGCAACGTCAATGTCGCCAAGTTTCACCTATCCGTTTTGCGTACGTAATACTTTGGTAGGATACCCACGGTGGGCACGTCCGGCAGGCCCTTATAGCGCTGGTTGCGCACCACGGTCAGCGGCTTCACCTTGCCCGCGCGCTTTGAAGGTATTGCCAAGCCGTCAATGGCGAAGGTGGTATTCATCTGTCCGGAAATGTTGTCTTGCAAGGCCTGGGCCGTCGCCTTGTAGGGCACGTGAATCATGGTGACGCCCGCGAGTTGGCGCACCAGTTCCGCGGAGAGGTGATGTGGAGAACCGATGCCGGAGGTGCCTAAGGTGACAGTCTGGAACTCAGCCCTTCGCCGCCTGCTTCTTGAGCCCCAGCTTTTTCACCATCTCCGACCAGAACTCGATGTCGTTCTTCATGCGCGCGCCCATTTCGTCGGGCGTGATGCGCGCCGGCACCATGGTCATGGTCTCGAAGGCCTTGGTCATCTCCGGCCGTGCCGAGGCATTGTTCATCGCCCGGTTGAAGCGCATCACGATGTCGCGCGGCAGGCCCGCCGGCCCCGTCATGCCGCCCCAGCCGGTGACGCCCAGGTTGCCCACGCCCGCCTCTTCGAAGGTCGGCACTTCGGGAAGCTGCGCGAGGCGCTTGTCGCTCATTGCCGCGAGCGGACGGATAGCCCCGCTTTGGATCATCCCGATCACTGCCTTGTTGGGCGGGTAGAACATCATCTGCAGGCGTCCGGCGTACAGGTCCTGGAGCGCCTGCGCGGTGCCTTTGTAGGGCACGTGCGTGAGGCTCGCGCCGCCCCGCAGGGAGAGCATCTCGCCGGCGAGGTGGAACGACATGCCGATGCCGCTTGAGCCGTAGTTGATCTTGCCCGGATTCGCCTTGGCGAAATCGAGCAGCCCCTTGAGGTTGTTCGCCGGGATCGAATTGTGCACGTAGAGCGCCATCACCAGGTCGCCGATCATGCCGATCGGGACGAAGTCCTTCAGCACATCGTAGGGAACCTTTTCGGCGAACAGCGGGTTGAGCACCAGCTGCGACACGCCCGCCTGCGTGAGGGTGTAGCCGTCGGGCGCAGCCCGGACGCCCATCTGCAGGCCGACGATCCCGCCCGCGCCGGCGTTGTTTTCGATCACCAGCGGCTGGCCGAGCTCCTCGGCCATCGGCGCCTGCATGGCGCGGAACACCACGTCGTAGGCGCCACCGGGCGCCGAGGGGATGATGATGCGCACCGGTTTGACGGGGTACTGGGCGTGGCCCCGGGCGGAAAACAGCAGGATAACGAGCAGCAGAATCGTGCGGATCATGTCTCCTCCTCGAGATTGGTTACTCGTCGACCTTCACGCCGAGACGGCGAATGTGACCGGCCCACTTCGCGCGCTCCCTGACCAGGCGCGCCGCGAACTCATCGGGAGTCTCGAAAATCGGGATCAGCACCATGGCATTGAGCCTGGCGGCGATCTCGGGCATCTTCATCAGGCGGTTGATCTCGCCGTTCAGCCTGTAGACGACCGCGCCCGGAGTCGCCACCGGCGCGGCCACCATGAAAGCCGCATGCACGCCGGCATCGGCATAACCTGCGTCGGCCACGGTTGGCAAGTCCGGCAGCTGCGGGATGTGCGTGGAGGCCGCGAGCGCGATGACCTTTCCGGCGCGCAGATGCGCCAGGATCGCGACCACGTCCGAGTACATGAACGAGATCTCTCCGCTCAGCAGGTTCTGGACCGACTGTCCCAATCCCTTGTAGGGGATATTGTTGAACTTTGCGCCGCTCACGTCCTCGAGCAGGCGCACGCCCAGCGCCGTGGAGCTGGTCGCCTGCGCCGATCCGTAGGTCAGCTTTCCGGGCGATTTCTTGCCCAGTTCAACCAGTTCGCTCAGTTTGCGCGCGGGGACCGAAGGGTGGACCACGAACAGCAGCGGGCTGATGACGCCGGCCGCGACCGGCACCAGGTCCTTTTCCGCATTGAAGGAAAGTTTCTTGTAGAGGATGGGGTTCATGATCAGCGAAGGGCTCGCAGTGATCAGGAGGGTGTAGCCGTCGGGCGCTGCGCGCACCGCGGCTTCGGCGCCGATGTTGCCGTTGCCGCCGGGCCGGTTCTCGACCACGAATTGCTGTTTGAGCGAGTCGCTCAGCGCCGCGCTGATCAGCCGCGCGTACGCATCGGTACCGCCGCCGGGAGTGGAAGGCACGATGATGCGAACCGACTTCGCCGGCCAGGCGTCCTGGGCGTGCGCAGGGGAAGCGCAAAGCAGGGAGACGCAAACAGCGATTGCGGGGAAATTCCTCATGACTCCTCCAAGACTCTTTGAAAATGTGGGTCAATCTTAGTTGAAAATCAAACCCTATATTGGGTATTCAAAGGCTGGCGCGCCCGCAGTGGCGCACCAGGCGGTTGCCGTTGCCTGTTATTTCTTCTTCAGACCAAGTTCCTTGGCGAAATCCTCGAAATCAGCCCTGCCTTTTCGCAGGTACGCGTTGAACTGATCGACATCCATGTTCGCGCTGCGGAATCCGAGGCGCTTCATGTATAGATCCGCGTATTTGGGATCTTTGTTGATGCCATTCATCTCGGTATTCAGGCGTACCGCGATTTCCCTCGGGATCTCTACCGGGGCAAGCATGCCGAACCACGATTTGATGAGCGGCAGGTTGAACCCGGCTTCTTCGTCGGTCTGGACGTTGGGCAGTTCAGGTAGGCGCCCGTCGCCGTTGACCGCAAGCGCTTTGACCTTCCCCGCTTTGACCAGAGTGAGCGTCTGACCGGCGGTATAGCTGTTGACCATGACCTCGCCGGCGACCACCGCCTGCTGGGATTGAATGGCGGACTTGTAAGGGACGATCACGATATCCACTTTCTTGTATTTCTTCAGCCATTGCACGAAGAAATATCCGGAGGTGGTCAGGCCAAAGGACGCCCAGGTGACATAGCCGGGCTTCGCCCTGGCGAGCTCCACCAGTTCGCCAAGTGAATTGACCGGCACGGAAGGGTGGGCGTTGATGATGGAATCGATGAAACCCATGTGGAAAACGCCCGTCAGATCTTTGATCGGGTCATAGGACATGGTGTTCAGCACCGGCGTCCAGCTTATCGCGCCCGAGCCAAAGGTACACAAAGTGTAACCATCGGGTGGCGACTTGACGCAGGCCTCGCCCGCGACGATACCGCCGGCGCCGGCACGGTTCTCAACCACGACAGGCTGACCTACCCGGTCCCCGAGGAACTGGGCAAGACCGCGCGTTTGCGTGTCGTTGGGACCACCGGCACCACCGGAGGAGAGGATCCTGACGGGCTTGAAGGGGTAATTCTGTGCGAGTGCCGCCGACGAAACAGCGCATGACAATGCAACGCACCACAGTCCGATTTTCCTTGGCATTTTTATCACCTCCATTTGGCTGTGCGATGAACTTGGCTCGCACGCTCAGTCTACCGGCTTGATGCCGGCGGACTTGACGATCTTGCCGATGAGTGCCTGCTGGCTTTTGATGTTGGCCGCGAAAGCCTCGGGAGTCATGCCGCGCGGTTGAATCCCGATGGCAGACAACTTGCCTTTGACCGCCGGATTGGCAAGGGAAATCGTGATTTCCTTGTAAATGCGCAGCACCAGCGCACGCGGCAGTTTCGCGGGGCCGAACAATCCGGTCCACGCTGCAGGTGCTTCGAATCCCTTTACGGTCTCGGAAATTGGCGCGACACCGGGCCACTCGGAATAGCGCTCCTCGCCCACGATGGCAATCGCCTTAAGCTTGCCGGCATTGACAAACCCCTTTGCCTGTCCTGCCAGGGTGAATGAGACAGGAATCACGCCGCTCACCACGTCGCCTATGGCCTGCTGCAGCGCCTTGTAGGGGACATGCACCATCTTGATGCCGGCCAGCATCTGGATCAGTTCGGCGTCGAGGTGAAATGTCGATCCTATGCCGGATGTCGCGAAAGCGACTTTGCCGGGGTTTCTGCGCGCGTGTTCGATCAACTCCTTCATATTCCTGGCGGGAACCGAGGTATGGGCGATGACTGCGAGGTAAGGTTCGGCGACCGTTGTGATCGGCGTAAGCTGCTTCTGCGTATCGAACGGGTTGGTGCGCGTCACCCAGGGCCGGACTGTGTGGATATTGGGTGCTCCCCCGAGCCAGGTATAGCCGTCGGGGTCCGCGCGCGCCACCAGTTCCCCGGCCACCAGGCCGCCTGCGCCGGGCCGGCTGTCAACGATGATCGGTTGCCCCATGCTCTCGCCCACGGGTTCCATGACCAGCCGCAGCAAGGCGTCGCCGCCGCTTCCGCCGATGAATTCGGTCACCAGGCGAATCGCCCTGGCAGGATAGGCTTGCGCAAACGCGCTCATGGGTGATACGAGCATTGCCGCGGCGGCGGCGCATAGCAGCGTGCGTTTTATCGCGCATCGATTCGACTTGTTTTCGGATTTCATGGTTTTCCTCCTCGGAGCAATGACGGAAGTGTATCTCCATGCCTGTATTGATCAATTGCAGCGTCGGGATAGTAGGGCATTGCGATGACATTCTCCAGCAACGGCGGACGTTTCGGGCGACAGGAGTTGCCAGTTCAGGAGAATATGCCAGTGCGAATCACACACTTTGCGGGTTGCCTTACGTACGTAAAATGAGGCAGAATAATTTTTTCCTTGGCGGCCGGCTCATGGTAGAAACTATGTGCACAGGGGGTGCCTGGGCTTTGTCCTCCGGCGGTCAAAGCCCAGCCAACTAATCATTCAATCCGGCCGGA
>MEQV01000067.1 GCA_001770355.1 Betaproteobacteria bacterium RIFCSPLOWO2_02_FULL_62_17
GCGACGCCGCCATGAACGACGCTTCCGAAGCGGGCATCGCGGTGCTCGAGAACCAGGTCGCCACCGAGGAGCCGCTTGACTCCGCGGAGCTGGCGCAGTCGGTGATCATCGAAACCGAGGCTGACCGGGACACGCTGTCGGGCCGCATTCAGGCCGTCGCCGCGCGCCTGCCGCAGGCGCAGGCCGCGGCCGCCTCTCAAGCCGCTAAGGCTTTCATCGGGTCGAGCCACGAATAACCCAGTGCCGCGGCGACCTCGCGCTGGGTGATGGCGCCGGCGCAGACATTCAATCCGTCGCGCAGGTGCTCATCCTCCCGCAGCGCCGCGGCGATTCCCAGTCGCGCGAGCTTTTTGATGAATGGCAGCGTGGCCTGGCTGAGGGCGTAGGCCGAAGTGCGCGGCACCGCGCCGGGCATGTTGGCCACGCAGTAATGAAGAATTCCCTCGACCGTGAACACGGGGTCGGCATGCGTGGTGGGGCGGGAAGTCTCGAAGCAACCGCCTTGATCGATGGAAACATCCACCAGGACCGCGCCGGATTTCATGGTTTTCAGCAATGCCCGTGTCACCAGTTTCGGCGCGGTGGCGCCGGCCACCAGCGCCGCGCCGATGACGGCGTCGGCCTGAGGCATTTCCGCGGCGATGCGCTCCGTGCTTGCCAGCGCCGTCGACATTCGCGGACCCAACTCGCGTTCAAGCTCCGCCAGACCGCGTTCCGTGCGATTGAGCACCATGACCTGGGCGCCCATGCCGATGGCGATGCGCGCCGCGTTCGCGCCCACCGAGCCCGCGCCCAGGACCAGTACCCGGGCGGGCGGAACACCGGGAGCGCCGGCGAGCAACACGCCTCGTCCGCCTTGGGGACGCTCGAGGAAACGCGCCGCGACTTGCGCCGCCATGCGGCCGGCGATCACCGACATGGGTGTGAGCAAGGGCAAGCCGCCGCCGGGTGCGGTGACTGTTTCGTAGGCGATGGCGGTGGCGCCGGAGTTGATCAGGTCATGCGCCTGATACGGGTCCGGCGCGAGATGCAGGTAGGTGAACAGCGCCTGGCCCGGCTGCAGCCTTGCCCGCTCCGAGGCAAGCGGTTCTTTGACCTTGACGATGAGATTTGCATGTTCGAAGACTTCCGCCGCCGTGGATAGAATCACGGCGCCGGCGGCGCGATACTCGTCGTCGTTCGCACCGATACCATTGCCCGCGCCGGTTTCGACGAGCAACTCCTGCCCATCGGCAACCAGCGCGCGCACGCTCTCCGGCGTGAGGCCTACACGGTATTCGTGGACCTTGATTTCCCTGGGAACACCGATGCGCATGATGTGCCCGGCGCCGCTATGGCTATTTTCCCCGGCGCGGCGTGCGTTTTGCGGGGCGCTTTGCCGGACCGTGAACCAGCAGCACCGGCGCTTGCGTGCTGCGCACCACCAATTCAGCGTTGCTGCCCAGGAGGATCCGCCTGATTCCGCTACGCCCGTGTGTACCGATCACTATCAGATCCGCGCCGAAGCGCTTGGCCTCTGCAACGATACAGTCGGCAACCAGCGTGCCCTGTGTGTTTGGCATCGCAGAATCCGCGCGCAAACCCTGTCGTGCCGTCGTGGCAAGCGCCGTGTCGATTATCTTCGCTCCCGCGCGCTTTACTTCATTTTCAAGCGCGCCAAAGTCGGTACCGCCCTCGGGAATACCGAGAATCGGCGCCAGATCTACAACGTGGATCACTCGCAAGCGCGCGCCAAGGGTTTTTGCCAGACCGATGGCTTCATTCAAACCCGCATTGGAGGTCGCGCTTCCGTCCACGGGAACAAGAATCTTCTTGTAGCTCATGTCCTGTCTCCTTCTGTTTGACGAATTTCAGGTGCCGGTGGGCCTATCAAATAAATCCTAGTCGAATCGGGAGAAGTCGGCATTGACATGGCGCAAAGGACACGCCACCAGCTCGCAGGGCGATTGGCCCCTGCGGGTCCGGGACTGCGGCTACCTGGGCGGCGGCTTTTTCCCGGCCGCCAGCGCCAGCCTCGGCAGGTAGGTAAAAAAGTATATGAGAAAGGCCAGGGCCCAGAGGTGCCCCGAGGCCCACACCAGTTCGGCATAAGCGTCGGGTGCGATGCCCGCCATGACCCGGGCCGCGGCCGCGGCATGCACCAGCACATAGGCGCTGGTTTCCGGCCAGGCCGCGTGCAGCGGCGCGCCGGTATGACCGAGCGCGGTGCGCGTGATCATGCCGATGATCATTCCCCCGATCACGCCCGCGCCAAAGGCATGCAGCGGTACCGAAGGCGCCAGCCAGCCCAGCGAAGACAGCGCGAGCAGCAGCAAGCCCACTGGTATCCAAGCGTGCGACAGATGCAGAATCCACAGAATAGACCGGTGCCGCGTTGCCAGTGGCGCCCAACGCGCCTGCCTGGCGATGTGCAGTAGCGCGGCAATGCCGGCTACCGGGGCCGTGAACCAGGCGGGCAGGCCGGCGAGCGCGGCCGTGAACGCCGCGAGCGTGAACCCCAGCGCCGCATAATCCAGGCGCGGACTGCGCACGATCACCCCGGCCAGCGGCAGTGCATTGGCGGTGAAGGAGGGCACCACCCGCCCGCCGATGATCACGACCATGGTCACCACCAGAAACAAGGCGGCGCGCACCGAAGTTCCCGCGGGCCAGGTCTCAAGCCCGGCCTGCTCGAGGTAAAAGCCGATGTTTGCCAGGCCCAGGAGCACGAGCACCCCCGCCGCGAAATAATTGCGCCGATTGCCGGCGGCGATGAGCACGCGGGCCATGACGGCCGCGAACACGAATGGAAACGATGCATCGATCAGAGCCGCCGCAGTGTCCGGACCGGTAAAAAGCAGCACGCGCGCGGCGACCCAGTGCGTTGCGAGCAGCGCCAGCGGCCAGCCTTGCGGTGTGGGCAGCCCGGTCCAGGCGCGGCCGGCGGTGAGCAGGAAACCGGTCAGGGTTGCGAGCGCGAACCCGAACACCATTTCGTGCTGGTGCCAGACCGGGGCGGGCAAATAACCGCGCCATCCCTGGCCCTCCAGAAAGCCCATCCATCCGATCATGGAAACCGCGGCAAACAGCGCGGCGAGCAGATAGAACGGCCGAAAGCCCAGCGTGAAAAGGGCGAATTCGCGCGGCAGTGCCGGGGGCGGCACAGGTTCGTTGATCGGGATCAGGCGGGGATCAGGCATGCGGCACGTAAAATAGCAGAATCAGTTCCGGCGTCATTGATGCATCTTAAGATTTCGCCAAAATCAGCGTGCACTGGATTGAGCCATGAACCCGCACGAACGACATTACCTTACCACGTTGTTCGAGCCGCGCTCGGTCGCGGTGATCGGCGCCACCGAGCGCCAGGGCAGGATCGGCGAAGTGCTCATCGCCAACATGCTCGCCGCGGGATACTGGGGGCGCTTGTTCGCGATCAATCCCAAATACTCCAGCGTACGCGGCGTTGCGTGCTTCGCGTCCGTCGCGGCACTTCCCGAAGCCGTGGATCTTGCCGTTATTTCCACACCCGCGGATACCGTCCCGGGGCTGATCGACGAATGCGGCCGCGCCGGTATCCGCGCGGTGCTGGTGATCACGGCGGGGTTCGGCGAGACCGGGCCGCGCGGCGCTGCGCTCGAGGCGCGTGTTCTGGAAAACGCACGCCGTCATGGCGTGCGCGTGGTCGGGCCCAATTGCCTGGGCATACTGCGGCCGGAAATCGGTCTCAACGCGGCCTTCGCGCGCGGTGTGGTCCTGCCCGGGGCAGTGGGCCTGGTTTCGCAATCCGGCGCGGTGTGCACCGCGATGCTCGACTGGGCGGCGCCGAACCGCATCGGCTTTTCAAGCGTGATATCGCTGGGCGGGTCCACCGACATTGATTTCGGCGAGATCATCGATTACCTCGCGGCCGATTTGCGCACCGAACAGATCCTCCTGTATATCGAGGGCATCCGCGATGCGCGCCGCTTCATGAGCAGCCTGCGCGCCGCCGCGCGCGCCAAGCCGGTGATCCTGATGAAAGTCGGCCGCCACCCCGCCGGTTCGCGCGCCGCGGTATCGCACACGGGTGCCATCGTCGGGCTGGACGATGTGTTCGATGCCGCGGTCAGGCGCGCGGGCGTGGTGCGGGTGCGCTCGGTGGGCGAACTGGTCGCCGCCGGGCAGGCGCTGGCCTCGCGCATTCGACCCGCGGGCAAGCGTCTGGCCGTGATCACCAACGGCGGCGGTCCGGGCGTGATGGCGGCCGATCGCGCCGGCGATCTGGGCTTGCCGCTGGCGAGTCTTTCCGCGGCGACGCTGGAGGTGCTGCGCATTGCCTTGCCTGTCAACTGGTCGCACGGCAATCCCGTGGACCTCATCGGCGATGCCGACAGCGCGCGTTATCGCACCGCGGTCTCGGCCTGCCTTGCCGACCCGGGCGTGGACGGGGTGCTGGTTATTCTGGCTCCGCAGGCGATCACCGACGCCGGCGACGCGGCCCGGGCCGTCATCGAAGCGGTCGCCGGCAGCGCCAAGCCGGTGATCGCCTGCTGGATGGGCGAGGCGAGCGTTGCCGCCGCCCGCACCGTGCTGGCCGGGGCCGGGATTCCGGTGTTTCGCACGCCCGAACCGGCGGTGCAGATGTTCGCGCATATTTCATCGTTCTACGACAACCAGCGATCGCTGTTGCAGGTTGCCGCGCCGCTGACCGAGCAGGCACCGGCCGATGTCGCCGCGGCCGCGCGCCTCATCGCCGCGGCCTTGGCCGCGGGCCGCACGCTGCTGAACGAGGCTGAATCCAAGCAGGTGCTCGCCGCCTTCCACATTCCGGTGGCGCAGGCCACCACGGCGCATTCGGTCGAGGAGGCGCTCGCCCTGGCCGCGGGCTTCGGCTTCCCCGTCGCCTTGAAGATCGATTCGCCGGACATCATCCACAAGAGCGAGGTGAACGGCGTGCGCCTGGACTTGATCTCGGCGGAGGCGCTGCGCAACGCATTTGAGGAGATGCTGCGCAGTGTGGCGCAAGAACGCCCGCAGGCACGCATCAACGGGATCAGCGTCGAACCCATGGTGAAAAAACCCAACGGCCGCGAGCTGTTTCTTGGCGTGATTCGCGATCCGGTATTCGGCCCGGCCATCGCATTCGGGCTGGGGGGCACCGCGGTGGAAGTGCACCGCGACCGCAGCATCGCGCTGCCGCCGCTCAATGCGCAGCTCGCGCAGGACATGATCCGCGCTACCCGCGTCGCGCGCATGCTCGCGGTTTTCAGTCGCATGCCGGCAGCGGACATGCACGCGCTGGTGGAGGCGCTATTGCGTGTCTCGGAGATGGTCTGCGAGTTGCCCGAGATCGAGGAACTGGACATCAATCCGCTGATCGCCGACGAGCATGGCGTGGTGGCGGTCGATGCACGCATCGTGCTGCGCCGCAGGCAGCCGGCGGCAAGGCGCTATGCCCACCTGGCGATATATCCTTATCCGGCAGGGATGGCGCGCGAAGTCCGGCTGGGCGATGGCACGCCTCTGCTGGTCCGGCCGATCCGGCCCGAAGACGCCGAGCTGGAGCTGGAGTTTGTCAAAGGCCTGTCCGAGTCGAGCCGCTATCTTCGCTTCATGAACGCAATCCGCGAACTCTCGCCGGCGATGCTGGCGCGCTTCACCCAGATCGATTACGACCGTGACATGGCCTTCATCGCGCTGCGACAGACCGCGGGGCCGGGGCGGCAGGTTGGCGTGGTCCGTTACGTCTCCAATCCCGATGGCAGCAGTTGCGAATTCGCGGTGGCGGTGGCCGATGCCTGGCAGGGAAAGGGGTTGGGACGGATGCTGCTCTCGGTGCTGATCGAGGCCGCCCGCGAGAGCCGCCTGTCCCTGATGGTGGGTCATGTGCTGTCACATAATCACGTCATGCTCGGCCTGTGCGGGCGCCTGGGGTTTGTGACCGCCGACGACCCGGCCGCCCCCGGCGTGAAAATCGTTACGCTGATTGTCCGGCCGGCTGTCTGAGCAGGCTTTCGAGTTCCTGCTGGTTGCGCGGGGCAAGCACGCGCACGCGGCGCGCAAGGCCGTCGCGCCCGATAAGTTCCCGGACTTCGGTTTCCCAGTGCTGCGCCGTGTCCGCGTCGGCCTCGAGCAGGACCACCGTGATTACGCCGCGCACCCACGGCGCGAGTTCCCTGATAAGTCCCGCGACCGCGGACCGCGCCACGCTTGCCAGGCACACTACCGAGAGTTCGGACAGGGCCGAGGTCCGCGACAGCGTGCCCGCCACCACCACGTCGGTTTCCGAGGCCGCGGCGAGCAGCTCGGCAAGCAGCGCGCCGCGCGCAACGCGAAACGAGGAGCGCAGCGCCGTGCGCCGCGCGACCGCCTCCAGCGCGCGCTGCGCCTCCCCGGCCAGCGTGCGAAGCGAGCGTTCCAGCCGTCCGACATCCATTTCCCTGCGGGTGGCGGAGGGAAAGCACAGCTCGCGCGCGAATGGCATGGCGGCCAGGTTCAGCAAGTTGATGTCCTCGATGAAAAGGCCGGTCAACTCGGTGTTCATGCGCGTGGCGGCATCGGCCGCGGCGCGCAGCAGCGTGTCCCCGCCACGCCAGGTCTGCTGCATCACCACGATGCGGCGCATGATGGGGTCAGGACCGCGCGGCCAAAAGCTCGCCGCGCTGCTTGCAACAGCCGGCGCGAGATTTTTGCGACGGCGGTCTCATATAGGACCGCGCGGCCAAAAGCTCGCCGCGCTGCTTGCAACAGCCGGCGCGAGATTCATGCGACGGCGGTCTTTTACGCGACGGCGGTCTCATCTAATTCTTCCCGCGCCCGCGCCCGCGCCCGCGCAGGTTCGCCTTGCGCTCGCCGCTGCCATCGCGGCCGCGACTGCGCTCGGCGTATTTCAACAGCCGCTGCTCCACCATGTTATTGACCGAGCCCTCGGGAAACCTGCCGTCCCCGCCTGGCGCGCCGGCGGCCATCCCCGTGAGCAGCGCAATGCCTTCGTCGATGCTTGCGACCGGGTAAATGTGGAAGCGGCCCGCGGCCACGGCCTCGACCACCTCGTCTTTGAGCATCAGGTGTTTTTCATTGGATGCGGGAATGAGCACGCCCTGGTCGCCGCTCAGGCCGCGCGCGTTGCACAGGTCGAAAAATCCCTCGATCTTTTCGTTGACCCCGCCGATCGCCTGCACGTCGCCGTGCTGGTTGACCGAGCCGGTGACGGCGAGCGACTGCGCCAGCGGCAGGTCTGCAAGGGCCGAGAGCAGCCCATAGAGCTCCGCGGAGGAGGCGCTGTCGCCCTCGACGCCGCCATAGCTTTGCTCGAACACCAGGCTCGCCGACAGCGACAGCGGCGCGCCCAGCGCATAGCGGCCGGCGAGAAAGCCCGACAGGATCAGCACGCCCTTCGAATGCAGCGGGCCGCCCAGTTCGGCCTCGCGTTCGATATCGACCACCCGGCCCGAGCCCGGGCGAACACGAGCGGTGATGCGATGCGGCATGCCGAAAACGTATCCGCCCAGTTGCATCACCGACAGACCGTTGATCTGGCCGGCGCGTCTCCCCGAGGTGTCCAGCAGCAGCGTGCCACGCAGCACCTCTTCCTGAAGGCGCGAGCGCACCCGCCCCGAGCGTGCCTCCATGCCCGCGACGGCCTGCCGCACATCGGGCGCGGTGATGAGCGTATGCCCTGACTGCGCCGCCCAGTGATCGGATTCGCGCAGCAGGTCGGCAAGCCCCATCATCTGCACCGAGAGCTTGCCCGAGTCGGCGGCGACACGCGAAGCGCGCTCCACTACCTGCGCGACCGCGGCGCGGTCCAGAGGGCGAAGCGACTCGCGTCGCGCGATGGCGGCCACCGTGCCCGCAAACTGCAGGTCTGATCCGGGCTGCCGTTCCATGTCGTCCTCGAAGTCGACCACCACCTTGAACAGCGCGCCGAATTCGGGGTCATATTGATGTAACAGGTAGTAATGCAGGCGCTGGCCGATCAGCACCACTTTGACATCGAGAGGCATGGGCTGCGGTTGCAGCGACACGGTGCTCACCAGACTGAGTGCCTGGCCCAGCGACTCCATGTTGATCTGGCGCGAGCGCAGCGCGCGCTTGAGCGCCTCCCAGGCAAACGGCTGAGTGAGCAGCCGCAGCGCATCGAGAATCAGGTAGCCGCCATTGGCGCGGTGCAGGGCGCCGGGCTGGATCAGGGTGAAATCGGTTTTCAGCGCGCCCAACTGGGCGACGTGCTCGATGCGCCCGACCAGGTTGTCGTGGGTCGGATTGTCCTCGTAGACCACCGGTGCACCGGTCTGTCCGGCGTGCTCCACCAGCACGTTGACCTCCATGCGCCGCAGCGGCGAGTCGCCGCCCTCGGACTGGGGCAGGGGAATGCCGAACAGCGTCGGCTGTTCGCCGTCCTTGGCCTGCTGAAAGAAATCCGCATGATCCAGCACGTCCTCCTGCGCCGCGCTCAGGTGATCGAGCACCTCGGGCAGGGCAGCGTACTTTAGCCTGACATCCTCGATCAGACCGTTGACCGCGGTGCGGATGACCTGGCGGTTCAACTCCTCCAGCTTGCGGTGGGCTTCGCGGCGCCACTTGGGCATTTCGTGAAACACTTGCTCCAGTTCTTCCTGCAACGCGGCAATGGCCGCCTCCAGCCGCTTTCTTTCCTGCTCGGGCAGTTTGACGAACTCCTGCGGGTTCATTACCCCGTCGTCCTGGCGCGGCGCGAAGCCGAATCCCGCGGGCGTGCGCAACAGCGCGATGCCCTGCGAGGAGGCGCTTTCCTCGACGGCGCCCATGGCGTGTGTCTGGCGTTCATTGAACTCGGATTCGATTTCATGGCGCCGCGCGCGGTATTCGTCGGACTCGAACGCCGCTGGGATGCCGGTACGCAGGTCTTCCACCAGCCTTTGCATGTCGCGGCGGAATTCCACCCCGGTTCCGGGCGGCAGGCGCAACGCCCGCGGCCGGTGCGGCGCGGCGAAATTGAACACGTAGCACCAGTCGTCGCTTACTTTTTCGGCCGCGGCGCGTTCCTCGAGCAGCCGGCGCACGATCTGGTGACGGCCCACGCCTTCGGGGCCCATTGCGTAGAGGTTGTAGCCTTCGCGGCGCATGCCGATGCCGAAGCGAAGGGCGTCCACGGCCCGGTCCTGCCCCAGCGCATAACCGGCGTCGGCGATCTCGTCGGTGGTCGCGAACGCGAACTGCGACACGTCGCAGCGCCGGCAAAGCCTTTCAGCAGGCAGCCCGGCCGGTGCGGCTTGCTTCCCCGACCCGGATTCGGGTTGCGTCATGGCGGTCAGCCCCGGCAGATTATCGGGACCATGACACCCTTACGAAATAATCGCCCGGGCTGTAGCTGACATGCAACTCACCCTGAAACGCGTCGAGCAGCGCGTCGCCGAGCCGCCGTGCGATATGGATGTCGGTGGTCGTCACCTCGACGTGGCCTTCTTGTTCTCGTGTCGCGAGGATTCGCTGCAACGGGTGCCGGCTCTTGCGCACTTTCTCTTCGTTATGCACGAGATTGAGAATCTCGTCATGGTGTTCGCGAAGAAATTCGCCGGACAATGTCACTACCCCCGCGGGGAAGGCCTCGCGGGTGCGCCGGCACGCCGGGCAGGCATGCTCTGCGCTGCCCGCGGGGGCGGTTTCCCAGCGCCACAGGCCGCGGCGGTAGACGGCGCCGCATTCCGGGCAGAGGGCCGGTCCGGCAATTTTTGTTCGCGGTTGATAGGGGTCAATCCGCGCATCTCTCGACGCACCGTCGTTGTGGCGGCGCAGCCGTGGGCGCGGTTCGCTGTTTTTCATATGGGCAAGCTTCTCATTTCAGTGCAGTTCCAGCCGATGCGCGCCGTCCTCGGCGGGTAAGCCGGTGTCCGGATCGATCCAGCCGGCAACGCCGATTTCGTCTTCGGCTTCCTCCAGCGATACGCAGGATTCGGCCGGAACCTGCTCCAGCGCCGTGCGCGCATCGATGTCGTCTACTACTTCGAGCAACGAGGCATGCGGGCCGCGCAGGCGCTTTTCGCCATTGAGCCGCCAGTAAAATCCGTTGGAGCGCTCCATAACACTGACGGTCTCGTCCTGGTAGATCGGCTTCGAGGTTTGTCGTGGCATGATTTTCTCCCGGGTTGATTGTATGCCGTCGCATTCAAGCGGGGTTAGTTGTAGTACTGGCCCATCGCGGCCTTGAGGCCTACGGCATCGAGGATGCGGATATGCTTTTGCTGCACGCTGATCAGCTCTTCGTCCTGGAACTTCGAGAACGCGCGGCTGACGGTCTCCAGCTTCAAGCCGAGGTAGCTGCCGATCTCCTCGCGGGTCATGCGCAGGTTGAAATCGCTCTTCGAATAGCCGCGGGCGTTGAAGCGCTGTGACAGGTTGAGCAGGAACGCGGCCAGGCGCTCCTCGGCCCGCATGCTCCCCAGCAGCAGCATGACGCCGTGCTCGCGCACAATCTCGCGGCTCATCACTTTGTGGAACTGGGTCTGCAGGCCGGGCAGGTCGCGGGTGAGTTCCTGCAGTTTTGCGTACGGAATGACGCAGACCTCGCTGTCCTCCAGTGCCACGGCGCTGGTGCTATGGATGCCGGTGCCGATGCCGTCCATGCCGAGCATTTCCCCGCCCATATGGAAAGCGGTGACCTGCTCGCGGCCGTCATCGAGCATCAGCGTGGCCTTGAAAAAGCCGCTGCGCAACGCGTACAGCGAAATAAAGGGATCGCCCGCGTGATAAACGGTTTCGCCGCGCTTGAGGCGCCTGCGGGTATAAACCAGTTCCTCGGCACGCGTCGCGTCGCTGCCGGTCAGGCCGCAGGGCAGGCACAATTCGCGCAGGTTGCAGGAGGCGCAGCGGGTCGCCACCTTGGTCACGTTGCCCGGCGCCGGGGTGCGCAACGGCATGGCCGCTTCCGCACGAGCATGGATTTCTATGGTGGTAGTCATGCTTTTCTCCTTTGTATCTGCATAGAACACTGGTTAATCTGCTATGAACAATGTTTAACGTGATCGGCATTGTCCCGCCTTGCCGCGCAGGCGGTGAGAATCTCTTCCTTGACCCGGTCGAATTCGGAACTCTTATCCAGCAGAGAACTGGCGCCTGCTTCGGCGAACAGGCGGCGGTAATGCGGGTCCGGGTAATTGGTGAGCACCACAAACACGATTTGCGGCGCCAGCGGGTGCAGCTTGCGGATGACCTCGAGGCCGCTGCCGCCGCGCAAGTGGATGTCGAGCACCACCGCATCGGGCTTGCTGGCGAGGATGCCGTCGATGGCGCCGAGCGGCGTCTGCGCCTGTCCGACCACGTCGATGCTGTCGCCCTCCTCAAGCAGCTTGGCGAGGCGCTCGCCGATAGCCACGGAATCCTCGGCGATGAATGCCGTGATGCGGCCCGGTATTTGTGAATGCAGTGCTTGTTCCATGGCCCGCAGTATGCGAGCGCGCGGCTGGATCAACTATCGGCGGCGGCTGAATCGGCGCGTAGGCGATGGACTAAAGGTGGTGTAGGAATCGTCCTACGAAAGATAACCCCTTGCTAAGAATTGAAAAACCCGTGAACGCTTCAGAACTTGCTCGGGGCGATGGGGGTAACGGGGGCGCAGTAATGAAATGCGGGGGACTCCCTCTTCCCCTGTTCTGAAGCTTTCCGGGTTTTTTGCCCCTCAAGCCAAGTTA
>MEQV01000068.1:0-500 GCA_001770355.1 Betaproteobacteria bacterium RIFCSPLOWO2_02_FULL_62_17
GAGGTGGCGCAAGGACAGCCCGGCACGCTGCTGGCGCGCTGCGCCTCCGCCGGCCGCTACTACGAGCGCGCGCACGAAAAGTCCATGAAGGTGTTTCTGGGCGATGGCTGGGTCAATACCGGCGATGTTTTCAAGCAGGATGAAAACGGCTACTTCTGGCATGTAGGGCGCGGCAACGACATGGTGAAAGTCAGCGGCGTCTGGGTGTCGCCGCTGGAAATCGAAGATGGCCTGCAGCAGTGTCCCGGTGTCAAGGAGTGCGCGGTGCTGGGCATGCAGGACCAGGACGGCCTGGTCAAGATCAAGGCGTTCGTGGTGCTGGCGCAAGGCGCGCAGGCCGGCAGCGACATGCAGGAGCAACTGCGCCGCTTCTGCCGGGAGACGATAGGCCCGCACAAGATTCCGCGCAGCATCGAGTTCATTCAGGAGCTGCCCAAGACCGGCGCGCAGAAGATCGACCGGCGCCTGCTGCGTGAGCGGGCCCTGTGGGGGGCAGAGGA
>MEQV01000068.1:507-20629 GCA_001770355.1 Betaproteobacteria bacterium RIFCSPLOWO2_02_FULL_62_17
TAAAGTATTTTCGCGGGTCAGGAAGCAGTCAGAACGGCCGCGGTCGAATTAACCTCTGGCGGCTTTCTCAACCAAAGAAGGAGACCAGAAGATGAACACGGCGACCCCTAAGGTGGAAGGTAACGCAAAAGTGCCGATGTTGTATATGGCGCCGGAATTGAGCAATGAACTCGGCCATGCAAGGGGAACCCACGCCATGACAAGCAGCGCATTTCTGCTCCCACAGCGGGCGGATATTCTTGCGATAAGTGATATCTTCCGCCCACGACGCAACCGAAACACCGGCAACCAGGAACCTATTTCGGCTGGGCGTAAGCGAGAACTTCGAACCGCGCGAATGGGACTACGGATGGACAGAGTCTGCGGCTGCCCGGCAAGGGCGGCAAGCAGTTCAATGGCGGGCGCGATCTCTACGTGGCTTTGCCATTGACGCCATGGGAAGCCGCGCTTGTTGCGGCCGTCAGCGTTCGATCACGCCGCAGGCGGCACGCGCTCCGGCATTGCCGGTGGGGTCGGTTTTCAGGTCGTCGGTCTGGAAATGCACCACCAGCGCGCGCCCAAGGATGCCGATCGGGCCCCGATCGACCGCGATGCCGCCTACCGTCATGTTGACCATGGCTTTGCCGGATTGGTCGAACACAATGTTGCCGAGATCGCCGGCGTGACGCTCGGTGGTGTGCGGGCCGCCATGCCTGGTGCTCCAGTTCTTCGGCTCGCGAGGATCGAAATGACCGCCGGCGCTGGTGGCATCCGCCGCGCTGCAGTCGCCTTTTTCATGGATGTGCATTCCTTTCGCGCCGGGCGCGAGGCCCGTGACCTCCCCCTCGATGCGCACGCGGCTGCCGACCTGGGTGAATTTGATCTCGCCACGGACCTGGCTGCCGCCTTTCGCGCTAAGTCCTGCCACCGCCGAGGCGCCTTGCTGTTCTGATGGGGCGGCGCACGCCGCCAGCAATGGCGCGCATAACGCCAGGGTGAACGCAATTTTCATGATTCTCCTCCCTTAAGATCGCCTTAGAACGCAATTTCAAATCGCGCCCCCGCAATCCACGCATCGCCCAGAGCGGGATCGTGCCCAGGATTGACGATACGTTGCACAGTGGGCTGAATCGCGAGCCAGGGAGTGACCTTGACACGATAGGTGATTTCCAGCGCGGTTTCATTGGCTGCCAGCGGTGTCGCGGCGGCTTGCCTGAACTTGGCGCCGGCATGGCCGCGCGTGAGCAGGATGCCGAACTCATCCTCATCCCGCCCGGGCAGGAGTCCCTTGTAGCGCAGCCCCAGGCTGGACGAATAATCGAGAGTATTCACGTCGCCGTTCGCGACACCGTAGCGAAAGAACAGCGTCAGGCCTTGCGATGAGTTATCTTTCTCCCGGAACACGGTTTGCTCAGCGAGAAAGTAAGCGCCACGGTTGAGCCGCCGCACGGGATTGCCCAAACCATCGATGTCCACGAGATCGTCGAAGCGCGGGGTGTAGCGCCAGTAACCAACGGCGTACTTGCTGATTTCTTCAGCGGGACGTATACCGGTTTCCATGATCGCCAGCGTGCCGTCGCCCCGGTCGAAGCGGACGTGGGTGCCGTGCGGCTTATTGGGATTACCGGGTACCCCGTCCACCAGCGCCGCCTGAAAATAGTATTTCGCCGTCGGTTGCCACGTGGCGCGCAAACCGAAAGAACTGGTGGGGAAGATGGAGGGTCCGTTGGCGCCGGTCTGGGCTACCTCGGCGGCCATTCCGCCGGTGGGATGCAGGAATACCCCGGTCGCATCGGTCACATAGAACTGCGAATCCACCGGATACAGCCCCGCCAGGACCGAGAATTTCTCGTCAAAAAAACTTCGTTCCAGCCAGGCGTGAAATAACTGCGTGGTATTGGCACTCACCTCGATGTTGTCCACCCCCATGAAGCTGCCCACATGGGTGCCGTTGAGCTTGCCGCCATGGTTGCTGATGATCTGGAGAAAGGCCGTGGTGTTGTCCCAGCCCCATAACTTGTCCGCATCCGCCTTGAGCTTGAAGTCCCAGTTGTCCATGTACTTGGTGCCGCGCTTGACGCCGCCCGACAGGTTCGACAGGACATCCGCCTTGAGAACCACTTCCAGAATGACGCCCCGTTCGCTCAGATTGGTGCGGACGCCGCCCCAGTCGCCCGTCAGCGTGTCGGCGTTCCAGTCGGGGGCGACCGCAGCCGGAGCGTCCGCAGCCGGAGCGTCCGCAGCCGGAGCGTCCGCAGCCGGAGCGTCCGGGGCGAGCAAGATGAATAGCATGAGGCCATACAGGTGACACCGGATCTTGGTAGGCATGATCACGCTCGCAGTACCGCAACGATCAATAAGAATCTCATCCCGGACCAGAGCAAACGCCTGACCGCTCACGCGCGGCAGCAAAAAGGGCCGCGCCCGCGCGGCCCTTTCCCCGAACCTTCACCGCGGTCCCGATGTAACGGAAAACCAGTAGCCCGGAAACAGAATCTGCTACTAGTACTTCACTTTGATCTTGTCCAAGTCTTGCTTGGTGATGGCAGGCACTTTGCCCCGCGCTTCCCAGCGGTTGAGTTTCCAGGCATCCTTCCCAACCCACTCCTTGAACAGGCTCAGGTTTTTCTGGCGCTCTCCCTCCGTTCCGCCCAGGTTTTGATACATGTTGCCCGGCTTGCCGTCACTCGCGCTTTTCCCGTCATCGAGCCTTCTCATGATGGCGCCGGTATCGGGCCAGCCGACGAAAGAAATCAGGTCGGCGTACGTGTCCATTCTCGGCCCTTTCATCTGGGCCTCGTATTTCTTCTTGTTCTCGTCGAAGTCGCCAAGATAGGGGGCGCTCGCATTATGACAAGCCGCGCATTTTTGCTCCCACAGCGGCTTGATGTGTTTGCGATAAGTGATATCTTGCGCCCACGACGCAACCGAAACACCAGCAACCAGAAATAACGCCAAAATAACTCGTAACATCTTCATCCTCCATGTTGAACAATGAACAACAAGAAAATCGTCGCTCACCCGCGGCTGGAAAGCCGACGCGACGGCCGGCAGCAAGGCAATGCAGCCAAGCGCTCTGAGTGAAAAGTTGGACATGCTCTATCCTTCTGGTCAGATCAATGAACCTTTCCAGCGAATCAATTGTGTAAAAAACAAGGCGGCGGAACAACTGCCGATGGGCGCGAATCGGTTAGGACGTTCGGCCCCTGAACGTCCGCCGTTAGTCGATAGGCGCGTCAGACCTCGCCTGCTACAATAATTTTGCCACCATGAATCCTTTTGCACGGTACGGTCTCCTGCGCCTGCTGCTCTCGGGCGGAGCGGTCATTTTGCTGGCCGGGATGTTGGTCGTGGGCACCTGGATCAGCAAGGAACTCGAAAGCGGGTACATCGATCACCTGGGGTTTCTCACCAGCCTCTACATGGAAAGTTTCGTCTCTCCGCACGTTCAATCCTTGCCTGGCAATGGACAGTTGAGCGAGGTAGACCGGATTGCGCTCGACGGGTTGCTTTCCGGAACACCGCTCGGCCGGCAAGTCGTGGCATTCAAGCTTTGGGCGTCCGATGGCAGCGTTCTCTACAGCAGAAATCCGGCCCTTATCGGACGAAAGTTTGAGGTGAAGCCGGCGCTTGCCTCCGCATTCGCCAACAAGATACATTCCGAAATAACCGACCTCCAGGACCCGGACAACGAGTTCGAGCGCGAGCGCTCGTCCCGCCTCATCGAAACCTACGCACCGTTGCGCGCCCGGAACATCGGAACCATCATCGCGGTCTCGGAGTTCTATCAGACAACCGACGATCTGGAGCGGCAAGTACTTGCCGCGCGGCTGCGCAGCTGGCTCATGGTGAGCGCGACAACGCTGGTGATTTTTCTGCTGCTCGCCGCTTTGGTGAAGCGCGCGAGCAACACCATCGTCACACAGCAAGGCGAGTTGCGGGAAAAGGTGTCGCAACTCACCACGCTGCTTGCCCAGAACGAGCAGCTTCACGAGCGGGTGCGGCGCGCCGCCGCACGCACCACAGCGCTCAATGAGCGGTTTCTGCACCGCATCTCGGCCGACCTTCACGACGGTCCGGGTCAGGCCGTGGCGCTGGCGCTGATGCGCATGGAATCATTGGCCGACGTGTGCGGCAACTGCGCCTCGAGTATCGGCAAGGACCGCAGCGTGGGCGACGAATTCCGCACCCTCCATTCCGCCCTCCAGTTCGCGCTCGACGACCTGCGCGCCATCGCCGGCGGGTTACATCTGCCGGAGATCGAGCAGCTCTCGCTCGCCGATACGGCGCGGCGCGCAGTGCGCGACTACGAGCGAAAAGCGGGGCTTGCTGTAACACTCACGGTTAATGGCGTCCCCGAAGCGGCGCTATTGCCGGTCAAGATCACCTTGTTTCGCCTGCTACAGGAATCGCTCGCCAACGGATTCCGGCACGGCGGCGCGCCGAATCAGCGGGTGGAACTGACGCGATCCGACGGTCAACTCGTGGTCGAAGTCACCGACAGCGGCAGGGGATTCGACCCTCTGGCGGTGATCGCTGGCGGCCATCTCGGGCTGGCCGGAATGCGCGAGCGCGTAGAGATTCTCGGCGGCACCTTCAGCGTGCAGAGCGCTCAGAGCAGGGGCACCGTGGTGCGCGCTAGCTTGCCGCTCGCGCCGTTGGCGGAAGACCATGACTGACCCGATCCGCATCCTGGTCGCGGACGATCATCCACTGTTCCGGGAGGGCGTCGTGCACTCGCTTGCGTCGGAACTAGATTTCGCCGTGGTCGGCCAGGCCACGAGCGGCGAAGAAGCGCTGCGCCTGGCGCGCGACCTGCTACCCGACGTCGTGTTGCTTGACATCGGAATGCCCGGATGGGGTGGATTGGTGAGCGCTGAAAAAATCACGACCGCCTGCCCCGCGAGCAAGATTGTGATGCTGACGGTGTTCGAGGACCAAGACAAGCTGCTGGCGGCGTTCAAGGCAGGTGCCCGCGGCTACGTGCTCAAAGGCGTGTCCGCACGCGAACTGGCGTGCGTGGTGCGCGGCGCGGCGGGCGGCGAAGTCTATGTGTCGCCGTCGCTCGCCGCGGGGATACTGGTGGCGCTCACCCGCGGCCGCCCCGCCGACCCGCTGGAAGAGTTGACCGGGCGGGAATCGGAAATCCTCACCTTGGTCGGGCAGGGCCTGACCAATCGCGAAATCGGCGACCGCCTCCACCTCTCCGAGAAAACCATCAAGCATTACATCACCAACATTCTGGAAAAGCTGCAGGTGCGCAACCGCGTGGAGGCAGCGGTGGTGGCCGCGCGCCGCGGCTGGCACGATTCGGTCAAATAACCGGCTTGAGATGGAGTGGGCGTTCGCCAGTTTCTGGGTTTACCCTTCTCCCTTCGCTCATCATGCCCTGGATTTAGTTTCCTTCGCAATTTCTTTCCTATCCGTTCAAGCCGTGCGGCAGCCACCGACAAATCGTCCGACGCGCAAAGCGAACGAATTTGATGTACATCAATCCACGATCCGGATGCCAATGCATCCTCGACCGATTCCATACGGGCCAGTTTCCATGGTGAGTGCGATGCTTCGGGTAGGGATGCTCGTCGCCTGCTTGTTTTCCGCGCTCGCCTGGGGCGCGTCAATCGAGAATGACGGCGCTCCCCTGACACGCGCACTCGAGTGGTTGCTAAGCCCGATCAGCGGCGCCACCGACCATGACCCGTCCTCGGGCACCTATCTACACGGGCGTCTGATGGTGCTCGCCTGGGGATTCCTGGTGCCGGTGGGCATTCTTCTGTCGCGCTTCTACAAGGTCACGCCCGGGCAGGACTGGCCGCGGGTGCTCAACAACCCGTTCTGGTTCAACAGCCACCGGGCATTCGCATACGGCGCGGGTGTGCTGATGCTCGCCGCCGTGGTGGTGATCGTGCTCGAAGATCCGCGGCCGCCGTGGCGCAGCTTTCATGCCGGCATCGGCTGGTGCGTGGTGATCGCCGGCTGGCTGCAATTGCTCTCATCGCATCTGCGCGGCGCCATGGGCGGGCCGACGCAACCGGGTACCCCGGTGCCGCTGCGCAACTGGCAGTGGAGCCAGGTGCCGCGCGCCGCGGACGGCTCCGGACCGCGCATCGACTGGCCCGGGGATCATTACAACATGTTGCGCACGCGCGTGGTATTCGAAGTCCTGCACAAAGTGTGCGGCTACGGCCTGCTGGCAGTGTCGGCGCTGACGCTGGTGACGGGCCTCCTCGCCGCCGACGCGCTCAACTGGATGTGGGTGGCGCTGCTGCTGTGGTGGCTGGTTTGCGCGGCGGTGTTCATCGTGTTGCAGCACCAGGGCCAGGCGATCGACTGCTACCAGGCGATCTGGGGTATCGATGAAGCGCTTCCCGGCAATCGGATGAAGCCAATCGGCTGGTGGGGAATCCGGCGCTATAGCAGCGCCAACGTGGCCGCAGCACCGTATCCGCGCCGCGCGCGCGGTGGCTAGACTCGCCGCCTCTGCACCGCAGGCGCGGCTTGCGCGCCGGGCCGCTCAGACGGCGATATAGCCGTAGAGCTCGCGGGCGGACCGGAAACGGGCGTCTCGATCCTTGGCAATCAGCCGTGAATACAGCCGCTGCAACCCCTCGAAGGCTTCGGGAAGCGGCGGCGGCGGCGTGGTGAGATGCTGTGCCGCGATGCCCGCCGCGGTGGTGCCCTCGAACATGTGTTTGCCGGTGATCATCTGGAAGAAGATCACGCCCAGGCTGTAGAGGTCGCTGCGCGCATCGAGCTTTTCGCCGCGAACCTGCTCCGGACTCATGTAATAGGGTGTGCCGAGGATGTCGCCCACGCGCGTCAGCTCAAGATTTTCGTTCAGGTCCTTGGCCGCCCCGAAATCGACGATCGCCGCCTGGTGCGGATCGCGGAACATGACGTTGTGCGGCTTCAGATCGCGGTGCACGATCCCCTGCTGGTGGATCGCATCAAGCCCCTTGGCCAGTTGCGCCAGCACCTTCAATGACTGCATCGGTTCCATGCCTTCGCCGATGCGCTCGCGAAGGTCCCCGGCGCCGAAATATTCCATGGCGATGTAGGCGCGCCCGCCCTCCAGCCCCTGGGCGTAGATGCGCGAGACGTGCTCGCTTTTCACCCTGGAAATGAGTTTGAACTCCTGTGCGAAGCGCTTCATGAATTCCGCATCGGCGCACAGCGAGGGCTCGAGCACCTTGAGCACGACATGGCCGCCGCCCTCGTCGCGCTCGGCGAGGTAAACCTTGGCAGTCGCCCCTTCGCCGATGCAGCGCTGGATGCGATAGCCGCGGATCGGCGCAATACCTTCGGCGGCCTCGGTTCCGATCGCCTGCGCCTGCAGCATGCGGGGATGCGAACGCTCGCCGGCCTCCTCCTGCCGCCTGAGTTCGCGGCGCGCTTCCTGCTCGCGCAGCGCCGCGCCGATCGCGGCGGCCAGCCGCACCGGGTTCAGGTCGCCGCGCATGAGCACCTCCAGGGCGCCGAGTTTCATCGCGCGCACCGCCGACGCCACCGCGTCGCTTCCCGCCAGAAACAGCAGCGGCGGAAGATCCATGCCGCGCTCGCGGAACTCCTGCAGCCAGTCGGCGCCATCTTCATTGCCGAGCCTGTGGTCGAGCAGCACCGCCGAAAACATCGACCAATCGAGGTCGGCGCCGGGCTGGCCGCGCAATTCCGTTTCCCATTCGATCACTTCGACGCCGGGGATCGCCACCCGCAGCAGTTGCCCGAGCAGCATGCGGAAATCGGGGTTGTCGTCGATCAGAAGCAGACGCATGGCAACACGCGAATACTGTCGAGGATCATGCCGGGCCCGCCCCCGTAATCGGTGGTTTTCCGCGCCGTATTATGCGGTCTTTTCCAGTCATGCCGCCCGGCCTTATTCCCGGACCGCCGGGAACAGGCAGACCCGGTTCGCTGGTATCTTGATAAGCTGAATCGATTCGGCACCCATTGCAGATTTTTCATCCCGGATTTTTCGTCAGATTGGAGATTTCGATGAGCGGCAGCATGAAAGCGGCGGTAATCCGGGAATTCGGCGGACCCTCGGTTTTGACGATCGACAGCGTGCCCCGCCCCGAACCGGGCGAGGGCGAGGTTCTGGTGAAGGTGCATGCCGCCGGTATCAACCCTATCGATTACAAGACGCGCCTGGGAACCGGGATAAACCGTGCCTGGAAGGAAAACCGTTTTCCGCTGATTCTGGGCTGGGACATCTCAGGCGTAGTGGTCGAGTCGCGCGCGCCGCAATACCGGCCGGGCGATGAAGTGTTCGCGCTCTCCCGCTTTCCGGCGGTGGCCAGCGCCTACGCCGAATACGCCTGCGTTTCCGCGCAGGACCTGGCCCCCAAGCCGCGTTCGCTCGATCACGCGCATGCCGCAGCGGTGCCGCTTGCCGCGCTGACCGCCTGGCAGGCCCTGTTCGACACGGCCGCATTGTCGGCCGGGCAGTCGGTACTGATCCATGCCGCCGCGGGCGGCGTGGGTCACCTTGCGGTTCAGCTCGCGAAAAACGTGCTCGCCAGGGTCGTCGCCACCGCCTCCGCCCGCAACGCAGATTTCGTCGTGTCCCTCGGCGCGGACCAGTTCATCGATTACTCCACATCCCGTTTTGAGGATTGCATGGAACCGGTTGACGTGGTTTTTCATACCATTGGCGCCGAGCACCGGCCGCGCAGCTGGTCAGTGGTCCGAAAAGGCGGCTGGCTGGTCGCCATCAGCGGCGGGCTCGGCGAGGACGAGCCCGCGAAATACGCCGCGCATGGAAAGTTCATGACGGTCCGGCCGAACGGGGCGCAACTGGCGCAGATCGGCAGGCTTTTCGACGCCGGCGTGCTGCGCGTCAATATCGACCGGACCTATCCGTTCGCGGAAGTCGCCGGGGCTCACGAACACGTCGAGGGCGGCCACGCACGCGGCAAGGTGGTGATATCCCTGGAGCCCTGACAGCAGCCCGGCCGGCGGCTCAGGCAAGCGCTCATCAAAGCTTCGGAATCAGCGGACGCTTTTTGAGCTCCGGCAGCAGCGCGCGCTCGAAGAACTCCACGCCGACTCTGGCAATGCGCTCGGTGCCTATTAGTAGCGCCGCGCCATCGCCGGCCTTCTTCCACGCCTTGTACTCGTCCTCATAGGCCAGGCCCATGGAGCGCGCCAGCAGGTGGATGTAGTTGTAGACCGGAATCGCGCCTTGCGCCTCCAGCCCGCATAATTCCCTGTAGCACTGGTGGAAAATCGATACCACCGCGTCGGCACCGCTCGCCTTCGCCGCGCGCAGCGTGGCCGCGATCATGTCGTCGATGGCCCCGGGCACCGCCTGCAGCGATGCGCACATATAGCCCGGCACCCGATAGTCGTCCTCCACCACCTCGACGCCGGGGATCATGCGCAGCAGCTCCGGGACGACGCGGTTTACCGGGCTGTGCTCGTTGAAGCCCAGGTGCCGGTGCAGCAGCACCCGCATCGGCACCGGATGTACCAGCAGCGGCGCCAGTCTGGCGCGATTGGCGTAAAGCAGATCCACCAGATAAGTCATCGCGAACCGCATGTCGTTCGCGCGGCCCATGAACTCTTGCATGTGCGAGTGGCATGACGGGCACCATGCGACCACGCGCTCGCGCTGCAGCGCATTGAAGCGGCCGACGGTGCGCGTGGCCATGCCGCCCGCCGCGGTCTGGTTGGCATCTTTCACGGTGCCGCAGCAGTAGTCCGGGCCGCCCACCGGCAGCGCATCGAAATCCAGCGCGCGCAGGATGTCCAGGCAGGCGTGGATGATGTCGCCGTGGCGCAGCACGTTGCATCCGTACCAGAAAGTGATGGGCGTCATTTCGGGGTCAGGTCTTGAATTGATGGGGTCAGGTCAGGTGATTACGGTTAAATCTGCGCTGCCTCAGGTCCAGTGCTTGAGTTCTTCATCGCTCAGTTGCAGCTTCGCGAACGCGCGCACCCGGTCGAAGAAATCCGGGTCCTCGCGCATCGCAATCTGTTTCGCGCCGCCGCGTCCGCCCAGCGCCGTCATGCGCGCCAGGCGCATCATCATCTGCGGATCGACCTTCTCGGGGCAGGCCGGCACGCAGATGCCGCTGCGGCAGCAGACTGCGATCCAGCCCAGCGCCTCGGGTGAACCCTGCACCCCGCGCAGCACCGTGAGCACGCCGCCGACCACGTCTCTGGCGGCCGCGGCGGCCGCGGGTGCCTTGGAATAGCCGGTCATCGGGCAGACCTCGAAACATTTTCCGCATCGGGTGCAGGAGGACAGGATGCGCTCGGTCTCGGCCTGCTCGAACGCCTTGAGGCGCGCGCCAATGGCCGCGCGGGCCGCACCGGGTAATTTGTCAGTCAAGCGAGGTCTCCTTTCCGTTCACCATTGCCGCGGCAATGCGCGGCAGCTTACCCCTTTGCGCGCGGCGATGCCGCGGACGGTTATTCCTCGTGACCGCCGCGCTGTCGAATCGATGCGCGTATGCCCGCCACAAACGCGAAGCCCCGCAATACATCGCAGGGCTTCATGGTTTTGCCACTCGCAGTGGCTGCGTCACGCACCGTGACGGCTACCGGCCTGTTGTCACCGGCTTCAGATAAGCTCTGTAGAAAGTGTCATCGATAGCCATTCCCTCCAGTCACGCCTGGCATTGCGCCGAAGCATCTCCAGTTAACGCCTTTCGCCATTGCCAGTCAAGGCCGATCCGCGCTGAAATGCATGCCATCTGACCTGGATCAATAAACCTGCACGCTGCGATGCAATACGCCATTACCGGGCGGCGCACGCCCACTATTATCTCGCCCTGAGCCGCTCATCCGCGCGAATACGTATACTCATTGCATCCGGAGGAAACATCATGAATAAACCGCCATTTTTCGCAGCCGTTCTTTTTTGCGCCCTGGCGCCTGCCGCTTCCATGACCTACGCGCAGGCGGGCGCATCGGACTATCCGTCGCGCCCGATCCGCATGATCGTGCCGCTGTCCCCGGGCGGGCTGGTCGACACTTTCGGGCGCACCGTGGCGCAGCATCTGTCCGATCGCATGGGCCAGCCCGTGGTGGTGGAGAATCGCCCCGGCGCGAGCCAGGCGATCGCCCTCGAGGCACAGTCCCGGGCGGCCCCGGACGGCTACACACTGAGCATGGCCACGCAGTCGGGCGTCGTATCCACCACGGTGCTGCGCAAAACGCTCCCCTACGACGCGCTGCGCGATCTGGCGCCGATCTCGCTCTTGTTCGAGTCGCCGCTGTACCTGGTGGTGCACCCCACGGTGCCGGCCAATTCCATCGCGGAGCTGATCAAGCTCGCCCGCGCCCAGCCGGGAAAGCTTACTTTCGCCACCATCGGCACCGGCACCGCGCCCCATATCGGCGCCGCGGTATTCATGAAAATGGCCGGTGTCGAGCTGACCCACGTGCCCTACAAGGGCAGCGCAGGGGCGCTCACCGACCTGCTCTCCGGCCAGGTGAACATGATGTTCGAAGGCGGTGTCTCGTCGCTGCCCCCGGCACGCTCCGGCAAGCTGCGCGCGCTGGGCACCACCGCCGCGAAACGCACCGGCGCGATGCCGGACCTGCCGACCATCGCGGAATCCGGCGTGGCGGGCTACGAAGTCAACACCTGGTTCGGCCTTATAACCAGCGCCGGCGTGCCGCGCACTATCATCGACCGGCTCGGCCGCGAGGCGGCCGAAATGGTGAAGCTGCCCGCCACTCGCGAGAAATTCCGGGCGGCCGGCATCGAGTTGATGTCAAGCACGCCGGAGGCCTTTGCGCAGCGCATCCGCGCGGAAATCCCGCAGTGGACAAAAATCATGCGCGACATCGGCATCCCGACTGAATAAACTGCGGGACTTCGCTTTGCCACATTGACGCAGGAGCCCTCCATGAAGCATTGCTTATCCGCAGTATTTGTCGTGGCGCTGGGCGCCACGCTGCCCCTGGCGGCATCGGCGCAGTCCTACCCGGTCAAGCCGATTCGACTGGTGGTGCCCTACGCCGCCGGCGGCGCCACCGATTCCTACGCGCGGCTTTACGCGCGCAAGTTCACCGAAGCCTGGGGGCAGACGGTGGTGGTGGACAACCGCCCCGGCGCGGGCAGCAACCTGGGCGCGTCGGTGGTGGCCAAGGCGGCGCCGGACGGCTACACGCTGCTGCTCAACACCTATGCACAGGCGATCTCGCCGGCGCTTTACCGCAAGCTCAGCTACGACCCGGTCAAGGAGCTGCAGCCGGTGGTCATGCTCACGCGCGGCGTCTCGGTGCTGGCGGTCTCGAACGCATTGCCGGCGCACAACGTGCGCGAACTGGTGGCGCTGGCAAAGGCGCAACCGGGCAAGATCAATTACGCCTCCAACGGCGTGGGTTCGGGCCCGCACCTGTCCGCGGAACTGTTCAAGTCGCTGGCGATCATCGACATCGTGCACATTCCTTACAAAGGCGATGCGGCGATGACCCCGGCGCTGATGGCCAATGAGGTGCAGATGGCTTTCATGCCGGCGCAGGCGGCCATGCCGCTGATGAAATCGGGCAAGATCCGCGCAGTGGGCATATCGAGCGCCACGCGCTCCGCCTACCTGCCCGACGTGCCCCCCATCGCCGAGGCCGTGCCAGGCTATGACCTGTCCACCTGGGTGGGCTTCTTCACCACCGGCGGCTCACCGCGCGACATCGTGCAGAAAATCAGCGCCGAATCGGTGAAGATGTTAAGCGCCCCCGACGTGCAGAAGATGCTCGCCACCTGGGGCGTCGAGGTCGCGGGCATGGGCGTGGAGGCGTTCGAGCCGCGTTACCGCGCGGAGATCGACAAGTTCGCGAAGCTGGTCAAGGACGCGGGAATACCGCTGGTGGATTAGCGGGAGCCGGGCGGCTGCAAAGCAGATACCGCCGCTTTTTCAGGGCAGCAGCGTCTGAACTGCGTCCTGATTGATACTTTTGACCTTTTCTCTGACTACTATGCCGTTACGCAAAATTATCAGATCGGTGTGCGTTTTCAGCGCAATCTCGCGCGCGCGCGTTGCCGCCCGCAGCAATGCCGCAGGCGCGCCCTGCATATCTGCATCGGGCAGCTTGGAAATCATGCTTTCATTCATGTATTGCCCCCTTCCTCCAAGAGCGCAGGCACCTGACCGCTATTATCGAACAATTGCCAAAAATTGACCCTGCCCTTATAGATCAATTGAAAATTCCGGCGTCCTGCTCGAAATCGTCGGCGAATAGTCTCAACTGGCACATCGTGGCCGCCCTGGCGAACCCGGTTTGCTACTCGTGCAATCGCTTCCTCAGGCATGGAAAGCGAAAGAAATATCAGCTTTACGGAGAAACCGTCCGATCTCCATTGGTCAATCATTCTGGCGTAAGTCAATCCGGCCAGGGTTGTTTCAAACGCAAAGCTGTTTCCCTCCCTCGTGTAACGGGCCATCTCTTCCAACATCATGCGCCCCGCCTGATACGCCGCAAGTTCAGGTCGTAATGGGGAAAGAGTGGCTGCAATCAGATCAGCATTGATAAATATTGGGCAACTGGCCTCGTTGGGGAGAAATTCCTGGGCAAACGTTGTCTTTCCGGCGCCATTCGGACCGGCAATTATTACGATCTTTCTATCGTTAAACACGATGGGATATCCAAGGAAGCAGGCATTTCCCGGGAGCCGCGAGTTTCTCAAGCACCGGTAGCACGTTCTTCTTCACTTATCAGAACAATCCTTAGCTGCGCCAGCATGGGCGCGCTGCCGGACCCGAGGTCGATCATTTTGCCGGCGCCGGCAAAATGATACTCGACGTTATTTTCCGAATGCCTGCAAGGCGTTACCGCGCCCTCGAGGAATCCGCTCCGCTTCGCGCTGCAAAAGATAAACTTTAGTTCGAAGCGATGCCCGGCTGGCCTGCATTATCTGGCATATTTGTTATCGACCATGACAACTCTCACAGCCGCGGCCGCCGTTGCGTTCCCGAACACCCCTACCGGCGCGGCGGATTCCGCCGGCGTTATCAGCCGGCGTGTTCCAGCTCCAGGATTCGTTTCGTCACCGCCGCCGGAAAGCCGACAAACAGGAACTGGCTCTTGTGGTACAGGTAGTCCTCGCCGCTTTCATCCACGATGCGCACCAAGTCGTCCTTTGCGGCGCGCGCATCTGGGATGATCCGGTAGACCTTGCCCGTGATGAGCGACGCCTTGTAATCGGTGTTGTCGACACAAAGGGCAAATGGCTTTGCAGGTCTTTTCATATGCGGTCCAAGTATCTCTTGATTTTCAAGTCGCGCTTGCCGATTCCATGCGCTTCATACCAATGCAATTCTACCTCTCGCAGCGCGCCATTGGACAACCGAACCGTGGCGCTTATTGCGCCTCAATGGCCCTGATTGCCGTCCTGCCGCATACTTCGATCTGCCTCACCCCACCGGAGCGAAAGCATGGCAAAAATCAAATTCGCCGCCTTCTGCGCACTGGCGTTGTGCCTCACACCCGCCCTCGCCCAGACCCGCATCATCTCCGGCTTCCCTCCCGGCGGCGGTGTCGACACCCTCGCGCGCATTTTCGCCGAGCGCTTCACCGAGGCGCTGGGCCGGCCGGTCATAGTCGAAACCCGCACCGGCGCGGCCGGTGTGATTTCCGCGCAAGCCCTCAAGGCCGCCGCGCCCGACGGCAATACGCTGATGGTCGCGCCCGACTCGATGATCACGCTGTACCCGCATACCGTTTCCAAGGCCGCCTACGACACACTCGCGGATTTCACGGCGGTGGCGCACCTGGGCGGTTATCCGATCGGCCTGGCGGTGGGCGCGGGCAATCCCGCGGCCGATCTGAAGGAATACATCGGCCGCGCGAAGCTCTCCGCGGCGAACGCCAGTTACGGCACTGCGGGCGCGGGCACGACGCTGCATTTCATCGGCCTGGTGATCGGCCAGGCGACCGGCGCTCCCATGACGCACGTGGCCTATCGCGGCGTGGGGCCGGCGCTGACCGACGTCATCGGGGGCCAGGTTCCCGCGGTGATCCTGCCCCTCGGCACACTGCTGCCGCAGGCCAGCGCGGGCAAGCTGCGCATCCTCGCGCACTCGGGCGGCAGGCGCTCGACCGCCGCGCCGAACATTCCGACTTTCAAGGAACTGGGCTACCCGGCGGTGGAGATCAGCGGCTGGTTCGGCCTGTTCGCCCCGGCGCGCATGCCGGCGGAAATCGTCAACCGCTACAACACCATCGTGATCCAGGCATCGCGCACCCCAACGACGCAGGAGCGGCTGCGCGCGCTGGACCTGGAGACGCGCGAGGCGAGCCCGGCTGAACTCGCGGCTTCGCTGAAAGCGGAGTACGAGCGCTGGGGGCCGATCGTCAAGGCTTCGGGGTTCAGCGCCGACAGCCAGTGAATCAAGCGCAATGAACACTCCCGCGGCTTGCCGCGGGGTATCGATGCAAAAGACATCGGAAAAAACCTGACCGACCCCTTGCCGGCACGCGCACACGTAGCTGGCGTTGCAGGATCAGCGACACACGTCTCCACGCCCGGGATCGGAACCAGGAACGCCCCGTCACTGCCCGCTTGCTGATCCCCAATATTGGGCCGATAATCCCTATAATGGGGAACAGAAAACCGATTTCGATTTCAGATGTCCTCTTCTCAGGAGTGCAGCAGCGCGTACTGCGGATCCTCTTCGGGCAGCCGGATCGCTCTTTCTATACCAATGAAATCGCAAAACTCGGCAAGACCGGGCGGGGTTCTCTGCAAAGGGAATTGGAGCGGATGACGGCCGCCGGGCTCATCACGATGACGGTCATCGGCAGGCAAAAGCATTATCAGGCAAACCGCGATTCATTCGTCTTCAATGAAATCCGCTCGATCACGCAAAAGTCATTCGGCCTCGCGGATGTTCTGCGTAAAGCGTTGTCATCCTGCGGCGCCGCCATTCGTTATGCATTTATCTACGGCTCGGTGGCCAGGGGCACGGACACGGCGGCCAGTGACATCGATGTGATGGTGGTTGGCGAAGGCTTGAGCTACAGCGGCATTTACGAAGTGCTGACCAAGGCAGAGGAATCGCTGGGTCGCAAGGTCAGCCCTACGCTTTACTCGCCGAAAGAGTGGAACAAAAGACGGCATGACGACAATGCTTTCATCACGCGCGTTCTCGATCAGCCAAAAATTTTTCTCATAGGCCGCGAGAATGACATCCCGGCTGGAAAATCTCGAGAATCTGTGCAAGATCGGCAAGCTCAAATCTGAGCCGCCCGCGCAGTCGGAATTCAATGGATTGCTCAGTTCAGCGGGAAACAAGTTAAGGGACGCGGAAAATTCAACGCTGAGTCCCGAAAGCCGTTTCAGCCTCGCTTACGATGCGGCGCATTCGCTTGCGCTGGCTGCGCTTCGTTGGCATGGCTACCGCGCCGAAGACCGATATATTGATTTTCAGGCCCTGCCTCACACCTTGTCTTTTTCCGCGGCGAGATGGCGATTCCTCGATGACTGCCATCGAAAACGGAACGCGGCCCTTTACGAGGGCGCCCAGGCACCTGATGAACTGCTGATTGCGGAATTTATCGAACTCGTCAAAGAGATGGACGTAGCGGTCAAAGCGCTGGGAGACGTACCACCATAATTCGAGCCGCCATCACCTTCCCGACTACGTTCACCGTTATCGCCCTGTCCATGACACCCGCCCTCGCCCGGACCCGCATCATCTCCGGCTTCCCACCAGGCGGTGGGACCGACGCTTTCGCGCGCAAATTCGGGGGCGCATAACGCTTATAATTAATTCCCCATTTATATGTCCTTTTTACTCTCTATAATTTTAAATATATTGTTTATTGTCATATATATAAATAACATATAAACTGTCCATACTTCTGTCCATATAAGTGTCCAGAAAGGCATGGCAGACCCCTCTGTTTTTCAGCCCCTATTCCCTGAGGAACACACTCTTGGCCCGTTGCAGGAACTCGCCTCCGCGCTCGTCAAGGAGTGCCTCGGCCTCAGCGGCCCGGCAAGCCGGTCGGTGCAGGACGCGCTTCATCCCAAACTGCGCGCCATGAATTCTTATTACACCTACAAGATCGAGGGACAGCACACCCGGCCGGCGGATATCGAGCGCGCGTTACGCAAGGATTTCGATGCCGACGCCGCCCTCGCCAGAAAACAGCGGGTTGCCATAGCCCATATGGATACCGAGGAACAATTCGAAAAGAAATTGACCGGCACAGCCCCCAGGGCGCTATTCGACACTTCTCTGGTTTGCAGCATTCACGGCGCGTTGTATGGCAAGTTGCCCGTGGAAGACCGCTTTACCGAAGAGCATGCGCCGATAATCCCGGGCGAACTCCGAACAAGGGATGTGAAGGCCGGACTCCACATTGCACCACCGAGCGCGGATGTAGCCGGGCTGTTGCAGGCATGGGCTGACCGCTATCAGCGTCTGGCCGGAACCGAATTGTTATTGATCGGCGTTGCCTGCTCGCACCACAGACTGGCCTGGATACACCCGTTCATAGACGGAAATGGCCGGACTGCCCGGCTGCATTCGCATCTGGTGCTTGATTCCATGGGATTGACGCAGGGCCTCTGGTCGCCAATGCGGGGATTGGCCCGCACACAGGAACTGTATTACGCGAAACTCAATAATGCCGATCGATTGCGGCGCATTGATTACGATGGACGCGGGCCGCTTTCCCAGGAGGATTTGATTGCATTTGCCGGGTATTTCCTGGAAACCTGCCTGGACCAGGCGCGATTCATGCGGGATCAACTCGATCTGGGATCAATGAAAAATCGATTGCGTTCGCTGCTGAATTTTCTGCAGGAAAGGCCCTGGCAAATCGGCAGTGAGAAATCGCTTATCAAGCGGGAAGCTCTCGAAGCTCTGCATTATGTGGCGATCGCCGGTTCCCTCGATCGGTCGCGATTCATAGCCATGACAGGTCTGGGAGATCGAACCGGACGCAGGGTGCTGGCAAGCCTTCTTGATTACGGCCTGTTATCGGCTCAATCGACACGAGCGCCGGTGACTTTCGCCATACCGCTTGCGTCGCTTGGATTATTGTTTCCGAACCTCTGGCCGGAAGTCGAAACGGATTAAAGCAACACTCAAGCCGCAGCGACCGCCACCGGCTTGCGTAACTCAAACATCTTCGCCAGCAATTCATACGACCGGTGGCGCGGTTCGGGATCGTAAGTCCAGGTGACGACAACCAACTCGTCGAGCTCCAGGCGCGCCGCGAGTTCCTTCAGCTTCCCGGCCACCTGCTCCCCGGTCCCCACGATAGCCTTGCGCCGCAGTTTCTCCGCAATCATCCTCTCCGCGTCGGAAAAAGGGCGCGCCACGGCTTCCTCGGGAGAAATCAGCGGCAGGCGGATACCGAATTCCCGGTCGATGCTCGAGCGCTCGCGCGATTTAAACAGCCGCCATGCCTCTGCTTCGGTGTCGGCCGCGAGCGCCCAGACGCAGATGGTGGCCATCGGTTCGGGATGGCCTTCACTGGGACGGTAATTGCGCCGGTACAGGTCGAGCGCCTGCTCCACCCCCGCGCCGCCGCTGAAGAAATACGCGAACGCGTAGGGCAGGCCAAGGTAAGCCGCCAGCTGCGCGCCGTAGTCGGAGCTGCCCAGTATCCACATATCCGGGGTGCCGGGACCCTTCGGCTGGGCGAAGATCGTCCGGTAGGGGTGGCCCTCGGGCAAGGGCACACCCGACACCCAGTGCCGCAGTTCCTGCACCTGGCGGGGAAACTGGTCATGCACGTCCTGCGGGTTGGGGTTTAGGGCGTGCGCGGTCAGCGGGTCCGAGCCGGGCGCGCGCCCGATGCCCAGGTCGATGCGGCCCGGCGCGATGGCTTCGAGCACGCGGAACTGCTCGGCGACTTTGAGCGCCGAATAGTGCGGCAGCATCACGCCCGCGCTGCCCACGCGGATGCGCGGGGTGGTGGCGGCGATGGCGGCGATCAGCACCTCGGGCGCGGTGCCGACGATGTTGCCGGAGTTGTGGTGCTCCGACACCCAGTAACGGTGGTAACCCAGCGCGTCGCAATGGCGCGCGAGCGCGAGCGTTTCGCGGATCGCCAAATCCTGATTTCTGCCCTTGGAGGCGGTCGACTGGTCGAGTACCGACAATCTCATGAGTGGCCTGCTTTTCTGAATTCGTGTTCCATGCTCACGGCGCAGGGTACTTGCGCGCGTTCTTGGCGAGCTTGTCTTTCACCGCCGCATCCAGGTCCACGCCCAGCACGCCCGCAAGCCTAACGAGGTAAATCGTCACATCCGCCAGTTCTTCCTGGATGTGCATGGCCCGGGCCGGGTCCTGCATGGCCTCGCGCGACTGCGCCTCGGTGAGCCACTGAAAGATTTCCACCAGTTCGCCGACCTCGCCGGTCAGGGCCATGGCAAGATTTTTTGGCGAATGAAACTGGTCCCAGCTCCGGGGACGCGCAAAGTCTTCGATGGCGCTTTGCAGGCCGGCGGTGTCGATAAGGCGGCTCACGTTCATCCTTCACTTTCCGGTACGGCGGCTTGCCGGGCAAGACGCGCGAATCTGCTGTTGCCACGCACGGCTGGATGATACTTCGGGAGCGGCTCGCTTAACGGGATTCCGGCCCGGTCGATAATCAAGTAGCTGTCCGGCGTCAGATGACTTGCGTTCAGCCGCCGCAGCGGGCCCGTTAGCGCAGCAATATCAGTTTTGGAATGGCGTCCTCGCCCGCCCAGACGACGGCATTCTGGCGGTGGCGCAGGCCCAGGTCGCGGGCCGCGTCGAGCGCGACCCCGAGCGCGAAAAAACTTTTCTCCGCGGGCCAGGCGCCGGCGGGATCCACCCCCTCGCCCTCGATTGCCGGGATCGCCAGCGCGTGCAGCTCCGCGGCGAGGCGCGCCTGCGCGGCCTCGTTTTCCTCGCGGCTTTGCAGCTCGCCCAGCGGATTGCAGGCGGTGATGAATACACCGCAGCGATGCCCCGAGGACGCGTAGAGCCGCGCCAGTGCTTCCGAGCGCGTGTCGATGCGCAGGCTGACCAGGTCTGCGCCCCGGCCGAAGCGATACCCGGTGTTCCGGTAAGCCGCGATTTTTTCGGGCGGAATGTCAGACTGCCGCAACCCTGGCCCTTGCCGCTACTGCAGCGGAATCTTCGCGTCCCTCACGATCCGGGTGAACTTGGCGACGTCCGCTTCGAACATCGCCCTGAACTGCTCCGGG
>MEQV01000069.1 GCA_001770355.1 Betaproteobacteria bacterium RIFCSPLOWO2_02_FULL_62_17
GAAGCGCAACGTGCTGGTGATGCGCGACACCCCGGAGGCGATCCGCCTCGCCGAACGGCTGATCGCGGCGCACGACCAGGTGGAGTCGGAAGTGATGCTGGAGGTCGAGATTCTCGAAGTCGGACGCATCAAGAACAGCGTACTGGGCCCGCGATTCCCCGACCAGGTCTCTTTCGGCATCGCCAACCCGATCACCCTGCAGGCCCTGAACAACCTCGACTCCAGCGGCGTCAATGTCACCGGGCTGCAGTCGATCGTGGCCCTCAACCTGAAGAATTTCTACAATACCGTGAACGTGCTCTCCAATCCGCGCATCCGGGTGCGCAACCGGGAGAAAGCCAAGATCCACGTCGGCGACCGGGTGCCGGTGATCTCCACCAGCGTCAGTACCACGCTCGCTCTCAGCACCCAGGCGGTGAACTATCTCGAGGTCGGCATCAAACTCGAAGTCGAACCCCAGGTCATGGACGACGAGGTGATGATCAAGATCGCCCTGGAGGTGAGCACGCTCGGAAAGGAGGTCTCGGTAGGAAGCTCGATTGCCTATCAGGTGGGCACCCGCAACGCCAACACCACGCTCACCCTCAAGGACGGCGAGACGCAGATTCTTGCCGGGCTGATTACCGATACCGAGCGCGAGGATGTCAACAAGCTGCCGGGAATCGGTGAACTCCCGGTGGTTGGCCGGCTGTTCTCCAGCAACAAGAGCGATACCGAGAAGACCGAGATCCTGCTTTCCATCACGCCGCGCATCCTGCGGCGGCTCGAGCGCCCGAGCGCCGATCTGGCGGAATACTGGTCCGGACCCGAGACCAACCTGAGGACCGGGGTCAGCGCCTCGCCGGCGCCTGCGCCTGGCGTGACCTTCAAGCCGCCGGCAGGCGGCGGCTTTCCGGGCGGGCCGGCAAAACCGGCGGCAGCAGCGCCGGCAGGCGTGGTGTCCGGTGCCGCGCCGGTGCCCGCGCCGGCAGGCCCTGCGGCTGCGCCCACTCCGGCGCCGCCTGCATCCACCAGCCCGTTCACCCCCCCCCCTATCTTTTTCCAGCCGCCGCCCGGTGTGGGCGGCTAAGCCCGGGCGCGGCGTCCGGGGGGCGTCGCGCTTATCCCTTGAAACGCGGGAAAACCTTTTTGACATTTCCAGAAAAGATTTTTTCCTTGTCTGAGGCGCTCAGCCACTCCACCTTGTCGATATAGCGTTTGGTGTCGTCGTAATTGTGCCCGGTGCGGGGGTCGACGCCGCGCACCGCGCCCACCATCTCCGAGGCGAACAGGATGTTGTCCACCGGAATGACTTTGGTGAGCAGGTCGATACCGGGCTGGTGATAGACGCAGGTGTCGAAGTAGACATTGTTGAGCAGCAGTTCCTCGAGCGGCGGGCGCTTCATGTCCTGTGCAAGCCCACGGTAGCGGCCCCAGTGATACGGCACCGCGCCGCCTCCATGCGGAATGATGAACTTCAAAGCCGGAAAATCCTTGAAGATGTCGGACGTCAAAAACTGCATGAAGGCGGTGGTATCGCCGTTGATGTAGTGGGCGCCGGTGGCATGGAAATGCGGGTTGCAGGATCCGCTCACATGAATCATCGCCGGAACCTGCAGTTCCACCATTTTTTCGTAAATCGGATACCACCAGCGGTCGAACAGCGGCGGATCGGTCCACATGCCGCCCGCGGGATCGGGGTTGAGGTTCAGGCCGATGAAGCCGAACTCCTTGATGCAGCGCTCGAGTTCCGGAATACAGTTCTTCGGCGGCACGCCCGGAGATTGCGGCAATTGGCAGACGCCGACGAAATTCGTGGGATATAAGCCAACGACCCTGTGGATCAGCTCGTTGCAATGCTCGGTCCAGTTCTTGCTGGTGGTTTCGTTGCCGATGTGGTGTCCCATGCCGACGGCGCGCGGCGAGAAAATCGTCATGTCCGAGCCGCGCTCGCGCTGCATCTTCAGTTGCGCGCCCTCCAGGCTCTCGCGAATCTGGTCGTCGCTGATATTGAGCTTGCCCTTCGAGGGGACATGCTTGGGATCCTTGAGCCCGTCCTGCTGGCTCTTGCGATACGCTTCCAGTTCCTTGGGGGCGGTGGTGTAATGGCCGTGACAATCGATGATCATTGGCGAATCTCTTTCCCTGGTTTCTGGTGCAAATATCAGATGGTGAGCGGCTTGCCGCCGAGGTCTTCCGCACGCTCCACTTTGATGAGAACCGCAAATCCCTTCTTCTCCGGATCCCGGTCCTTCTCCACCTGGATCAGTTTCTCCCAGACTTGCTCGCGGATGGGATCGGTTTTGTAAATTTTTGCGGTACCGTAGAAGCGCGCCACGCCGCCCGAGGGCAATACGCCTGGTACGCGCAGCTTGGGGTCACGGAAAAAGACAGTCACTTTCGAGCCATCCTGCATGTTTTCGGTGGTCGTTCCCTTGCCGCGTTCCCACAGCATCAAATGTTCGTCGTCGAAAACCTGCACGCTGCCGCGCGGGCTAATTTGGGCGAAACCGTTGGGTAATACGGTGCCCACCAGGCACACATTACCGGCCGGAAACGCATTTTTGATGGGTTCGTGCAAGACGCTGGGAATTTTTGCCATTCAAGTCTCCATTGGATGTGACGGACCGCGAAACGTGCTGCCGCGGTGTTTTTTCCGCGGCGCGGAGGCGAAATTATGCCCCAGATCGGAGAGTGCTGATATGACTTTTAGGCTAAGCGGATTGCCGAAAGGAGATGGGGGTACAACTCTTCAGGCTTGCCTATCCTTCCCCCTCCCAGTTTCGCGAACCCGCGCCGCAGGCCGAGCAGCGCCTTGTCACGCGTCAGTAAATCGGCGCCCGTGCGCCAGGCCAATTCGAGAAATTTTTGATCGTCCGGATCGCTGCAGCTTGGCAAATGCCTGGCATCCTCGGCCTCGGTCAAGCCGCTGTCCGCCACGCTTGCGCGGTACTGCCGCATCACCTCCGCCCGCGCGGCCTGATCGAGCGAAAACGCGGCATAAGACAGCACTCGCTCGAGCTCGGCGGCGCATCTCGAATCCGTCAACGCCCGCACCCTGCCATCAAGCAAGGCGTTGGCGAGACCGGCCACCCGCGGATCGCGAAATTGCAGCAAATCCAGCACCACGTTGGTATCAAGGACCACGCAATGCCGCGAACCGGCAGGTGAGATGCCGCTCAATGCAGAGACGGCTTTTTGAGCAGCGAATTGCGCTCGGCCGAGCGCACCACGATATCGTTGCGCGTTCCCCTGCGCAGCAGGCTCAGTGGCACTTCCACGCCGGCCGCGCCCAAGCCCCAGTAGCGGCGAAAAACGTCCGCGATGCCCTCCGGCCGTTCTCCGGCCACGCCGATAATCACGTCTCCCGGCCGCACTCCCGCGCGCGCCGCAGGTCCGCCATCGGTTACGCCGCTGACCACGAGGTGTCCATCCGATTCCGCCACATACAGGCCGAGCCACGGCCTGGCAGGCCCCGAAGTCTTGCCGAACTTGAGCAGTTCATCAAGGATAGGCTTCAATATATCCACGGGCACGAACATGTTGCCTTGAAGCGATTGCCCTTCCTCCCGTGCCTCCTGGACCAGCAGGGAACCGATGCCCAGCAGCCGGCCATATTCATCGACCAGCGCGGCGCCGCTCCAATGCGGATGCGCCGGCGTGGTGAAAAGCGCCTCATCCAAAACATATTCCCAGTTGCCGGCAAATTCGCGCTTGGCGACCAGCTTGGCCTTGAGCGCGTGATGGCGTCCTCCGTAGGCGATGGCGAAGACATCGTCTTCCGCCTCGATAGTCGCCGTGGAGGCAAACTTGAGCATCGGTAATTTCAGGCGGCCCAGCGGCTGGATCAGCCCGAAGCCGCTGGCCTGGTCATAGGCCAGCGTGTGCCCCTGCATTACCGTACCGTCATTGGCTGTCAGCCATATCGACTGCGCCTCGGTGATCAGATAGCCAATGGTCAGGATCAGACCATCCTCCCGGATCACCACGCCGCTGCCGCTGCGCTCGGTGCCCAAAAACGAGGCAGTGAAAGCGTCTTCGGGAATCTCGGCGCGCAGCGCCACCACCGCATTCAGGACCTTGTCCAGGTCGCCGCTCAAATCCTCGGGATCAGGCTGCAGATTGGGAGGGAATGACCAATTTTTCGAATCTGACATTAGCGCTGCTTGATCCGTAAGTGGGACTGCATTGAGCGCACAATTTACCAGCAAAACCGGCGCGCCGCGTTATGTTGAGTCCTTTAGTGCCTGGCGAAAAGCATCGCGGCAAGCAGGATCATAGAGGCGCTCAAAATCCTCGGGGTAGCTTGCGCCCCGTTCCATCTCGATATCGACAAATACCGGCCCTTGCGCGCGGATGAATTCGGGCAGGCGGCGATCCCATTCATCGAGCGCGGAAACGGCATGCACTTGCCGATACCCTGCCGCCGCGGCAAGCGCGGTGAAACTGAGCTTGTCGCGGTTGGGGATCGGAACGGCGCCATTGGTCTCGTAGCTGCCATTGCGGCACAGGCAGTGGAGCAGATTGCCCGGCGCAGCATGCGCGATCGTAACCAGCGAACCCAGATTCATCAGCAGACTGCCATCACCATCGAGAACAATGACGCGCTTGTCCGGCCGTCCCAACGCCAATCCCAGGGCGTGCGAGGACCCCTGCCCCATCGCGCCGGTGAAGGTATAGTTAAGCGGGTGCGGCGCGATCTGTATCAACTCCTGCGCCGCGCTGTAGACCGCCACGACCACTTCGTCCTTGCGGTGACGGGCCAGAACCGTCAGAAAATCATCGCGCTTCATCATCGTGGCGACGCTCCAATCAGCAGCACGACCGGGGCCGATTCGGCATAAGCCTTGTCTATCGCCGGTTGAATTCTCCCGATGTCGGCGCCCTGTTCCACCAGGTGGTGCGGGACATCCATGGCGTCCAGCACCGGTTCCACGATGCGCAATCCATAGCGCGCCGATTGCTTCGGGGGAACCCCGGGTTCCTTGCCCAGCAGGCCCACCAGCATGCAAACCGGATTCCTGCCTTCCTTGGCGACGCCGCGCAATGCATTGATGGAGTCGAGCAAACCGGTGTACTGCATCATCATGAGCGAGCGATGTCCCGCGCTGTATAGACCTGCGCAGATCGACAGGCCCTCGTCTTCCTTGCATACCTGTACCACCTGGAAATCCGGGTCATTCAGCATCGGCTTGAGCAGGTGCTCCGAAGTGGTTCGGTCCGGCAGCGCGACGACGAAGCGGATGTCCGCTTGCTTGAGCGCCGCGATGATTTGCGCGGCACTGAGTCCCTCATCAGGCATGGTTCAATTTTCTCCCCGGATTTTGCAGTGTCGAAGCGCGCCATATTACGGGAAAATATGCCTGCCGATATTCGCTTATCGGGCGTCGCGCTGCCTCCTGAAAAGATCAGAAAGAATCAGCGTACGTTTTCTAGAAGCAGGCACAGTCCACCAAGGACCGCGGTGTTGGCCCCGAGCAGCAGCCGGCAGCATTCGCGCCGAAACGGTTCCTCCATCGTCCAATAGCGGTTGTAAAGCGCGTTCGCCACGACGGTGAACGCGATCAGAATAGTGATGCCGATATCGGCATGCCACCCGGTGAGCAACAGCACGCACCCGGTGAGTTCGAAGGCAAACGCCACCCGGAGCGCGACCGCAGGGAAAGGCACGCCAAAACCCCTCAGCATCCCGATGTGATGTTGGGTCGGTCCCGGCTTCACGTCGTGCAGCAGGTGCAGCAGATAGTAGGCGACGATCAGCAGCAGCCCGGCCGCGTCGAGCCACGAAGTAGCGAAGTTCATGGTGGGTTCCCTGGCTTCCAGTCGGCAGTGCGCCGCTCCTATTGACGAGGAATATTGAATGCCCTGACCAGGAGCCCGATGCGTTCCCGGTCGGATTTGAGAAAGCTCGCAAACTCCTCGGGCGTGCCAACTGCGGATTCAAAGTACTGCTTTTCCAATAGCTGCTGGAATTTCGTCTCGCGAAAGACTTGGACGAACTCCGCATTGAGCCTGCCGACGATCGCGCCGGGCGTTCCGGCCGGCACGACAATGCCCCAGAAGGGCCTGCCGGGCCAGGCTTCGAATCCCGCCTCGGCGAAGGTCGGAACTTCAGGCATCTGTGCGTGGCGCTTGGATCGCTCCATCGCGAGCAACTTGGCCTTTCCGCTCTGCACCAGACCGGCGATGGTGCCCAAGCTGCCGAGCGTGAGGTGGACCTCCCCCGCGGCCAGTGCATTCAGCAGGAAATTCTGCCCCTTGTAGGGTACGCCGACGAATTCCGTTTTCCACTGGATGCCGAGCCACTGACGGAACACGTCCTGATTCGAATTTGCGCCCCGCGTCCCGAAGTTGAACGCGCCGGGTTTGGCGCTCGCCAAGGCACGCAGCTCATTCACCGAACCGGCCGGCAAGGAAGCGGAAGCGGCAAGCGTCGAGGTCATGAAGAAAAGGTGCGTGACCGGCTGGTAGTCCTTGTCGGCATCGTAGGGAAGTTTGGCGTACAGATGCGGGTTGTAGGACATGCCGTCCTTGGAAACCAGGCAAAGCGTGTAGCCGTCAGGCGAGGACTTGGCGCACGCCTCCTGGGCGATGATTTCGCTTGCGCCGGCGCGATTTTCAATGATGACCGGCTGCCCCCCCAGCCGCAGTCCCAATTCCTGAGCACTGGGCCTGATCACGCTATCGACCGAGGTTCCGGGTGGGCTCGCGATAATGACGCGAATCGGTCGGCTCGGATACGTCTGCGCGGTTGCCTGCGACGCGGCCGCTGCAACGATGGCGAAGACGACAGAATAGAGAGCAAGGCTTCGAATCATGGCGGTTCTCCTACGTAAGGGGCCTGCCCGGCGTGCAAGCCGTGCCGCAAGCGACTCACCGGACGTTGGCGAGAAGAAGCAGCAGCACACCGAGGACCGCAGACTCGGCGCCGAGCAGCCTCGGGCTGAAAAATCGCCCTACCTGCGTTTGCACGAGCCATGAGCGGTTGTAAATTCCACATGCGACCACGGTGAAAACGATCAGGAAGTAGATACCGATCTCGACGTGCCATCCGGTGAGCAACAGCGCGCACCCAGCCAGTTCGAGGCCGATCGCCGCGCAGAACACGGCCGCAGGGAACGGCACGTTGAAGCCCTTAAGCCGCGCGATATGCTGCTGGGCCGGCCCCGGCCTCACATCGTGCAGGAGCTGCATCACATAGTATGCAACGACAAGCAACCTGCCGGCAGTGTCCAGCCACGAAACATCGTGATGCATAATGAGTCCTCTGATATGCCGGTTGTCACCAGATCTTGCGACGACTTTTCAGGTCGAGAGTTTTTCCCCATTTGGCCCGCACCTTCTTTTCCCACTCCGGACTGGTGCTGATCGCTTGCGGAAATTCGTCGATCCACTCATAGGGTTTGCACGCGTCGATGACGGCCCGCGAGTTGAAAAAAGCATTGGTGGGCTTGCGTATCATCGTGTCAAGCGGCGTGCTCCACGCTCTGCGCACAATGTCGATGTCCTTCTCCGGGTCGCTGCGCGTGGTCAGCGCCCACATGACTTCGGTGATGTTGCTCGGGTCGATGTCCTCGTCGACCACGATCACATAGCGCCCGTGATAGGCCGGGGGCCGGTTCTGGCAGGCGAGCATGCCCACCTGCTTGGCGTGGCCCGGATATCTCTGCTTGATGGAAACCACGACAAACTGCTGCAGCCCGACTTCGCTCTCCCACACGCCGCGCACGTCGGGAACGCCGCTGCGGTCCAGGGCATCCCACAGCACCGCACTGTCCTTGACCACCGAGGCGAGGCTCGCATCGAACGGCGCCCGATCGGGCGGCGCGCCGAGAATGATGGGGTCATTGCGGAAGTAAATGCGCTCGACCTCGACAATCGGCGCCTGGCGCTCCTTGCTCGCGTAATAACCGGTCCATTCGCCGAACGGTCCCTCGGAAAGGGTCTTGTCCGGCGGCACCCAGCCCACCACCACGATCTCGCTGTCCGCCGGGATGGGCAGTCCGGTGATCTCCTCCCTGATGACCTTCACCGGCTCGCCCAGCACCGCGCCGATGAACCCGAACTCGGCGCCCGCGGGCAGTTCCGTGGCGGCGGCGCGATGCAAGAGCGGATGGTGCCCGAAAGACATCGCGACCGGACAGGGTTTGCCAAGCGCATGATATTTCTCGCAGTGGATTCTGCCGTGCTTGCCCGGTGACATGTACAGGCCGGTGGTCTTCTCGTCGTGCACCATGACCCGGTACGCGCCCAGGTTGATTTCCCCGGACTCCGGATCCCGGGTGATGATGGCGTCCCCGGTACCGAGGTATCTCCCGCCGTCGGCTTCGTGCCACTTCGGAACCGGCAATTCGAAGAGATTGACGTCCTTGCCGCTGCGCACGTTCTGCAGCACCGGCCCGCTGGCCACTTCCTGCGGGGGAAACTGATGCATGGTCTTTTCCCACACGGAAAGCTTTCCGCGCATGGCTTTGACGAAATCCATGCCGGAGCCGCCCTGCGGCATGTTCATCGCAATCGCCAGCCGGTTCAGGTTGTTCACCGAGCAGGTGAGCACCCGATGGCCTTTCGGATAACCCTTGATGCCGTCGAAAAGCAGGGCGCTGCATCGTTCGCTGCGCGAATGCAGGGTGTTGATGGTGCCGATTTCCAGGTTCCAGTCCGCGCCGTCCACATGCGCGAGCTCGCCCTGGGCGTCGACCTTTTCCAGCCAGGATCTCAAATCAATGGACATGCCACCCCCGCAATCGGCCGCTGCGTTTCAGCGGCCGCGCAACTGCAGCGCGGCGGCGACGATTTTGTCCGCCGTCACGATCAGTTCATCTTCCAACGGCTTGCTGAAGGGGATCGGCACGTCCGGCACCGTCACCCGGCGCAGCAGCGATGCCAGGCCCTCCTCCGCCAGGGTCGCGGCGATTTCCGCGGCCACTCCATAGCTCCGGTGGCATTCGTCGGCAATCACCGCCCGTCCTGTCTTGGCCACCGACTGGAGCACGGTGTCCCGGTCCAGCGGCACAATGCTGCGAAGATCCACCACCTCCGCTGAAATCCGGTGTTCGCGCTCCAGCGTAGCGGCTGCCGCCAGCGCCCTCGGAACCGTGACCGAACTCGCGATAATGCTCAAGTCACGCCCTTCCAAGCGGATGCGCGCCTTGCCCACGGGCAGCATCGGAGCGTCCGGCGCAAACTCGGAAGTCTCCCCGAACAGCAGCGGATGGCTGATGAATACGGTGGGATCGTCGCTTTCCAGCAGCGCCCATTTCATCAGCCCGTAGGCGTCCTCCGCGCCGCCGGGAACGAGCACCTGCAATCCGGGTACCTGGCCCAGCATCGCCTGGGTTCGCTGCGAGTGCTGCGCTGCGCCGGTGCCGCGTATTCCGGCCAGGCAATAGAAGGTGACCGGGGCGCTGGTCTGCCCGCCGCTCATGTAATGGACATTGGCCGCCTCATTCGCGACCTGGGCGAACGCCTGGTAAACGAAACTGCCCGTGCCCAGATCCACGAGCGGCCTCTGCCCGCACATTGCGGCGCCGATACCGGCGCCGGCCAGGGCCAGTTCGGAGACCGGCGTGACCATCATCCTGGCGGAGAACTCCCGCACCACCGGCTCCATGAACTTGCGCGCAGCCATGTTGAGTCCGACGATGCTGCCCCCGATCAAGACGACGCTTGGGTTCGCGGCCAGGGACTCGTAAATGGCTTTGGCCAGGCCTTCGGCGAAGCTGATCTTCATTGGGCCTGCCTCCTCTCGGTCCAGACGTGTTTGTAGGCTTCGCCCGGCGCGGGGAACGGGCTGTCGAGCGCCGCGCGTACTGCCTCGGCCATTTCGGCCTTCGCGCGCGCATCGATTGCCTCGATCTGCTTGCGCTCCATGGAACCTGCTTCGATCTGCTTTTGCAGGTACCGCGCGAGAGGATCGCTTGGCATCCAGCCGGCCATGTCCGCGTCGTCAGGTTGCCCGCCGTGCGCCCAGCCGAGTTGCCATTCGCCGCCGGGAAGCGCCGGCCAGGGCATGCTGTTGCCCGGCCATCGCGTGCAGCGCACTTCAACGAACCGCGGGCCGCCACCGCCACGTATTTCGGCCACCACGCGATCGAAGCATTCCTGCATCGCATCGATATCCGCCCCGTCCACCTCATGTACCGGAACCTGAAGGGACGAAGGGACATCTGCCAGCCGGGCTGCCGTCAGGGTCGAGGAAGTCCATTGCCCGCGCTTGCGTTGCTCCCGCGGAACGCTGTT
>MEQV01000070.1:0-5926 GCA_001770355.1 Betaproteobacteria bacterium RIFCSPLOWO2_02_FULL_62_17
GGGAATGGCACGATCATGCGGATGGGTTTTGACGGGTAGCTTTGCGCGATAACGATCGGTGTGGCGGGGGAATGGCACGATCATGCGGATGGGTTTTGACGGGTAGCTTTGCGCGATAACGATCGGTGTGGCGGCGCAGGCCAGCACAACCCCCAGCAATTTCAAGAATTGACGCATGCTTTGGCTCCACTTCATCGGCGACGCGTGAATGTACCGCGTCACCGCACTCTGCGCCAAACTGCACTACCTTCCGCTTCCCGGATCATGTGGTTCGTTTTCTCTTCATGATCAAGAAAGCCGCCAGTGGCCAATCTTCGCGACATTGCATAGGAGCTTGTTCGTTACTACTACTCGCCAACCGTCAGGAGCGCTGCGTTTTTTATTTCCTCTGAAAGGTACATGCCCGCTTCGTCTTCCAGCCGCTGAAGCAGCACCCGCGCCGAGGAAATGATCTGCCGCCGTTTCGCAAGCAGCACGACACCGAGCAACCCGATAACGGCAACCCCTTCCGCCACCGCCAGCTTGCGCCCCTTGCGTTCGTCGATCAGCAGGCGGTCGGCGTGGAGTTCGCGCGCCAGTTCGATGGCTTCCGCCTCGCCAACGGTCAACAGCGCCGTGAGCGGCGAAGTGTCGGACACGACGATCATTTCGCAGCGAGCGCTTCGACTGCCTGAAGATCAGCCGCCAGTTCATCTGGGCCGTAGTGAATTGGGATGCGCCGTCGGCCGAGTTCGCGCAGGAAAGCCGCTTGGGTAAGGCCAGCTGTTTGCGCCGCCTGCCCCAACGTGGCCTCCTCGGTTACAAACAGCCCGAAGGCCAGATGCAGCGCGGCATCCTGCTGGGAAAGGCGTTTATCCAAGGGCTTGGGCAGTGTCAGTTCCATGACGATACGATGCGCGATTTGCGCGCCAGTTGCAAGCTGGAATTACCGGTCCCGCCAGCCAACATGGGAACTGGAGGCCGGCATCCAGCGGAGGTGGTCTTTTTAGGACTGAAGCTTGCCGGAGAAATAGATATAGATTCGCTCCTCTGAGAGGCAATCGAAGGAATCAATCCAACCAAGTTTACCAGCCCCAACTCGCCGTAAAGCTTCGCGGTGGGGAGCGCTTGCCACCCCGCGCAACGCCAACGCTTGAATCGATGCGACCAAATGCGCCGCACAACCCAGCGATCAAGTCGGTTGAAGATCTTCCGGACATGGGCACGCTTGAAATACTCGCCCCAGCCCCGCAACATCGGGTTGAGTCACTGAATCAGCGCATCGGTCTTGAGCGGCACACGCCGCTGGGTGAGGCTTCGCACCCGATCCATGAACCGCTGGATCGATTTCCCGCGCGGATACTCATGGGTTCACTTGCGTTACGGCCTGCTCTCTTGCTGTTTGCAAACTCACGACCCCGTGTTGCCACGGCGCCGCTTCCTCAGCTACCGGGGCGTACGGACAACTCCCCGGACGGGACTTCAACCCGCTAGACTTACTGCTGTTACTGCGAACGGCCAGGCTCAAAAATTTTGAGCTTGGCCCCTTTTCGCAAAATGTAGCTCTGCTGTGCAGCACGTGGCAAAAAAGAACTTTCGGCAACATTCATAACGACAATTCGCAGGTCCCAGGTTTGAGCTCTGATCGGGGAGCCAATTATTTGCAAGCGCTAAGGCGAGTTTTCGGACTGGCCTTTTGCTTTTCTTGGGACTCGATATAACGAAAGTCTGGCGGTCCGTATAGGACGTTTCTGGGCCTGTATATCTCTCGTCTGCGTTTTGAGTATAACAGACAAATATGTTATTTATCATCAATATAACATCAAAGTCTTGCAATAAATAACACTAGAATATTGCAATGAAAAACACTACAATCGTGCGATCAAATACATCTGACTCTTGTATCCATGGCAACACCTCAGCAAAAACTCGCCTCTTCCCTTGAAGCGCTGAAAGCCCTTCAAAATAAAGGCCTGCACGCCATCCCCGGGACTGCCCTTAACCGCGCACATCGCCAAACCCTTCAGCGAGCGGGCTTCCTGCAAGAGGTCATTCGAGGTTGGTACATCCCTAAGCGACCGGATGAGACAGACGGCGGCACGACCCGCTGGTACGCCAGCGTGCGGGAATTCGTCGCCGGCTACTGCAATGAACGATTTGGCGAGCGCTGGCACTTGAATCCAGAACAGTCGATCCTGCTCCGAAGCGGCGAGCGAAGCGTTCCCAAACAACTTCAAATATGGGCGACAGAGGGCACAAATCAGACTGTGGAGCTACCTCATGGCTGCTCACTATTCATCTATAGAGCACCACAGCTCCTAGCCTCGTCTCCCGCGCGTGATTGTGGGGGCCTGCGTCTGGCCGAACTTGCACAAGCGCTCGTGGCCGCTGGCCCTAACCTTTTTGCCCAGAATCCGATGGCAATCCAAGTAGCCCTATATTCATTGTCTGACGCTTCTGATCTCTCGCGTCTACTGCTGGCCGGCCCCCATCCGGCGGTAGCAGGTCGAATAGCAGGTGCCTTTCGCGCCGCAGGCAGACCCACCATCGCCGACGAAATCCTTGGCGCAATGCGCTCAGCCGGCAATCTGGTGAATGAACTGAATCCGTTCGCGGCACCATTACCTGCATTGCTGCCGGGCGGACGCGCTGAGTCGCCCTACGTCCAGCGATTGCGGTTACTGTGGGCGGCGATGCGGGAACCGATTATCCAGGCGTTTCCTGCATCTCAAGACAAACCAACTGATACGGAAGCGTTGCTAAAGGAAGTGGAGGCACGTTACGTATCGGACGCCTATCACTCGCTGTCCATAGAGGGTTATCGGGTCACCGCGGATCTGATCGAAAAAATTCGTAATGGCAATTGGAACCCGGACGATAACGCCGCAGACCAGGCGACTCGAGATGCGATGGCCGCTAAAGGCTATTTTGAAACGCACATTATCATCAAGGAAGACCTTGTACAGATTGTCAGAGGGGAGAATCCGGGAACTGTATTTCGCCAAAGTCTGTCGCGCTGGTACCAGGCGCTTTTCAGCCCGAGTGTGCAGGCAGGTATATTGAAACCAGCCGACTTGGCCGGCTTTCGGAACGAGCAGGTTTTCATCCGCGGCGCGCAACACGTTCCTCCGTCTAAAGACGCGGTACGCGAGTGCATGCCAGTCTTTTTTGAGTTGCTTGAAGCGGAACAGGTGCCGGCAGTTCGCGCAGTGCTCGGACATTTTGTTTTCGTCTACATTCATCCTTACATGGACGGAAATGGCCGTATCGCGAGATTTCTGATGAACCTTATGCTGGCATCCTCCGGATTTGTCTGGACAGTCATTCCCGTCGACCAGAGAGCCCAATATATGAATGCCTTGGAGCAAGCAAGTTCATCAGCGGACATAGGAATGTTTGCAGCGCTAATTGCACAGCTTACAAAAGAGCAAAAGCAAGCCCCTTTGCCACGCCCTGGATAACGGCAATACCTGCCTATTTTTAGCCTACTTATAGAATTCCAATGAGCTGTAACAATACGCCAATAATTGATTTCATAAACTAAAAGTTCACAATTATTAACTAATATGTAGCGCTATGATGTCACGACGATCTTGCGCGCCACCGGTGTCAGCAACCCAAGATTCGCCCGCAGCGTGCGGCCTTCGTAGTCGGTGCGGAACAGCCCACGCCGCTGCAGTTCCGGAATCAACTGGTCGACAATATCTTCCAGCCCCTGCGGGAATATCAGCGGCATGAGATTGAAGCCATCCGCCCCGCCGCTGCGGAACCACATCTCCAGATCGTCCGCGATGGACGCCGCGGTGCCGCAGACGACGCGGTGTGCGCGCTGGCCGGTAAGCCTCTGGTAGAGCTGGCGGATGCTGAGGTTTTCGCGTTGCGCCAGGTCGTAGACCACGGCCTGCCGACCTTGCTGGGTATTGATGGGCGGTTTGGGCGGCAGCGGACCATCCAGCGGATATTTCGATAAATCGGTTCCGACCATGTCGGAGAGCACCGGCACGCCCTGCTCGGGATGGATAAGCTTGTTCAGCTGCTCGAATTTCTGCTCGGCTTCCTGCACGGTGCGCCCGAGCACCGGCATCACACCCGGCATGATCAGCAGCGACTCGGGCCTGCGCCCCTTCTCCACCAGCCGCCGCTTGATGTCCGCGTAGAACTCCCGTGCCGGCTCGATGCGCTGCTGCACCGCGAACAGCACCTCGGCGGTTTCCGCGGCCAGCTCGCGCCCGTCTTCCGATTGACCCGCCTGCACGATCACCGGACGGTTCTGCGGTGAGCGCATTACCGTGAGCGGCCCGCGCACCTTGAAGTGCTTTCCCTGGTGGTTGAGAAAATGCAATTTCGCCGGATCAAAATACAGGCCTTGCTCCTTGTCGCCCAGGAATGCATCCGCGTCCCAGCTCTCCCACAAGCCCATTACCACCTGGACGAATTCCGCCGCGCGTTCGTAACGCTGGGCATGCGGCACGTGGGCGTCGTAGCTGAAGTTGAAGGCCTCGGAGGCGGCGGAAGAGGTCACCAGGTTCCAGCCGGCGCGGCCGCCGCTGATTATGTCCAGCGAGGCGAAAAAGCGCGCAACATGGAAAGGATCGCCATAGGTGGTGCTGGAGGTGCTCACCAGACCGATGTGGCTGGTCACCATCGCCAGCGCCGCGAACATGGTGATCGGTTCGAGCTGGCAGGCTGAGGTGCTGCGCTTCCAGATGTTGACGTCGTCCGGCCCGAAGGTCGACTGCGAATCGGCCTTGAACAGCATGTCGAAGCACCCGCGCTCGGCGAGGCGCGCCATGCTGACGTAATGGGCGATATCCTGGCCGGCGCCGGCCTTGGAATCCGGATGCCGCCAGCCGGCGACATGGTGCCCTTCGGCGTTGATGAACATGCCCAGGCGCATTTTTTCGCCGGGCTTGCGCTCGAATTTTGTATCGGCCATTTTTCGAGTCACATTTCAGCGGCGCGCTCAGCTTCGGAGCCTGGGCGCCCTGCGATAGCGCGTCGCCTGTTCGTACGCATAGGCATATTTGATCAGGTTGGCATCGTCGTAGGGCCGCCCGAGGAAGCACAAGCCCGCGGGAAGATTCTGCGCCGTGAATCCCGCCGGCACCACGATGGTCGGCACGAACACGAGATAAGTGTTGATATGCGGCGCGCCCTTCTGCTCGACGAACGGCGGATTGACGCCGTCGCGGATCAACGTCGGCGAATGTTCCACGGCCTTGTGCGCGATGGCGTCAAGTTGATGGTCCGCCATCACCTTGAGGTAACTGAACATCAACTTCTCGCGTGCCTTTAGAAACTCGTAGTGCTGCGCCGGGTCCGGAACACGCGTCCAGCGCAGATTGGCCGAACGCACTGTCTTCGCGAAATCGGGCGAGCGCAAGGCTTCGTCGCGCGTGCGGTAAATCGGGTTTTTGTTTCGCCCCATGTACACCTTGAAAGTTTCTTCGGAACCAAAAAAACTTCCCGGCCGCTTGGCAAGCAACTCCTTGAGGTTCGGGATGACCACAGGATCGACAATGATCGCCCCCGCCGCCTTCAATTCCTCGACGGAACGATCCAGCACGCGGGTGATTTCCCGGTAATCGTCGCTGTCGGGTTCGGAGTAAACCCCCTGCGATTCGCGTAGGATGCCGATGCGCTTCCCCTTGAGTCCGTCTTTGTCCAGCGATTGGGTGTAGCTCACCGGAATGTGCCCCACGCCCGCTGAGGTCACGGGGTCTTCCGCGTCATAGCCCACCATCGCATCCAGAAGGATCGCAAGATCGGTGACGGTACGCGTCAATGGCCCCAGCGAACCGGCAATACCCGGCCAGCCTTCGTAGACACCGGTGCGGCTGACCAGCCCCGCCGTCGGGCGCATGCCCGCGAGGCAATTCCATCCCGCAGGGCGTCGAATCGAGGCGAGGCCCTCCTGTCCCACGGCCAGCGTGCCCACGTTGGCTGC
>MEQV01000070.1:5944-11742 GCA_001770355.1 Betaproteobacteria bacterium RIFCSPLOWO2_02_FULL_62_17
GTATCGCCGCCGCCCAGTTCGCCCAGCGTCGCCTTGGCAAGAATAATGGCGCCCGCCGCTTTGAGCTTCTCCACCACCATACAATCGCGGTCCGGGTAGTGGTCCTTGAACAACACCGAGCCCAGCGTGGTTGCCATGCCCGCGACATCGGCCTGGTCCTTCATGATCACGGGAATACCGTGCAGCGGACCCACCGGGCCCGAGACCTTGCACGCCGCGTCCAGTCGGTCGGCTTCTTCAAGGGCTTTCGGATTAACCGCGATAATCGAGTTGAGCGCCGGACCGTTCTGGTCCAGAGCCTCGATGCGATCGAGGTAGCTTTGCATCAACTGCCGCGCGCTTAAGGCTCCCGCCGCATACGCCGCGTGAACATCCGCCACCGTCGCCTCGATAATTTCAAAGCCCGCTTTCCCGCCTGCCGTGTTGTCATTACTCAAGCATCACCCCTCAATACTGGTTGAACATGCGCTGAATCTCCTCGGGATCGCTGCTGACCCCAAGCCCCAATGCCAGCAGCAATGATGATTTCTGCGGCGAGAGATTGTCCGCCGACACCATGCCGGGTTGCTGCCAGTTGTCGTTGCGCAGCACGCGCCCTTCGCCCACCCGGGCGCTGCGCACCACCACCACGCCTTCGGCGGCAATCGCGGCAAGCTCGGCGTCCAGGTTGCCCAGGCAGCCCGCCCCGGTCCCGGCCACCACAATGCCCCTGGCGCCGGCGTGTACCGCGGCGCGCGCCAGTCCGGGCTGGCTGGCGATCCCGATGTAAATGATCTCGACGCGCTGCAGCACCGTGTCCTCGCGGATCACGAACTCGCTTGCCAGCGTATGGCGCTTTACCGGCAGGTGGTAATAAACAATGGCGTCCGGATCGGCATAGCCCAACAGGCCCAGATCGCGGCCGCGAAACGTCTGCAGCCGGTAGGTGTTGGTCTTGGTAACGTCGCGGGCGCCGTGGATCTCGCCATTGGTGACCACCACCACACCCTTGCCATGGGTGTCGGCATGCGCCGCTACCCGGAACGCATCGTAGAAATTGAGATGTGCATCGGTGCTCAACGCAGTGAAGGGGCGCTGCGCGCCGGTCATCACCACGGGTTTGGCACTGTGCACCGTGAGATGCTGGAAATAGGCGGTCTCCTCCATGCTGTTGGTGCCCTGCACGAAAACCACACCGTCAACCTGAGGATCATCCAGCGCCTTCTGAATGGCACGGTTGAGCCGGCACTGGTCAGCGAAGCAGGCGATCGCATACAGATTGCCCGGGTCGACCACCACCTCGGCGACCGCGGCGATTTCCGGCACTGCCGCGAGCATTTGTTCGCCGTTGAACTGCTCCTTGCCGCTCCTGCGGTAGAGGGTCATGTCCATGCGGCTGCTGCCCTGGCTGGGCAAGGTGCCCGGCCCCACCAGCAGCCGGATGCGGGGACGTTGTTTTTCCGCCATGTTTTTCCTCCCTGAATCGCTTCAGTGCCGCGGTTTGAGTTTCAGCATGCGCTCGGCATTGCCGTGGTAGATCTTGGCGCGATCGGCCTCGGAGATCTCCAGCGCATCGACGATCGCGATGGTGTCGCGTATGAACTGACCCGGCACCGGATCGAACGGATAGTCCGAGGCGAACACCACATGATCCACGCCGAAATACTTCAAACCGCATTCGGTGCCGGCTTTCGCGCCGAACAAGGCGGTGTCGGCGTAGAACATCTTGAAATACTCGCCGTGCGGGCGCTTCAGGCTTTTGAGCACGCCGGAGTAGTCTTCGTCCGAGGTGCGCGAACCCATCACCTCCCAGCCGGCATTCACCCGCCCTTCGGAAAATGCCACCATGCCGCCCATGTGATGGGTGATGATTTTCAAGTTGGGGAATTTGTCGAACAGCCCCGAAAACACCAGCCGCGCCATGGCGGCCGAGGTCTCATAGGGATAGCCGAAGGTAAACCAGATTTCGTAGCGCGATTTTGGCTCGCTGCTGTAATCGGTGAGCGTGGCGCTGCGCGAAGGATGCATCCAGATCGGCAGGTCGTAATCGTTCATGATCTTCCACAGCGGCACGATCTCCGGCATGTCCAGGGCCTTCCCCTTGATATTGGTGAAGACTTCGACGCCGCAGGCACCCAGTTCATCGATGGCGCGCTGCGCTTCCTTGAATGCCGCATCGGGATTGTTCATCGGCAGAGTCGCCGCGAAACCGGCAAAACGGTCTGGATATTTGCGCACCAGCTCGGCCATGCCGTCGTTGGCGATGCGCGCAATTTCCGGCGAAGCCTCCGGCCCCGCCAGCACCGCCGGCTGCGGGCCGGGCACGGTGATGACCTGCTGATAGTCGCCGAACTCGTCCATCAGGCGGAAGCGCCCATCCAGATCGCGCAGCACCGATTTGTCGGTGGTGCGCTTGCCCAGTCCCTCCTTCGCCGCCGCCAGGTTCTGCACGTGGCTGAAGTATTTTTCGGGCTGGATGTGATTGAAAATATCGATCTTGCGCATGCTGCTTCCTTCCTTTTCCGGATTGCAAAAGCCGAAGCATAGCCGGTTCGCCGGCAATTCGAATACATCGCGCTGGTAAAAGCGCAGCGCAGGGTTTGGGGTGAAGGTGAGTGCTTTATCGAACCTGAACCCCAAACCCGGAGCGGCGCGGGCAGGTCGCGGAGGCTTGTTATTGACTGGCCTCCACTGGAGTCACCTTGACGCGAACGCACAGATCGAGATTCAGATTGATGGGGCTGCAGCGCTGCCAGTCGATCTCCAGCAGGTCGTTAAAGAACACGCCTTTGCCCTTGGCGATCGGCATGCCGTCGCCCCAATGCCCGGCGCAGGCGGCAATGCCCAGGCCTTCCGGGTGCATGGCCTGGGTGAGCCGCACGCGGCCTTTCACCTTGCGTCCGGATTCGTTCTCCACCCAGATCGTCTGGCCTTCCTGCAGTCCCTTCTTTCTGCCGGCTTCCGCATTGATGGTGATGGCATAGGAGTAGGGATCGAGCTGCGCCGCCTCGTCGAGCCAGGGATTCTCCATGGTGAAGCTGTTCGTATGAATCGCGTCGCGGTAGTAAAAAGCGGAAAAGTCAAAGCCGGGCGTGGTGCAGGTGTGCGAGCTGCAGGGAAGGAAGTCGGGCAGCGGCTGATAGAACTCGCGCGGAATGTTCAATCCGCGCGGCTCGGTGATGGCTGCGATCTTTTCCGCGAGCGGCACCAGGAACTCCCAGTAGACCGGCACGCGCACGTCCACGAACGGGCGCCAGTAGACTTCCTCGGGTTTCTTCGGCCATTTGATCAAGCCGTGCTGCTTGAACCACGCGAGGTCATGCTCAGGACCGAAAACACTCTTCAGGTCGGCGTCGCAGACTTCCTCCCAGCTGTATTGGCGATCTCCCTGCAGCCGGTATTCCGGGGCGAGGCCCAGCGAGGCATTGTAGGCGGCGTTGAGCTCGGCGCGGATGCCGACTCTGTCGGCAAGCTCCAGCAGCACATCCTGAAAGCGGCGCTGCTCCCCTTGCGGCGGCAGCACCGGCTGGCGAATCGGCCAGCACCAGTCGCCCATTCCCGCCGGCAGACTGAAGATGAACGGGAAGTTGGCGCGCGAGTCCAGCGTCTGCAGGTAGCCGCAATCCGGCAGCACGATATCGGCAAAGCGGGTGGTCTCGGTTTCGAACACATCGATCGACACGATGAACTTGTACTCCGCCAGCGAGCGCGCCACCGAATCGCGGTTGGCGATGCTCATCAAGCTGTTTGCGCCAAAATTGAGCAGCACCTCGGTGCGGTAAGGGACTTCAAACTTGTCCCATAGATCGTGCCGGTCATCGGAACTCAGAAACGGCGAAGATCTGGCAACCACGAACAGGTCCCCCAGCCCGATTTGCTGCGGCAGGCGCGGCTCGCCGATCGGATAAGGAAGGTGATGGCCCATCCACGAGCCTGTCACCATCAGCCCGTCCGGCCCCGCTTTGGGAAGGTAGCGCAGGCGCTCTGTATCAGGAATTCCGTGGAAGGCCGGATTGAATCCCAGGCATCCGCCCACCACGTCGGAGGCCCCGACCAGTTCGTTGAGCAGGTCGATAGCGTAGTAGTTGTAGATCGAATTCACGTGACCGCAAGCGCCGCGAAATGCGATCGCTGCCACCGGCCGGTAGGGCAGGCTCACGCCCTCCACTACCACGGTGCTGCCGATGCGCGCTTCGCGGCCGAATTCCCCCGCAATCCGGCGTATATTCGCCGCCGGCACCGTGGTGACGCCCTCGCCCCACTCCGCGGTGAATTTCTTCAGATGCTGCTTCAGTTTGCGGAACGCCGGCTGGCAACGCACCCCGTTCACCTGGAAATCCCCTTCCAGCGCCATGTCGGCCGGATTCGCATCGGTATAAGGTCTTGCCGCCTTGAGCGAGTTGTCCCAGACCAGCGGCTTGCCGCTCGCGGCGTCGCGCAGGTACAGCTTGTCCGGTCCGATCAGATAGGGAGCGTTGGTTTTCGCCTGCAGGAACGCGACATCGTAGATGCCCAATACGTTCACCAGCACGTTGCACAGCGCCAGTGCCAGCGCGCCATCGGTGCCCACCTTCAGCGGCACCCATTCGGTCGCCTTCGCGGCGGCGAAATTGCACATCGGATCGATGACCACCATCTTCATGCCGCGCGCCCGGGCCTCGGCGGCCAGGCCGATGTTGGCGGTCGCGGCATGTCCTGCCCCATGGCCCTTGGAAGCGCCGAAATACAAGGCGTAGTTGCAGTATTTGAAATCGGGCATGACCGACCACGATGCGTGCATCATCCCGGAAATCACGTGGGCGCCGTTGCCGCAATGCAGGCCGCCGCCCGCCTCGGAGGTATTGTTGGTGCCGAAGGCAGCCCCAAAGGCCCGCAGCGGGATACGGCTGGCGGTCACCGTGGTGGTACGCTGCACCTGCAGCTTGCGCGGATCCTCGGCGCGCACACGCTTCAATACCGCCGCGACTTCATCCAGCGCCTCGTCCCAGCTGATTTCCTTCCAGCCCGGATCCTCGTCGATTCCTTTCCTGGGATTGGTCCGCCGCAACGGCGTGGTCAGCCGGTTGGGGTCGTAATGCGACATGATCCCGGACACCCCCTTGCCGCACAGGCGGCCCTTGTTGATGTCGCTCTCGGGATTGCCTTCGACCTTCACCACCGCGCCATTGACACGATGGGCAAGGATCGAGCACGAGCCATAGCAAAGCGCGCAGGAGGAGGCAACCCAGGCATCCTCGAGTGCCTGAGCCGGCGGCGCGGGTGCGGTGACTTCGTTCATGGGGATTGAGCCTCCATCGGCCGCGGCGGGCCGCATCAATTCAAAAATTAATTCGCCTTTATACCCGCGGCCTGCACCACGCCACGGTACCTGGCGAGATCCGTTTTGATTCTGTTGGCCGTCTGATCTTCGGCAACCTGCCAGATCAATTCGATGCCGGCCCCGTTCAGTTTCTGGCGCACGCCAGGATCCTGAAATACCTTCTGCAAAGAGTCGCGCAGCAGTTTGAGCACAGGCGCGGCGGTTTTCAGCGGAGCATAAACGCCGTACCAGGCGGTGACATCCAGGCCGTTGAACCCCTGCGCGGACAAGGGCCGAAAATCGGGCAGAAATTGCGAGAGGCGCGTGCCGGTGACGCCGAGTGCCGTAACTTTCCCGGCCTTGATTTGAGGCAGGGTCTGCTGGATCGAAGAGCAGGTGAGCGAAACTTCGCCGCTGACGACGGCTGTCACCGCCTGCGCCGTTCCGGGATAGGGAACGTGAAGCATATCTATTGCCGCGATCTGCTTGATCAGTTCCCCCGACAGGTGTCCGATGGAAC
>MEQV01000070.1:11803-13683 GCA_001770355.1 Betaproteobacteria bacterium RIFCSPLOWO2_02_FULL_62_17
GGCGACCGAATTGATGCCGGAAGACTTGCTCACGACGAGCACGTTGGGCGCTTCGCCGAAGATGGTGACCGGCAGCAGATCCCTGCTCGGGTCGTACGGGGTCGCAAACAACGCCGGCGCAATCACGATCGGCTGGTTCGAGGTCAACAGCAGCATGTACCCATCCGGGGCCGACATCACCACCGCGTTCGTGCCGATCGTGCCGGTAGCACCGGCACGGTTCTCAACGACGACGGGTTGGCCCCACCGCTCGCTTAATTTCTGCGCCGCGAGTCGCGCCACCATATCCGGCGGGCCGCCGGGAGGCCATGGCACAAGCAGCCGTACCGTCTTGGACGGAAACGCATCCTGGGCAAACGACGACACGACACCGATGCATAGCACGCATCCGACAAGCATGAATCGCAATACATTGAACATCATGCACCCCTTGTTATTCACGGCAGGCGTTACGGTCCCGGATCACTGGCGCCGGCTAGCGGTGCGGCGCAAGCCGCGTCCACACCGGCAGATGCACGCCGGCGCGGATGGTGGTGTATTTCATGAAAAAGTCCCCCAGCGCCGAGGCGAGCGCGAGCAGCGCCATGGCCATCAGCGAGGTCTGTCCATACAAGCCCCACCACACCAGCCCCGCGGGCACCAGCAGTCCCAGCGCCAGCGTGCCCCCGTAGAAGGCGATCGCCATCCGGCCGGCAAACAACTGCTGCACCGAGTGCTTGGCCGCCGCATTGCCGCCGGTCCACGCCCCGTGCATCTCCAGCGCGAAAAACGCCACCACCAGCGCGCTGATCCCGATCCACCACAGCAGCAGCTCATGAAACGTCGCCGTGCCCTGCGCACCGAAAGCCTGCACCAGCAACAGGCACGCCACCCCGCCGCGCAACGCATAGGCCACGTACAGCGCCGGATGCAGCGGCGAGTTCCAGAACGGGATGGCCTTGGAGCTCGAATACACAAAGCCCATATAACCCATCAGGATGATCATCGCGATCAGCGACAATCCCAGTGCCAGTTGCCCGATCAGCGCGCCGCTCTGCCAGGGCGCCTCCGCTATCCAAAACGGCACCAGGTAGAGGAACGCGCCGATCAGAAACAGGCTCAAGCCCCAGAATCCGCGCGCCACCCAGGAGCGTCCCGGCTGCATCATCATGCGCCAGAAGCGCCCCGGACGCCCCAGGTTGATCAGGTGCGCAATGCCCCCAAGCCCGGCCAGCACAAAAGCAAGCGCCAGCCCCGCGCGGCTCGGATACAGCAGCGCAAACAACCAGCCCCCGGCGGCCACCCCCACCACGAAGTGCCCGATCACCATGAAAATACCGCGCCCCGCCCCCCAGCTGCGCTGCGGACGAAAATCCGCGCGCAGGTCCTCGATCAGCTTCTCGTAGCTCGTTGCAGTGCTCATCGCTTCGCTCCCCCGCTGGTTCGTTTCTATGCAGGCAGGTAATACACCGAGGGCTTGGTGCCCAGCTCAGGGTGCAGCGGGAATCCCCCCCGCTCCTTGATCAGGCGCGACACCTCGCTGCTGGGATCGTCCAGGTCGCCGAAGGTGCGCGCCACGGTCGGACAATTGGCCACGCAAGCGGGCAGCTTGTTCTCGGCCAGCCGGTGCCGGCAGAAATTGCACTTCATCACCACGTCGGTGGTGTGCCCGGACATGCGCGCCTTCTCGTAGTCGGTCGGACCCTGCGGAAAATAGTGCTGCGGCTGGTCGTTGTAATAACGGTTTCCGTACGGGCAGGCCATCATGCAGGTCTTGCAGCCCACGCACTTGTCGTGGTCGATGTCGACGATCCCGTCCTCGCACTTGTAGCTCGCCCCGGTCGGACAGGCATCCACGCAGGGCGCCTCCTCGCAATGGTTGCACAGCACCGGCAGGAACA
>MEQV01000071.1:0-602 GCA_001770355.1 Betaproteobacteria bacterium RIFCSPLOWO2_02_FULL_62_17
GGGGCTGAATCCCAACGCGATCGAGGAGTGCCTGCGGCACAACGGCTCGATCGCTGCCTGGCGGCGCCTCGTCACCAAGGATGTGCAGATCGAAGGCATGAACATCCCGGCAGGATCGAAGCTGCTCATCGTCACGTCGTCCGCGAATCACGACGAGCGCCACTTCACGGACGGGGATCTTTTCGACATCCGCCGCGACAACGCGAGCGACCACCTCACCTTCGGTTACGGCGCGCACCAGTGCATGGGCAAGAACCTGGCGCGGATGGAGATGCAGGTCCTGCTGGAGGAGTTCACGAAGCGCCTGCCGCACATGAGGCTCTCGGAACAGACCTTCACCTACGTCCCCAACACCTCCTTCCGCGGCCCCGAGCACCTATGGGTCGAGTGGGACCCGCGGCAGAACCCGGAGCGCAACGACCACCGCGTGCTCGAGTCACGCATGCCGGTGCGCATCGGCGAGCCTTCCAAGCACGCGATCAGCCGGACGGTGGTGGTCGAGAGCGCCACCGAGGTCGCCGAAGGCATCGTCAAGCTGCGCCTCGTTGCACCTGACAGCCGGGCGCTGCCGCGCTGGAGTCCCGGCTCGCACATCGACATCG
>MEQV01000071.1:617-8227 GCA_001770355.1 Betaproteobacteria bacterium RIFCSPLOWO2_02_FULL_62_17
AGCTGTCGCGCCAGTACTCGCTGTGCGGCGATCCCGAGGAAAAGCACGTCCTCGAAATCGCAGTGTTGCGCGAGGCGCAGAGCCGCGGCGGCTCGGACTGGATCCATGATCACGTCAAGCCTGGCGACCGAATGAGGATCCGCGGCCCGCGCAATCACTTCCACCTCGACGAAAGCGCAAGGAAGGCGATCTTCATCGCCGGCGGAATCGGCATTACGCCCGTGAGCGCGATGGCCCGCCGCGCGAAGGCGCTGGGGATGCAGTACGAGCTGCATTACAGTGGCCGCAGCCGCTCGGCCATGGCCTTCCTGGACGAGCTCGCCCGGTTGCACGGCGACCGCCTGCATGTCTACGTCAGCGACGAAGGACGGCGCAACGGCCTCGAAGCCCTGCTCGCGCATCCCGAACCGGGCACCCAAATCTACGCATGTGGACCGGTGCGCATGCTGCAGGCACTCGAGGCGTGCTGCACGGCCTGGCCGGAGGACGCGCTGCGCATCGAGCATTTCATGTCGGCCCGGGGAACGCTGGACCCCGCGAAGGAGCATGCCTTCGAAGTCGAGCTGAAGGACTCCGGTATTGTCATCAGCGTGCCGCCGCATTGCACCCTGCTCGCGGCCTTGCGCGGCGCCAACATCGACGTGCAGAGCGACTGTGAGGAGGGCCTGTGCGGTTCCTGCGAGGTAAGAGTCCTTGCCGGCGAGGTCGACCACCGCGACGTGGTGCTGACGCGCTCCGAACGGGAAGCGAACGCCAAAATGATGAGCTGCTGCTCGCGCGCACGTGGCGCAAAGCTCGTGCTCGAACTTTGAGGCATGACAAAGACTACCGCTACGCAACCTAAGACCCGCAAAGCAAACCGCCCTGCAGCGCTTGGCGGCGCGCTGGCGCAGGGGCTGACACCGCGAATGCTGAACCACCTCGCGTACGTCACGCACGACGTAGCCGCCACCGCGGACTTCTATACGCGCATCGCAATCCGGGCGCGGCTCTGCGTGACATGGTCCGCGAGGCCAAGAAGCGCTATTCAGGCTAGAGCGACGAGCATCGACGGCCGCTTGCCGACGCCTTCTCGGGCGAATTGCTACGTAGCGTGTGCGCTTTGGGCAGGCACAGGTGCGGCGGGACATCGAAAACCTTCAAGAAGCCATGTCGGCAGCGCACGCGGACGAAGGCTTCCTGCCAGCTCTCGCACCTATCAGTGGGATGGAGAACGAGTTCTACAAGACCGACGAGGAGTTCCAGACCGCTTACGGCGAGGCAATGCGCGAGGAGTACCGGGCAATTCTCGATGTGGGACTTCTTCTGCAAATCGACTACCCCGCATTCGTCAGCTCGTGGGACGCGAGAACATCCGTATCACTCGCCGACTATCGGAAATGGATGGAAGGACGCGTAGAACTAATAAACCACGCACTTCGCGGGCTCCCCGAGGATCGCATCCGATTCCATACGTGTTATGGCGTCAACTTCGGCCCTCGAATCTCTGACCTTCAATTAGGCGAGGTGCTCGACGTTTTCTTCAAAATTCGCGCTGGAGCATATTCTTTCGAGGCAGCTAACCCGCGACACGAGCACGAATGGAGAGTCCCACAGAAGGTCCGTCTGCCGAACGGCAAAATCCTTATTCCGGGCGCCGTTACCCATTCAAACGTCATGGTGGAGCATCCCGAAGTCGTCGCAGATCGAATGGAGCGCTGGGCGCAGGCCGCAGGGCGGGAAAACGTTATCTTCGGCAATGACTGTGGTTTTCAGTCCACGGCAGGGAATGAAGAAATCCCGATTACCATTGCCTGGGCGAAACTCGCGGCGCTGGGAGAAGGGGCCAAGATCGCGTCGAAGAGACTGTGGAACTGAGCGCCGGTTGATTCACCACTGCTACGCCAGAGGAGCGGCGATGTCGAAGTCCCCGTGATATAGATCAACCGCGTCCTTCTGTTAGCTTCCCACTAGCTTGGTGCCAAGGTCCTCGATTTTGCGCGTGACGTCTGAGTCCCGCAGGGGCTTCAGGATCATTCCGGCTGGATGCCGGCCTGCTTCATGATCTGGCTGAAAAGCGGAAACTCCTGGCGAATCCGCGCGGTGAGTTGCTCGGGCGTGCCCGGCAGCATTTCTGCGCCCACCTTGGCGAAGCGATCGACGGCCGCCTTGGACTTCTGCATGCCTGCCGCCTCGCGGTGCAGCCGATCGACCATCGCCTTCGGCAAGCCCGCGGGGGCGACCAGGGCGAACCACGCGATCGACTCGTAACCGGGGACGCCGGCCTCCGCGACCGTGGGCGTATTGGGCGTCGCAATAGTGCGCCGCTCGGCGCTGGACGCGAGCAGCTTCAGCTTGCCGGCCTCGACCAGCGGCAAGCCGGTTCCGCCACCCGAAAACATCACCTGGACGCGGCCCGCGGTCATGTCGAGCATCGCCGGCCCCGTCCCCTTATAGGGCACGTGGACGAGGTTGACCTTGGCCATGGACATGAAGATTTCGGTGGCCAGGTGCACCGAGGTGCCCCGCCCGATCGAAGCAAAGCTCAGTTTCCCCGGCTGCGAGCGCGCCAACTCGATCAACTCCTTGATCGAGTTCGCCGGCACCGACGGATGCACCACCACGTAAAGCGGGGTGTAGAACAGGGGCGAGATCGGCGTGAAGTCCTTGAGTGGGTCGTACGAAAGGGTCTTCTGCGCATACACGTTAAGAACCAGGATCGCCTGCGTCGCGAGCAGCAGCGTATAGCCGTCGGCGGGCGCGCGCACCACTGCCTCCGCGGCGATCGTACCGCTCGCGCCGGTGCGGTTCTCGACAGTCACCGGCTGCTTGAAAGCATCGGAGAAGTGCTGTGCGAGCACACGCGCGAAGTTGTCCACCATTCCGCCCGCCGGCAGGGGTGAAAGCAGTCGGATGGGCTTAACCGGATAGTCCTGTGCCTGCGCGGCACAATTGAAAGCGAACAGGAGTGAAGCGGTGACAACTGGAACGAAGCGGCGCATTGAAGTCTCCGGTGAACAATCAGGGGTAGATCATGCCCGTAGTTTCGATGAACGACGCGATCTTGTCGAGGCCCGGGACGGTCTTGAGGTTGCTGAACACGAAAATGGCGCTCTCTGCGCATCTTATTCCAATCAAGCGTCACAAGCCCCGAACCGGAAGCGCGCGCTACAATGCGCCGCGAATCAGGAAAGGAGAGGTGCATGACCATCGCTCAGGCTGTACGCGCGGCGCAGCTCGCCGTTCAGCCGTGCCACAACCGACGCGGGAGACGCCGAGGGCGCGAGCAGGCCGAGCCACTGGTCTGGAGCGGCGTAACCTGGCACCGTTTCGCCAATCCTTGGCACGTCAGGAAAGCTGCGGGAGCGCTGCGCATGAATGACACCGAGCGCGCGTAGCTTGCCTGTCCGCGCGTACGGCATCACGGTGGTCGCCGAAAGGATGGCCATGGGGATGGAACCGCCGAGGACGTCGTTGATGGTCGGACTTCCACCCTTGTACGGCACATGCTCGATGTCGATGGCCGCTGCCTGCGCCAGCAGCACACCGCCCAGGTGCTGCAGCGACCCGATGCCGACGGTGCCGTACAAGAGCTTTCCCGGATTCTTCTTCGCATAGTCGACGAGCTCCTTCACCGAGGTGGCTGGCAGCGAAGGGTTCACCGCGAGGACGTTGTGAAGCGTGACGAGCACCACCACCGGAACGAAATCCTTGACCGGGTCAAACGGCAGGCTCTGCAAGCCGCAACGCCCAGGAACGCTGCGGTAGAGCACCGGGCCGTTGGGCGAACGGGCGGGATTGGGGCACATATTTGATAGCTGCGGCATAGAATGGATTCTGCTTTTGGGCAATTGATCCAATGTTCATAGTTCTGGAGCGATTGGAACAATTGGAACGTTTTGAACGCGACGGGCGTTAGGAGGAGATATGTTGGAAGGTGTGGTCCGATTTCCCCCGGACTTTGCCGCGCGCTACCGCGCCAAGGGCTATTGGCAGGATCGCTCCATAGCCGACATTTTTGCCGAGGTTTTCTACAAGTTCAAAGACAGGATCGCCGTTATCGACCGCGACCAGTTCGTGACTTATGCGCAACTCGATGAACGCTCGACCCACCTGGCGCTCAATCTGCTCGACGAGGGATTCAAGCCGCTTGACCGCGTGGTGGTGCAACTGCCCAACACCGTGGAGTTTGTCTACCTGTACTTTGCGCTGCAAAAAATCGGCTGCATTCCGATCATGGCGCTGCCGACCCATCGTTTCCATGAGATAAGCCAGTTCATTGAACTGTCCGGCGCCACGGTTTGCGCAACGCCGGACAAGACCTCGGATTTCGATTACCGTGAACTCTTGCCGCGCATTCGTCCTGCCAGCAAGACCTTGCGTTGCGGAATAGTCCTGGGCGATGCGCCGGCGGGTTATCTGTCCCTGACCGAGCTCATTGCCCGGCGAAGCAAACGCTCCGCCGATGAATTGCGCGCGATCTCCATCGACCCCGAGGATCCCGCCGTCTTTCAGCTTTCCGGCGGCACCACCGGAATTCCCAAGCTTATCCCGCGCAGCCATAACGACTATGTCTACAATTCAAAGGCGGCTGCTGCGGTGACCGGGGTAGGCTCCGATAAGGTTCTATTGAACGTCCTGCCCCTGGCGCACAATTTCCCGCTCGCCTGTCCCGGCTTGCAGGGTTATCTATTGCATGGCGGCAGGGTCGTACTGGGAAATTCGACGCGCGCCGAAGATATTTTCGCCCTGATCGAATGCCATCGCGTCGATCACCTAGCCCTCGTGCCCACGCTGTTGATTCGTTTGATCAACGATCCGGCCATCGGGAGGCATGATCTTTCTTCGCTCCGCGTGGTTCAGAGCGGCGGCCAGCGGCTGCAGCCGGAAGTGCGCCGCCGCATCAAGGAGCTCATTCCGAGCGCGTTCGTGCAGGAGAACTTCGGCATGGCCGAAGGGATGCTGATGTTCATCCGTCCCGATGATCCCGAAGATGTGAGGCTTGAAACGGTGGGCCGGCCGATCAGCCCCGACGACGAAGTGCGGCTCGTCGATGACGAGGACAACGAAGTGGCGCCGGGGGAAGTCGGGGAATTCCTCGCCCGCGGTCCCTACACTTTGCGCGGCTATTTCGGCGCTCCCGAGTACAACGCCAGAGCGTTTACTTCAGACGGTTTCTACCGCTCAGGGGACCTGATGCGCCGTCACCCTTCGGGCAACTACATGGTAGAAGGCCGAAGAAAGGATCTCACCAATCGCGGCGGCGAAAAGATCAGCGCCGAGGAGATCGAGAACCTCATTCTCTCCCATCCCGCCGTTCAGAACGTCGCCTGCGTGCCGGTCCCCGATCCCGTCCTCGGCGAGCGCATGTGCGCCTGCGTGATCCTGCGCTCCGGCGCGGCGTTGACCTTCGAGCAGCTCGTCGCTTTCCTCAAGCGAGAGGAAATCGCCAAGCACAAACTGCCCGAGCGTCTGGAGCTCATGGACGAATTTCCGCTGTCACCCTTCGGCAAGGTTTCCAAAAAAGACCTTACCGAACGAATCGCGCTCAAGCTGAAGCAAGGAGGAAAAATCTAACTGGTCCAAGCGATGCGGCCGGATGCGGCCCGGCGCGCCTGACAAGCCGGGTTCATTTCCTTATCTCTTCGGGCGCGAGCACCACGTTGATGGAGTTGACCGCTGCTACGCACGTTCAAGCATTGACCCCCATCGCGTCCAGCTCCTCCCGCTGGAGGGCTTGGGGGTCCGGCGGGCCGAACTGCGTCACGGGTTTTCCGGCGGCAAGCAATTCCAGCTCCCGCCTCCAGAGCCTGCGAAGCATGCTCACCGCTACATCCGAGGTACCCAAGCGTTCCCTCGATCGGTCCACGATCTTGCCTTGTCCACAGATCGCCACCCCGTCCTGAATACGGATGAGGTTCGGGTGCCTGGCGACGTCCTCCCAGCTCTTTCGGCCGGAAAGGATGGCCTCGATCTCCTCGTGGACCGGAGTGGCGTCGGGACGCTCCTTCCTCTTTGTGTGGTAGACCATGATGAGAACGTGAAGATGGCTCTCGTCATCGATGGGCACATACCAGAAGAGCGCCTTGAACCAGAACGGCTTGTCGTCCCGCGCCGATCGCAGCGCATGGGCCAGGAAGCATTGGTTCGGCATGATGAAGTGAATTTGATCGGTGTGGTCTCCGCGCTGCTGGAGTTGCGTGAGCCCGAATGGTGTTTCCCGTCCCCCCGTCCTGGTGGGAACGAACGGCCTCGCCACGGTGTTCACGAAGTGACCTTGATGAGAAAAATTCACATGGACGTCGTCCATGATGTTCTCCGCGCTCTGAAACCAGTTGCACGGAAGCATTTCGACCGACGGGCAGACCGTCCACCCCTCGCGAGCGCCGTCTTCCAGACCCGGCAGCGGGCGAAAGGCAGGGGCCTCGCCTTCGCCGAAATAGGCGAAGATCAAGCCGTGAGCTTCGTGCGTGGGATACGAAGCCAGTTTTGGCACTTTGGCGAAAAAAGGCTTAGCCTCGGCCGGCTGCTCGACACATTGTCCGGACTCGTCGTAGCGCCAGCCGTGATACCGGCAGCGAATGGTTTCGCCTTCGACCCAGCCCGTCGACAGGACACTCAATCGATGCGGGCATTCATTGGTGATGACGCGGGGCTTTCCGCTTTCACCGCGGTAAAGCGCCAGGTTTTCGCTGAGGATCCGCATCGGAACGATCTTTCCCTTTGCGAGCTTCGCGGATTCGTAGATGGGTTGCCAGTAGCGGCGAAGGTAGCGCCCGGCCAGTGTGCCCGGGCCGGTGTGCACGAAATCTGCCTGTTCGACGATACGATCAAGCTCGGGATTCGAATCTATGGACGCTGTCATTTATTGCCTCCGTCAACGGATGGAACGATCTGTCTCGCGGCCGCCACGCAGGACCACGTCATGTCGGCCGAACGCCGACCTGGCCGCGTTTGGGCAGCTTTGGTTGATAAGATGAAGCAGTTTAGCTGCTGGGGAAAGGCGCCGGCAACACCTGCCATACCGTCGGGCAAAGCTTATGTAGTTGTTGACCTGAAGAATACGCTCCCAACCCGACGCCCTGTTCCTAAGGCGATGTTTGAATTCACAAAGGAGTACGGGACATACAGGTGAGGCTCGGTAGTCACTTCTTGCTGCTTACCGGGCAATACTCGTAGATTCATGCTGCACAAGTCGGCGAAATATCGTGTCCGTGGCGAATTCGTAATCAGGCTGGAATCGGTGTTTGAAACAGACCGCGACAATGCTCCTCCCAAGCATATTGGCGGAGATCAGCATGCGCGGACGGTGGGGGTGATGCGCGGGCGCGTCGCGCCGGCGTGGTACCGTCCAGGGACCGGTGCACGCGGTGCGCGTTGTAATAATCCGCGAGTGCGTTCAACTTTCGCGTCAGGTCGATCGCGTTCTAGATCAACACGTGATCTAGAAATTCGCGGCGGACGGTGCCGAACCCCTACCATCGAAAATGCCTTCAACGACCCGAAGCGGCTGCCCGCAACTGGAATTCAACCTTTTCCTGGGTGCAGCTCGGTTCGATGAGACTAATGAACTCGTACATATATCGGCGAAGATGGCCCCGTGGATTCAGAGCTATCGTAATTGTGGTCGT
>MEQV01000072.1:0-1752 GCA_001770355.1 Betaproteobacteria bacterium RIFCSPLOWO2_02_FULL_62_17
ACCGCGTATCTTGAATTCGCCGAACTGCAGGCGCTGAACCGCAAGCTGATGACCATGCGGGCCTGGATTGCCAAGCTGGACGATTTTCTGCGCATGGGCGATCGGGACATCCTCACCCATGCCGGGACGATTTCCCACGAGCAGGCGCTGAAACGCGCGGAACTGGAGTTCGAGAAGTTCAGAGCGCTTCAGCTTGTTCAGCCTTCGCCGGTGGAAAAGGACTTCGAGGCAGCGGTGAAAAAACTGTCCAAGTCCGGGAAACCAGGGAAAGCCGTCTAATTCCAACACTTAGGCGATCACAGCCTAAGTGGCGCGATAATCACTTGCGCGCCATGTAATGTGGCGCGATAATGAAAATTAGCTCTAAATATGGCTTTAAGTGGCGCGATAATCGTAATCGCGCCATATTAGGATTCCATGTCTAAGCAGATTCCGGCGAATGAGCTCGATGCGGTTCTAAGCGCGGCGGCTCAATTTCAAGCGGGCGGTTCCGTTGAGGACATCACTGTCGCGCTGCCGATTAGCTTGCCGCATCGCACTTTGCAGCGCCGTCTGGCGTGGCTCGTCGCGAAGAAGCGCCTGATCGCCGAGGGACGCGGCCGGGCGAGCCGCTATCGCTTGCCTGCAGTCACAGCCGAATTACACGTTGTAGCACCCGCTCCCAAGTTCGAGGCATACGGTGAGACCTATATCCCGATTTCATCCGAAGCGGAGGCGATCAAACGAGCCGTGCGCGAGCCGATCCAGCGCCGCCATCCCGTTAGCTACGAACACTCGTTTCTTGATGGCTACCGCCCCAACGAGACCTTCTATCTTCCCGCCGAAACCCGGCAACGTCTGCTCGAATTAGGACGCTCGCCCGGCGGCGAGCAGCTTGCGGCCGGCACCTATGTGCGACAAATTTTCAGCCGGCTGATGATTGATCTGTCGTGGAACTCCAGCCGCCTGGAAGGCAATACCTATTCGCTGCTGGAAACAGAACGGCTGCTGGAGTTGGGTGAGTCCGCCGATGGCAAGGACGCCAAGGAAGCGCAGATGATCCTGAATCACAAGGCGGCGATCGAGATGCTCGTCGATCAGGCGGCGGAGATGGGCTTCAATCGATACACCATTCTCAATTTGCATGCCTTGCTCGCGGATAACCTGCTCGACCCGCAGGCCTGCGGACGCTTGCGCAATGTTCCGGTTCGCATTGCAAAAACGGTCTATGTCCCATTGGAAGTGCCGCAACTAATCGAAGAATTTTTCCGGCAAATCCTTGATACCGCCGCGGGAATTCAGGATCCATTCGAGCAGGCGTTTTTCGCCATGGTTCACCTGCCCTATTTGCAGCCATTCGAGGACGTGAACAAGCGCGTCTCGCGTCTCGCGGCGAACCTTCCGCTCATACGCCGGAATTTTTGTCCCTTGTCGTTCGTGGATGTTCCCGAACGCGCCTATGTCGACGGCATTCTTGGGGTTTATGAATTGAACCGCATAGAATTGCTGCGGGACGTTTTCGTCTGGGCCTATGAGCGATCATGTGCGCGCTATGCAGCGGTGCGCCAGTCACTCGGACAGCCGGACCCATTCCGTCTGCGGCATCGTGCGCTGATCGCTGAAACGGTTGCCGCGGTAGTTCGCGATGGTTTGGACAAAAAGGCCGCGACCGCCTTGATCAGACAGCGCGCCGCGGAGAATGTATCCATCGAGAGTCGAGCACGTTTTGTCGAAGTGGTGGAAACGGAACTGATGAGCCTGCACGATGGCAAC
>MEQV01000072.1:1772-2946 GCA_001770355.1 Betaproteobacteria bacterium RIFCSPLOWO2_02_FULL_62_17
GCCGTCCGAATACCAAGCCTGGCGGAAGACATGGAGCTAATGTTACCGACATGGCGACCAAGCCCTCGCCAGCTAGCTTGAAGATATCGGCCTGCTCAAGCAGATCTTCAAGGCAAAGATGGAGAGCAAAGCGCCGGCATATCTGGCGCTCGTGACGAGGAACTTCGACGACAAGGACGTGGATAACCTGATCGAGCATTTCCGCGACAAGGAGCGGCGCAAGGAATTCTTCAAGCAATACAAGGAAATCGAGATGCTCTACGAGATCATCTCGCCGGATGCGTTCCTGCGGCCGTTCATTGAACCTTACGCGACGCTTTCCTCGATCTACGCCGTGGCGCGTAATGCCTACGCCAAGAAGGTCTACGTCGATAAAGCATTTCAGAAGAAAACCAACGAACTGGTGCAGAAACATATTGGAGCCGCGATCACCGACAGTTCCGCGGAATACGTGACTTTGGACAGCGCGACTATTGAGACGATCAAGAAACGTCTGGAAGGCAACGCGACCTGGGAGATTATGTGATCGTTCACGAGTTGCTGCACTTCTCCGTGCCCAACCACGGCAAGCTTTGGAAAAGCCTGATGCGTGCACACCTGGGGGAATATGAGCTTCTTGAAGCAAGGATGAAACGTGCTGCGAGCAAGGCAATAATTAAGATAAATTGATTGTCTATATCGTTAAATGGCGTATGTTACGGGCCGTTTTAGATTTAATAATTGGGATAATCTGCCGTTAAACATCCCACTCCACCAGCAATGCCCGCGGTCCGCGAAACGAGGTATTGGGCAGGTATTCCAGTTTCTGGCCGGGCACGATGCGCAGCCCGGGCAGCCTGGCGCAGACCTCCTCCAGCACCACCTTGACTTCGAGGCGTGCAAGCGGCGCACCCAGGCAGATATGCGCGCCGTAGCCGAAGGCGATGTGCTCTTTCGCGTTGGCGCGATGAATATCGAGCGTCTCCGGATCAGGGAACACTTGCGCGTCGTGGTTGGCTGACGCGATCAGTATAAGCAGGTTCGCCCCTGCCGGCACCCTGACACCGCCGATTTCCACATCGGTCAATGCCTTGCGCCGCCAGGAGTTGACCGAAGGATCGATGCGCAGCAGTTCCTCCACCGCGTTGGGAATCAGCGAGCGGTCGGCGCAGATCTCCTCCCAGGCCTGCCGCTG
>MEQV01000072.1:3007-5990 GCA_001770355.1 Betaproteobacteria bacterium RIFCSPLOWO2_02_FULL_62_17
AGGGTAGCCGACAGAATCGTGGTGACCTCGGCTTGGCTCAATGCAGGCAGATCGCCATCGCGCGCCTGCAGCAGCGCACTGATGAAATCATCATCCGGTGACCAGGCGCGCTCGGCCACCAGCGTCGAGGCGAACGCCCAGAAGGCGACGCTGTCCTGTGCGAGCTTTATCTGCTCGTCATCGGTGGGGAATCCCCAGTTGTACAAGATCCGTGTCGAGGAGGCCGCCTTGGCCACCGGCACCGATTCAGGTGGTACGCCCATGATGCGGAATATGACCAGCGCGGGCAGACGGTAGCCCAGGCCGGCGATTATGTCGGCCTTGCCGCCCCTGAAGTTTTCGTCCAGGCAGCCGCGCGTCAATTCGCGAACGTAGCCCTCCCATTGCGCCACCCGGCTGCGGGTGAAGGCGGCGTTGGCGAGGCGGCGCGTGCGGGTGTGCACCGGCGGATCGGCGTTGGTCAGCGTTTTCACCGGACGGAAGCCGCTTTGCATGATCTCGCGCGCATACGGGCACACCGGCTTGATGGGGTCCAGCGTATTGCTCGCGGAGTACAGCTTCGAATTCTGCAGCACCTCGCGGCTGTCGTGATAGCGCGTCACCACCCAGTAATCGAGCTTGGGGCTGTAGAACACCGGCACTGCGCGCGCTTTGGCGAAGAACGGAAACGGATGGGTGAGAATGGGATCGTTGAACGGATCGTAGCCAGCGCCGAGGCCTTGCTGCATTTCCGTTTGCTGTGGGGTACCGGGTACGTTCATTCGCGCCTCCCTGATGCGCCTGGCTATCCGGCCGCTGCCGGCAGCAAGGGTCGGCCGCGTATCAGGTCCGCCGCTTTTTCGGCCAGCATGAAAGTGCAGGCGTTGATGTTCGCCCCGGGCAGATCGGGCAGCACCGAGGCATCGACAACGCGCAAACCCTCGATGCCGCGGACGCGCAATTCGGGATCGACCACCGCGGCCTCGTCGCCGCCCATGCGGCAGGTGCCGCAGACATGGTGAAAGGTTCCCGCGGTGTCGCGGATATAGCCGCGCATCGCCTCTTCGCTGTCCACCTTGGATCCGGGGAAAAGTTCCTCGCCGCAATAGCGCTCCAGCACCGGCTGCCTTGCCACCTCGCGCGCAATGCGTATGCCTTCCAGCAAGGGTCTGAAATCCGCGTCGACCGCGAGAAAGTTGGGCTGGATTCGTGGCGGCCGCGCCGGGTCCGCGGATGCCAGCGTCACGCTGCCGCGGCTTTGCGGATGCAGCAGCGCCGGCATCCATATGCAGTAATCACGCCACTGGGGTCCCCATCCGGGCAACCAGGTTGCGGCTTCGCGCGCGATGGCGCGGAAGGCAATCTGCAGATCCGGCACTTCTAGCTCCGGGCGCGTACGCAGCAGCGCCATCGGTCCGCTGGGAAGGTTCGACGCAACACCGGCGCCCGTGAAATACGCGCGCAACATCGCCAGTCCAATGCGGTCCAGCCGCAGGGATCTGGCCAGCGGCCCAGGTTGCTTGCGCGCGAATCCCACGCCTATCATCACGTGGTCCTGCAGGTTCTGGCCGACGCCCGGCATCGGCGCCAGCACCTTGATGCCATGCGCGGCAAGCTGGACAGGATCGCCCAGTCCGGAGAGCATCATGAGTTGCGGCGAATTGATCGCGCCCCCGGAAAGAATCACTTCGCGCGCGGCGCGCGCCGTCTTCAACACGCCGGACTGGCGATACTCGACACCCCGCGCCATTTTCCCTTCAAGCAGGATTCGTGTCGTTGCCGCGCCACACTGCACACTCAGACCGGCCCGGCCGCGCGCCTGGCGAAGATGGGTGGCGGCGGCGCTGGATCGATGGCCATCCTTGAGCGTGGACTGGGTGCGCGCGAAACCTTCGCCTTGCGCGCCGTTGATATCCTCGCTGACCGGATAACCCGCCTGGCGCGCGGCCTCGATAACCGCGCCGGCGATCGGATCGTCGGGATCGGTCCAGCGCGTGCCCACCGGTCCGCTGCCGCCGCGCCAGGCGTTCTCGCCGCCGATCCAGGTTTCGCTGCGCTTGAAATACGGCAGCACGTTCGCGTAGGACCACCCGGGCAGGCCATTTCTCGACCAGCGCTCGTAATCGCCGCGGTCGCCGCGCAGGTACACCATGGCGTTGATCGAAGACGAGCCGCCGAGCACCTTGCCGCGCGGCAGTGGGATGACGCGATGGTTCAAATGCGCCTGCGGTTCGGTGTTGTAGCCCCAATCGTGCGAGCGGATCTTCCACATGGCGCCGACACCGATGGGAATATGAATGAGCGGATCCCGGTCGCGGCCGCCGGCCTCCAGCAACAGCACGCGCACGCCCGCATTCTCGGTGAGCCGATTGGCCAGCGTGCAGCCGGCGGTGCCGGCACCGACGATGATGTAATCGTACTCAGGGCTTGTCATGGAGTCCGCCATTTAAGTGACGCATTACTCAGATTGGTGGGATCACCGGCAGCAGCACATGCGACGGCCTGCCCGCATTGCAGTGCAATGTTACCTTGCCGCCAAAGATGCTCATGGGCCGGTCGCGCGGATCGTCATGGAAAAACGGCCCCACGCCATTGGGCACCACCGGCCCGACACGCGCGCCCGCCAGCGGAATCCTGCCCGCCGCCGCGTGCTGGTAGTCCCTGCCACGGACGGACAGCGCAATGCGGAATCCCGGGGGAACGACGATACAGGTGGGCCAGATTTCGATATCGAGTTCGACGATCTCGCCGGGCTTGAGCGGCTGCCTCTCGTCGTGGCTGTGGTACGGGCGATAGGGCGTCGACAGCGCAGGGTCGAGCTTGCGCTGCGAAGCGCGCAGCCATCCCAGGCCCACCGGCGTCAGCGGATCCACCACGCCGAGAAATGACACCTCTTTGAGATCCGCGGTGAACACGCGCAATACCAGGAACAGATCGGCATCAGTGCTTGTCGAGGAGATGAACAGCTTGGCCGCCACCGGCCCGGTGATTTCAGTCGGCGCCG
>MEQV01000072.1:6029-15008 GCA_001770355.1 Betaproteobacteria bacterium RIFCSPLOWO2_02_FULL_62_17
TTGCTGCAGGAATCCGTGCGCAACAGACCGGCCGCGGGATCAAGATAGAACTTGGTCCATTGTGCGCGCGCAAGCGGCCATTCCTGTTCCGCGCGTTCGACGAATCGATTCCCCGGATGGCGTATCTGCAGAGTCACGCGGGCCTGCTTCTCTTTCCATCCATTGGGCTCGCCCTTGAGGTAGTACGCGAAAAAGCGCTTTTGCAGATGCACACCATAATCGGTGTAGAAATGGGTCCAGTGTTCCAGGCCGTGGGCTTCCAGCCATTTTTCCTTCGCCGCGGCGCGCGTGAACGCTTCGATGTTGCCGCGCAGATGGATAGCCGGCGCGCCCCAGTTGGCGCAGGACAGGAACGGCGTGATGACCCTGGACCAATCCGGCGAGCGCGAGCGGTGAAACTCGTCGTCGAGCGCATGCGCGAGATGGTCTGCGCCAATGTCAGAACGGTTGGCGCCAAGTTCTTCCTCCGTCAGCGTCGCCGGCCCCGCGACCCACTCTCCGGTAACCCGGCTGCGCGCCCCGCGGCGTCCCACGCCGTTTTGCACCGTCTTGATCTGCAGGTCGGCGATATAGGGCGCGAAGCTGCACAGTATCCCGCCGTGGCGCGACCATTCCCGGTAAGAATCGGCGGCCCCCTCCCAGGCGCACATGGCCGCGAGGTGAGGCGGCTGCAAGGAGGCCACCAGCCACTGGTTCATGGCGTAGTAGGAAATGCCGCACAGGCCGACCTTGCCCGATGACCAGGGCTGCGCTGCCGCCCATTCGATGGCGGTGTAGATGTCCTTCACTTCGCGCGGCGAGAACAGATCCATGAATCCCGGCGAGCGCCCCGCGCCGCGGGAATCGACGCGCACACAGGCATAGCCGTCGGGCACCCACTTCTCCGGATCGACCGTTTCCCAGCATTGATATTTCTGCGAGGTGCCCGCCGTCACTTCGGGAAAGTCGCCGATCAGTTTGTTGTAGGCAAACCCGAAGCCGTCCTGGAAGGCCAGGCCCTTGCCGTAAGGGCCGCAAGTGAGTATGACCGGCGCCCCGCCCTGCGCCACCGGGCGGAATATATCGGCGCACAGCTCCAGGCCATCGTCCATCCTGATGGGCACGTCCCAGTCGACGCGCATGCCGTCGCGGATCTCGGTCTTGAATTCAGGCATTCAAACCACGGTGTTTGCTCGGAAGCCTTGCAGTGTAGGCATTCAGCGCGGACCAGGTCAATCACCGGGGATTTGCCGTAAACACATGAATGGCGGGCAGGCGGCAAGCGCCGCGCAGCCTCGTCCCAGGCCCTTGCTCGCGCCGCAGACCAATGCCTTTTTTCCCCTTATCCCCAATTCCATTGCGGTCTTTTCTGTACAAACGAATCCCGCAAACTAACAGAATGGGGAAACCGCGCCAAGCAAGGTAGACTTGCCGTCCATGGAACGAAATACACCGATCCCAACCATCCCCATTGCCGATTTGCGGCGCGGGAAAGCGCTGCCCGCCGCGCATGCGCAGTCTGGAGCGCTTGCCGACTCGCGCGGCCGGCAACTTCGCGACCTGCGCATTTCGGTGACCGACCGCTGCAATTTCCGCTGCGTGTACTGCATGCCGAAGGAAATTTTCGGCGCGGATTATCAATTCCTGCCGCGCAGCCAGTTGCTGGACTTCGACGAAATCACCCGTCTCGTCAGGATTTTCAAGGAGCGCGGCATTGCCAAGGTGCGCCTCACCGGCGGCGAGCCGCTGCTGCGCAAGAACATCGAGCATTTGATCGAACAGATTGCCGCCATCGGCGGCCTGGATATCGCGCTCACCACCAACGGTTCGATGCTGGCGCGCATGGCGCGCGGCCTGCGCGACGCGGGACTGGATCGCGTTACCGTCAGCCTGGACGCGATCGACGAGGCGACTTTTCAGAAAATGAACGACGCGAAATTCCCGGTGGCCAAGGTGCTGGAGGGCATAGACGCCGCCGCCGCCGCGGGCCTCACGCCGGTCAAGATCAACATGGTGGTCAAGCGCGGCCTCAACGAGCACGCGATCCTGCCCATGGCGCGCCATTTTCACAATTCCGGGCGCATCGTGCGTTTCATCGAATACATGGATGTGGGCTCGACCAACGGCTGGCGCATGGACGATGTGATCTCCTCGCGCGATATCGTTGAACGCATCGGCGCTGTCTACCCGCTGGAACAGGTCGATCCGCATTACACCGGCGAGGTCGCCGAGCGCTGGCGCTACCGCGATGGCTCGGGCGAGATCGGCGTGATCTCCTCGGTCACGCAGGCGTTCTGCCATGCCTGCACCCGCGCGCGCCTGTCCACCGAAGGAATGCTCTATACCTGCCTGTTCGCGCAAAGCGGCTATGACCTGCGAGCCCTGCTGCGCAATGGCACCGGTGACGACGCCATCGGCGAGGCCATCAGCGGCATCTGGCAGGCGCGCGACGACCGCTATTCGGAGATTCGTACCGAGGATACCGCCAGCCAGCGCAAGATCGAAATGTCCTATATCGGTGGCTAGGCCGCAGCACCCGAAATGCCCCGCCCGCTCATCACCCAGGCCAGCCGTCCCCTTATCTATGAGGTCGAGGCCATCAACGAGCGCGGCGAAGCCCTGCGTTCACCGATTGCCGGCGAAGCGCCGCTGACCTTGTATGTCGACAAGCGCGAGATCGTCACCTTGATGACGCTGGGCCAGCATCCCGAAGCCCTGGCAATCGGGTACCTGCGCAACCAGCGGCTGCTGCAATCGATCGAACAGATCAGCGCGGTGCAGGTTGACTGGGAGACCGAATCGGTCGCGGTTACCACCCATGGCGGCCTGGATGATCTGGGTGAAAAAACCGCGAAACGAACGGTGACTTCCGGCTGCGGCCAGGGAACCATGTTTGGCGACCTGATGGAAGAAATCGACGATATCCGCCTGCGCGAGGACGTTTTACTGGATGAGGCGTCGCTGTTTGCCATGCTGGAGGACCTGCGCCGCGGCGAAACCCTTTACAAAAGCGCCGGTGCCGTGCACGGCTGCGCGCTGCTCGCGGCGCCGGCCGGCGCGCCGCCGCGCCAGCTCTACTTCGTCGAGGATGTGGGCCGGCACAACGCGGTCGATGCCATCGCCGGACTGATGTGGCTCGATGGCGTGGACGGCTCGGACAAGATCTTCTATACCACCGGCAGGCTGACCTCGGAGATGGTGATCAAGGCAGCCCAGATGCGGGTGCCATTTCTGGTGTCGCGCTCGGGGCTCACGCAGATGGGCCATGCGATCGCCGAGCGCACCGGCATCACCATGATCGGCCGCGCCGCCGGACATCGTTACCTGCTTTTTACCGGCCGGCACCGCTTCAAAAAAGCGCTTGCGCCGACCGCGCTCGCATGAGCACCAAGCAAGGTGTCTGCGGGCTGATTCTTGCCGGCGGCCAGGGACGCCGCATGGGCGGCGTGGACAAGGGCCTGCAAGCCCTGCGCGGACGACCCATGGTGCAGTGGGTGCTGGAGCGCCTCAGCCCCCAGGTTGACGAGATCCTCATCAATGCCAACCAGAACCTGGACGCCTACGGCGCGCTTGGCTACCCGGTGATCGCCGACACACTGCAGGAGACCGATGGCGGATTCGCCGGACCGCTGGCGGGATTGCACGCGGGACTTGAGCATTGCGCGCATCCGCTGCTCGCCAGCGTGCCCTGCGATTCGCCCTTCCTGCCCGCCGACCTGATTGCGCGCCTGCGCTCGGCGCTGGAAACAAAGGGCGCGCAACTCGCCGTCGCGCGCACCGGCGCGCAAGCGCATCCGGTGTTCGCGTTGATGCGGCGCGAGGTGCGCGCGCATCTGGGCGAGTTTCTGAGCAGAGGCGGCCGACGAATCGACACCTGGTATGCCACACTCGCCGTCGCCGATGTCGCCTTCGACGACGAGGCCGGGGCATTCTCCAACATCAACACGCGCGCTGAACTCCGCGTCCATGAGGCAACGCAATGAGCACACCCCTCGCATCCCTGGCCGATGCCGTCAGCTGCGTCTCCGACTACGATCCGGACGCATTGCCGGTTGCCGACGCCAGGCGCGTCATTGGTGCGCTGGCGCGGCCGGTCGAAGGCGTCGAGACGCTGGCGGTGCGCGACGCGCTCGGCCGCGTGCTGGCCGAGGAACTGGTTTCGCCGATCAATGTGCCGCAGCACGACAACTCGGCCATGGATGGCTGGGCGCTGCTCGGCGCCGGTCTCAACCCGGATGCGGAAACCGTGCTCACCGAAATCGGCACCGCCCTGGCCGGCGGCGCTTTCGCGGGGACCGTGGGTAAGGGCGAATGCGTGCGCATCATGACCGGCGCGGTCATCCCCAGAGGCACCGATACCGTGGTGCCGCAGGAGTCGGTACAGGCGCAAGGCAAGCGCATCGTGTTCCCCGCCGGACAAAAGCCCGGACAGCACCGGCGCCTGGCGGGCGAAGATCTGGCCCAGGGCAAACCCGCCCTGGCCGCCGGCACCTGGCTGCGTCCCGCCGAGCTGGGCCTGGTTGCATCGCTCGGCATCGCGCAACTTGCGGTACGCCGCCGCCCCAAGGTTGCATTTTTTTCCACCGGCAACGAACTGCGCCCGGTGGGTCAGCCGCTGGGCAACGGCGAGGTCTATGACAGCAATCGCTATACGCTCTGGGGCATGCTCGAACGCCTGGGCTGCGAAGCCATCGACATGGGCGTGGTGCGCGATGAACCGGCCCTGATCGAAGCCGCATTCCGTGGAGCCGCGGCAAGAGCCGATGCCGTTATCACCACCGGTGGCGTTTCGGTCGGCGAGGCCGACTACACCAAGGCGATGATGGCACGCCTGGGCGAGGTGGCGTTCTGGACACTCGCCATGCGCCCCGGCCGCCCCATGGCTTTCGGTCGAGTCAGCGACGGGGAGAAATCGGCCTTGCTGTTCGGCCTGCCTGGCAACCCGGTTGCGGTGATGGTGACGTTTTACTTTTTCGTGCGCGGCGCGCTGCTGGCGATGGCGGGCAGAAAGGACGACGAACTGCCCTTGCTGCGCGCGCGCGCGGCGTCGGCGATGAAGAAAAAACCCGGCCGCACCGAGTATCTGCGCGGCATCCTCGCCAATCAGGGCGGCGAATGGCGCGTGCGCCTCACCGGCCCGCAGGGTTCGGGCATCCTGAGTTCCATGGCCCAGGCCAATTGCTTCGTGGTGCTGCGCCATGAGCAGGGCAATGTCGCGGCCGGCGATCTGGTGGATGTATTGCTGATGGATGGGTTGGTGTAGACACTGGCCAAAAAAGCGATGGCATGCGCCTTGGATACGAGGTCTAAGCCTGCCTCCGATCGGCGCGTCGTTTGAATCTGGGCGGAAAGTACCACCAGATCGCCACCACCAACAGCCCGAAAACCGAGTACGACAGGGTGAAAACCCAAGCCGGAGCCTCGTAGTACAAGGCGCGTTGCAGCCAATATTCGATGAAGCTGATGCCATAGGTGGATGCGCCGGCCTTTGCGCGCAGCCACATCTCCAGGCTTGTGATGGGACAGGTGATTCCGAACCAGGACTCCGCCACGACCGCCGCGATGAAGGCCAGATGCACGAGCCGGAACCAGGGCGCGTTGACCCAAGGCCAGGAGCGAAGGTTGCCTGCAACGATAAGAACAAGTGCCCCGATGACAAACGCGACAATGCCAAAATGCAGCGCGAGCACCACATCGGCCAGGAACTGATAGGGAGGGAAGAAGGCCACCACTGCATGCTAGACGAACATTGCGAAAGCGACAATAAGCCTGCCCGAAGAGGTCGCGAGCAGCAGCGGGACCATTGAATGGTGCGGCGCTGATACCTTGAGATGGCTTGGCGCGCAAATGATCCCAGGAAGCGTACCCCCACATCGTTTATTATTGCGGGGTCGGTGTCCGCGATGGGGGTCGCATGGAACAAGCTCTCGAACGAAAGCCTGCCGGGCCGCAGGCCGCTTCAGCTGCCGGGGTTCAGGGTGCCTGGGAAGCTCTTCGCCGTTACCTCGAATCGCGAAGCAAGGACCTTTGCGACGAGGTGCGCCATTACCCGACTCCCATCGCACGCTGCGACGTGCAGCTGACCAAGCTCATCGAGCACCGCACCCATGCGCTGGAGTTGCTGCGGCGTTTCACGGCGATCGAGACCGGACCGCTTTCCTTTACCGCGATGCGCGGCTTCGTCGCCGGCTACGCGTCCTCGGACGACGACATTGAAGCGGGACTGGTTGCGCGGCTGAATGCGACACTGAAAGGGAAACCACCATGAACATCTTTCGACGCGGTTTGGCCGGAATCGAGCGGCATGCGCTGCTGGTCTCATTGGGGCTTCTGACCATGCTGGCGCTGCCCGCGAGCCACGCGCAGGCGCCTGCCGATGCGCTCGCGCCGGTCGAGGCCTGGTTCTATCTCGGCCGGCGGAACCAGACCGGCGCCTGGGCACCGGTGTCAGGCGCGCTGCGGCTGGATTCCGCGAGGGACCCCAAGCGCGTCACCGTGTTGCGCGACGCGGTGCTGGTGGACAACATCAACCCCGATCCCGCCGGCGCGGCGGGCGATCCCGCCATGTCGGAATGGACGCGCGTGGTGCGGCGCGGGCCCGCAGCCATTGCGCTGCTGGAACTGGTGCGGCAGGATTCCATCGGCAACGCCAAGCTGGTCTGGGCCAAGGTGCGGGTGCCCGGCGAGCGGGTCGAGGTGACGCGGCGCCGCTGACTGAATCGTTCCGCTCTACTCAGCCTTGATGTTGCCTTCCTTGATGACCTTGGCTTAGCGCGCCGCTTCAACGCGCAGATAGGCGGTAAATTCCTCGGGTGAATTGCCCACCGGCACGATGCCCATGGTACTCAACCGCTCGCGGTTTTCCGCCGCGTGCATGACGCGCGCGGCTTCGGCCTGTACGCGGCCGATCAGGAGCGTGTGGCCGCCGGGCGGCGCTTTGGCGACCATCTCGGCGCCGATGATGGCGCTGGCGCGGGTAGTCGCGGGAAAAACCGTCAGTGCTGGACCGTCGGAACAGAAAGCGTGAACGCCGGGATCTTAGCATCGAAAACGACGCCGTCCTCGCAAACCATCTTGTAGGAGCCGCGCATTGTACCCATCGGCGTAGAGATGATCGTTCCGCTTGTGTATTCGAATGACTCACCGGGCTTGAGTATCGGTTGTTCGCCGACCACACCCAGTCCGCGCACTTCCCTAACCTTGTCACGTCCGTCCGTGATGATCCAATGCCGGGTTGTTAGTTGCGCCAAAACATCTCCAGTATTGCAAATAGTGATCGTGTAGACAAACACGTAGCGCGCGGCAGATTGATCGGATTGGTCCGGCACATACTGCGTCTTCGTCGAAACAGTGATCTCGCGCCGCTTTCCTGCCGGGGTGGTTTTGTTCATAGATTGCATTGCACATCAAAATGGTGGCCACTGGCAAGCTGTGCTGTTCGTCCCAGGCAATTGGCTCGCCGAAGCCCCAGTCGATCGGTAGTAAAATCAAAATTCCAAACGCGAAGTGCCCGCTGGGGCCTCGCAACAGCCGAGCGCGGCCGAAGACAATGCAAACGCTGCGAAATCACGAGCTGCCAGTTGCCAGGCGAAATAGAGGCGAGGCGAGGCATCCAATGATGCCCTTGATCTGTCGGGGCCAGGAATCCAGGTAATGAATTCGAACACGACGACAACATGAAAAGATGCAAGTCCAGCGGGTATCACAATAGGCAGTCCCACCAGCTCGGGACGCTCCAGTTGCATCATCCGGGCCACTCCTTCCCAGGTCCAGTGGAAGTGATTGGTTTGTCCACCTATTAGAACGCAGGCTTCCTTGATGCGGCGTGATGCTTCAGGCCCCGCCAGCAGTATGTCGCCCTGGCGATTCGAATAGATAACCGGATTGCCTTTTTCCAGATAGGCGGAGGGAGTGGTGACCAGACCCTCCAGAAACAACGTGCCATCAGGCGCGCACACCGCGAAAGGCCGCTGCGGCTCTATCGGGTTGCCTGGCGGCGAAAAACGCGCCCGCAAGCGCCAAATGGGCGGCAGGAAAATCCGGCTCCCTGGTTGCGAATTCAAGTTCCACCAGCGCCCGGTCGGGCTCGCCGCAACTCAAGGCGCAGACGCCCCTAAGGTAGCGGGAAGCGGAATTTTCCGGGAGGGTATTGGCTGCGCTGCTCGCTTGCTTGAGATCGCCTGCCTCAATCAAGGCCGCGACTCGCAAGAACGCTTGATCAGGCTGAAAGTTCTTCGAGAAGTGTGTCAGCACGAAATGAATTCCATTATTGAAGCGTAAAAATCATAGTCCATCATCAGGCAAATCGCCGCAAGGCGAGCACGGCCATCATGGTTGGTCCTTCCCTGCGAATTATCGATAGACGCCGTTCGTGGACGGCGAAACTACTCGGGCTGAATACCGGTCAGGGCAAATACCTTACTGCTCGCGGCCTCACTCAGGCTTCACGTCCGCCGCCAGCACCGCTTTGCCCGCATCCGGCGCCGGCAGCGACTCGACGTCTTTGAGTTTGCGTTCGATCTGCCGCGTGCGGGTCTCCGCCGCGTCAATGGAATTAGCCACGGTCTGCAGCTGCTTCTTGGTGTTCGCCAGCACGTCGCCGAAACGCCCGAACTCCGATTTGACCGCGCCGAGGATGCTCCAGACTTCGCTCGAGCGCTTTTCGATCGCAAGGGTGCGAAAGCCCATCTGCAGGCTGGAGAGCAGCGCCGCCAGCGTGGTGGGGCCGCACACGATGACGTGATGGTCGCGCTGCAGCGCTTCGAACAGTCCCGGCCGGCGCAGCACTTCGGCGTACAGCCCTTCCATGGGCAGATACAGCAGGCCGAATTCGGTGGTGTAGGGCGACTCGATGTACTTCTCGGCGATGGACTTGGCCTCCAGGCGCACCCGCGCCTCCAGCGCGCGCGCGGCGGCCTCGACGCGCAGCGGATCGGCCGCGTCCTGCGCATCCTGCAGGCGCTGGTAATCCTCGGTGGGAAATTTGGCATCCAGCGGCAG
>MEQV01000072.1:15184-16953 GCA_001770355.1 Betaproteobacteria bacterium RIFCSPLOWO2_02_FULL_62_17
CCTTTTTCAGGTCGCCGACATCCGATGCGAGCGCGTGCATCTCGCCCAGCCCCTTGTGCACCAGTTCCAGGCGGTCGGAGACCTGCTTGAAGGACTCCGACAGACGCTGCTCGAGCGTGGCGTGCAGCTTCTCGTCCACCGTCTGGCGCATCTGCTCGAGCTTCTCGGCGTTGTCTTTCTGGATGCGGTCGAAGCGCTGCTCCAGCGTGTCGCGGGTTTCTTTTGACGAGACGCGCTGCTGTTCCTGCAGGCGGCCCAGGTTGTCCTCGAGCGCGCGGCGCAGCAGCTCCAGGCGTTCTTCGTTGCGGCCGGTGAGCTGCGCGAGCGATCCGGCAAGCTCGCCGCGGGCATCGCGCGCGGCGGCGGCGCTTTCCTCGCGCGCGCGGGCAAGATCGCCGCGCACCGCCTCGGCGGTGCGCGCCGATTCGACTTCCAGCGCGGACAAGCGCGCATCGATGCCGGCCGCGGCGCGCTCGCGCCGCAGCAGCAGCAGCACCAGGAGCGCCAGGTTGGCGAGCGCGGCGATCGCCAGGATGACAGCGGCGGCAAGAAGCGCGGAATCAGACATGCGACATTATAGAAGCGGTTGCGCACGCATCAGTGCTTGCCCGGTGATTCGGAGCGGTCCTGATGCGGTCTTGGCTGCCGCCACTGTTCGCGCCGTGTCCAGGTGCCGCCAAGCAGTACGGCGGCCAGCAGCCAGAAAATCGGCGCCACTCCCGCGGCTGAACTCAAGACACCGGAGACCAGCGGCACCGCCGTCGCGGTGGAATTCATCACCGTGACCCGCAGCCCCATGACTTCGCCGATGCGGTCCGGCGGCGACACGTCGTAGAGCAGGTTCTGCGACAAGGGTCCAGCGAGCCCCATTCCCAGGCCGATCAGGAAGCTCACCACCATCAGCCCCGCCACATTGGTAACGAGCGGCAGAATGACGAAGCACACCCCCGCCGAACCCAGCGACAGCAGCATCTGCTGCCAGCCGCTGAAGCGGCGCGCCAGCTGCGTCATGAAGATGCGGATGACGATCGAGGCTAACGAATAGGCGCCCAGGATCATGCCGATGGTTGAAGCCGACAGGCCGATTTCCGTGCCGTACAGGGGAATCAGCAGGCTGACGATGCTCCAGGTGCTGCTCGCAATCACGCACACCAGATAGACGCGCCGCAATTCCTTGTCGCGCAAAAGGTCGGCGAGACGGTGTTTGCCTGCCGCGGCCCGCGCCGCCGCGCTTTGCCCGGTGCCCGGCGGCGACTCGATCACTTTGAGCGCCAGCACCGCCACCGAGAACAGCGGCACCAGGCCCATCATCAGCAAGGCCGCGGCGTGTCCCAGATGATCGATCACATAGCCGGCGGTCATTGGGCCGAGGAAAGTCGCGATCGAGAAACCCAGCGACGCCAGGCTAATATTGCCAACGCGGTCCTGGGGCGTCCCGATCTTGCCCACCCACTGGGTGTGTCCGACAAAAAACAGGCTGTAAAAGGTCCCCAAAACGACGCTCACGATGAACAGCGCCGCAATATCGCGCCACAAGACCCCGACCATCGCTCCGGCCACCATCATCACCGAACACCACAGCATCGGCCTCCCCGGCCCGATCCTATCCATCACCCGCCCCGCCGGAACCGAAACAAATGCGCTCACAACGCCGAACAGCGCCGCGATCAGCCCGACCACGGCAGGCGATGCCTGCAGATGAATCGCGTACAGCACCACCACCAGCCGCGTCCCCATGAAGGTGTAATGGTTGGCCGAGGAAATGGCGA
>MEQV01000073.1:0-7780 GCA_001770355.1 Betaproteobacteria bacterium RIFCSPLOWO2_02_FULL_62_17
CGTGCCGAACAAACCAGGTGTTGACTGGATACCGAACATCCCGCTGTGCGCCGAGGACAAGGCCAAAATCCTCAGTGGCAACGCGCGGCGCGTTCTCAAGCTGAAGCAGTAGCAACGTGCCGGCTGGCGATTTCCAGAGACCCATCATTATCCCATTTTAGGGATTGAAATGCTCCTGGAAATGGCACCACGCTTTGGAAGCGTAGAATCCATTTTATTGAATTACGGCTAGCTTACCGAGGTATTGGCGGATCCGCCGCGCGTTGGCGCCAAAATCATTGCCCCCCACGCGCGACATCGAGCGCATGTCCACCCGGCTGCCCTGGCCCTGCGCGGCAATGCGGATCGCCACATCGTCCTTGAAGCCCATGAAGAACGAGGTTGCCGTGGCTTCGATGCGTCCTTCGCCGGCCTCGGCTGCAGCCACCTCCCAGCCGGAGGACTTCACCAACGCCAGCGCGCGCTCGAACGCCTGCGCCGGCGGCTGAGTGAGAACCAGCGGCGCCATGTCCGGATACGCTGCCTTTTGCCGCTTGGCCTTTTCGGCGGTGTATTCGGTGGGAAGCGGCGCGTTCTTGCGCAAAGGGAGGACCGCCACGTACTTCGGGGGATTCTCGGTGTCGGTGGTGATGTCGTGCATGCCCGGCCCCGGCGGCCGCTGCTGCTGATGCCACCAGGGCACCGCGCACATGGCCCCTGCCACCAACGCTCCGGCGATTGACCAGGTCCAGGCGGTCCTTGCGCGCCGCAGCACGATGGCGCATAGCAGCGCCACTGCCGCTGCGATCACGCCGGTCCACACCGACACGCGCACGATGGTGAGCGCCATGCGGTAATCCCACCACTCAAGCCGGTTGCCCTGGCCGGCGACGACCGCGGCAATCACCGCCAGCACCACGACAAGCGCACCGACAATCGCCGTTGCCGAAACCGCGCGCTTCCACATGTTTCACCCCCGATGAATGGTGGCCGTCCGAGACAGAAAAGCTCCTCGTCCGCATAATACCGGGCAACCAAGGAGGCACCCATGCCTAGTGTTCTTATCACCGGCGCCAATCGCGGCCTGGGCCTGGAGTTCGCGCGACAGTATGCGGCCGATGGCTGGCGCGTCATCGCCACCTGCCGCGTGCCGCAGCGCGCCCATGCCTTGCAGGCGCTCAAGGGCGACATCGAGCACCACGCCCTCGATGTCACTGACAACATGTCCATCGGCACACTGATCACGGCGCTGGGTCATGCACCGGTCGACCTGCTGCTGCTCAACGCCGGGGTGCACCTGCAAAAGGACTGCACACTGGATGAACTCGATGGCGAGCGCTGGCTGCGCGAGCTGGAAGTCAATGTCATCGCGCCGCTCATGCTGGCGCGGCGCCTGGCCGACAATATTACGCGCTCGGATCTGCGGCGCATCGTCGCGATTTCCAGCGGTTCGGGCAGCATCAGTAATATGAAATCCGGCGGCAACTACGCCTACCGGACGGGCAAGGCCGCGCTCAATGCGGCGATGAAAATCCTCGCCGCCGATCTCGCGCCGCGCGGCATCACCGTGGTGCCGATCGGCCCAGGACACACGCGCACCGACATGGGTGGCGTCGATGCGCCCCATACCGCTGAAGACAGCGTCGCACGCGTACGCGGCGTCATCGCGCGCCTGACATTCAAAGATTCCGGAACCTTCCTGTCGCGTGACGGCGCGCCGCTTCCGTGGTAGAACGACTCCGGTAGTCAGAACCGGAGTCAAAATTAGGGGATACTCCCCTCAAACTCCCCCAAGTCAGGGGCCGTTTCGGTCGTTCTGAAACGGCCACTTTTTTCAGGAACAATCCATGAAACCTTTAAGCCTTGCGGCATTCAGCGTTGCCGCCCTGCTTGCGCCGGCTCTGGTCATCGCGCAGGCTTATCCGAACAAACCGGTGCGGGTGCTGGTGCCGTTCCCGGCAGCCTCGATCCCGGACATTGTTGCCAGGCAGGTCATCGACAAGGCCGGCCCGGCATTGGGCCAGCCGGTGATCGTCGAGAACCGCGTCGGCGCGGGCGGGCGCATCGCGGCAACGGTGGTTGCCAAGGCCGCCCCCGATGGCTACACCCTGCTGCTGGGCAGTGCCAGCACGCACGTGGTGGCGCCGCACATCGTTAAAAGCATGCCGTATGACTCGTTCAGGGACTTCACGCCGATCACCAATACATCGAGCGCGGCTACCGGCGTGGTGGTCAACGCCGCACTGCCGGTCAATTCGATCAGGGAACTGGTGGAGTATGCGAAGAGGAATCCCGGCAAGGTCGCGTTCGGAACCAATGGCATCGGCTCCACGCACCATTTGAGGGGCGAGCTCATCAAGATGGCGGCGGGCATCGACATGATTCATGTGCCCTTCGGCGGCTCCAACGAGCTGGTGACCGCGGTGCTGGCCGGCACTGTCCAGATGACCTTCAGCGTTCCGGGCGCCATGCGGCAATTCATCCAGGCCGGCAAGGTAAGGCTGATCGCGATGACGACGCCCAAGCGCTATGCGGCAGTACCCAATGTGCCGACCGTCGAGGAGGATCTCCCTGCCTATGAGTCGTTCTCCGACTGGTTCGCATTCTTCGGCCCGGGCGGCCTGGCGCGGCCCATCGTCAACCGGTTAAATAGCGAAATGGTGAAGGCATTGAACCTGCCCGAAGTACGCACTGCGCTCGAAGGGCAGTCGCTGCAGGTGATCGCGAGCACGCCCGAGGAACTGGCCCAGCAGATGAAGAAAGACTTCGCGATCTATGCCAGGGTGGTAAAGGCCGCCGGGATACGGCCGGAATAGCGGACCAGGCCGTCCCTGATCATGATGATCGCGGCCTGCTGGCAAACGTTCTTTACTTGAATTTGTATCGCTGTTGACCAGTTTGAAGAAGGGATCCTTGCCCAGGTTGGCATTGACCCGCTCCGCGCCCTGCTTCCTTGCGCGCACGAATCGTCGCGTCACCTCCAGTCGCTGTGCAGCTTGCGTTTGTGTTTCAGTCAACCCAGGGCCGCGCGTTGCGCATCAATACCAGCTGATCCGACCGGCCTTCCTTTCAGAGGTCAGCAATGGAAAAACCAGGTCGGCGAACCGGTACGCTTCCTCGATGTGCGGATAATTGCCGAGGATGAAAACTTCGGCGCCCGCCTTTTCATATTCGCGTATCAATGACACGATGCCCTGGGGATCGCCAACCAGCGTGGTTCCGGTTCCTTGCCGGATCAGCCCGATGCCTCCCCACAAACCAGGATAGATTTCGAACGCACGGGCATCCTTGGGCAGTCCCCTTCCCGGCTTGATAAACGATGCGAGCAATCCGTCGCCCTCGGTGTCCGTTTTCGCGAGCTTGTCCAGGCGCCGTTGCACGGTGGCCGCGTCCATGCGCTCATACTGCCATTGCGCCGCCGCCCAGGCCTCTTCCACAGTTTCGCGAACGATGACGTAGGCGCGAATGCCGAAGCGCAGTTTACGCCCCTGCGCCGCGGCCATCTCGCGCACCTTCGCCACCTTCTGCGCAAATACCGGCGGCGGCACCCCCAGACTGAGCCAGGTGTCGGCATGCTTGGCCGCGAAAGCAAGCCCTGGCGCCGACGATCCGCCCATCATCAGCTCGGGATGGGGTTTCTGCACTGAATCGAGCAACAAACGGGCATTTTTCAGTGAGACATATTTGCCCTCGTGGGTGACCGTCTCGCCCGTCATCAGGCGCCGGAATACACCCCAGTATTCCTCGGCAAGAGCGTAGCGCTCGTCATGATTGTCCGAAATACCCAATTGCGGCGCGCTCGGCCCCGCACCCATGATGATGTTGATGATCAGCCTGCCGTTGGAAATCTGGTCGACGCTTGCCGCCATCTGCGCCAGCCACAGCGGCGCGATGACGCCCGCATACTGCGCGACGATGAATTTCATCTGCCGCGTCTGCATCGCGAGGCCTGTCGCCAGGGACCATGGATCGGTGCCTCCAGGCAGTGTCGCAATCAACGCGCCAGCATAACCATTGTGGTCGATCGCTCCGGCCAATTGCCTCATGTAGGCAAAATCAGTAAGGCGCGCACCATCAGGTCGCCAGGGATGTGTGCCGTCCTGCGCCGCGAAGTACCAGTGAATTTCCAATATCGTCTCCTCAGACTACAAAAGACCGCGCACCGGCCGCCGTCGGCTGCGCCGGCCGCGCCGGCCGCGGCGCAGGAACACCGGCAACCAGCCCGGTCACGTGGCGACCGCTTCGCGTGCCGCACCCTGAGCTGCGGTGGTGCTTTGTCCGGCCGGTGGAAACAGCGCGAAACATTTCGCCGAATTGAAGATATAGCTCTCGATATAGTCGAGGACCTGCGCCTTCATTCCCAGCTCGGTCATCGCGCCGGCCAGCGCGATCCAGTTGAGCACTTCATGTTGTCCGGAGTCCTCGATCTGTTCCTGCGTGATGCCGCCCCACGCGGCGAAGCGTCCCGAGCGCAGTTCCTCGTGGCGCGCGCGGTCGGCATCGACATCGGGATACAAGCGGCCATGCTTTTGTGTCAGGGAAGCATGCGACCAGCTCGAGGAGCCGATCAGCGCCACCCGCCACGGCGAGCCGGCGAAAAAGCGCGCAGTGGCGCGGCCGATTTCGAAGCAGCGTGCCGGACTGGGCGAGGGCGGGGTGATTTCATCCGCGCCTTCGCCGACGGCGCTGGCGCTGGTCTTCAGAAGCTGGTTGCCGTAGCAGTTTACATGGAAAGGAATCACCGGGTAATCGAAGCCGCGCCGGTCGTGGTCGAGGTAGACAACGGTGTTGTTGAAAGAATGTGCGAGGCCGCGCGGATGCTTGAATTCGAGCGAGTAGGCGACATCGAAGCCACCTTCGAGGAGCGCCTTGGTCAGCGCCCGCGCGCCCTTGTAATGGCCGCGGATGGGCAGCTCGGTATCCGGCGGCAGGCCCCAGTCATTCTTGTCGGTCTTGAACACCACGGAGTTGCCGCCAAAGGGCCTGCTGATGACCTTATCGAATATTCCCACCGAGAAAGCCGGAATGCAATCGCGTTTGTAATTCTCGAACTGGTCGTCGCCCCAAATGAGCACGATGTCCGGGCGGAACGCATCCAGTTCCTGGCGCAGGCGACGGTATCCCGCGAGCAGGCGGCTGCGATGCTCCCTGGCCGCCGCTTGGCCCTCGTCGTCGCCCCATTCACGGCGCATCGGCTCGGGCCATTTCTCGCGCGCCGCGAACAACTCCGGCTTGACGCGGCCGATCTCGACCCAGCGCTGCAGCATGGTAGGCCAGTACTCCACCGGCACCATCGGTCCAGGGTAGTGGCTCAGACCCATTCCAATTATTTCGGCCATCGTTGTTCTCCTTAGCGAAATCGCCGGCGCGGGCCCTGGCGCCGCCAGATTGCGGTGCGCCGGGATCCGGATTCAATAAAAGTTCCTCAGTGCTTCTCCGAGATTGCGGCGGTTTGCTTCATTTTGAAACTACCTTCAGGAAAGGTAAACGTGTTCTCAGACCGCCTTCGGCTGGTCATTCTGCACCCGATAGCCGGCCTTGAAAATATTGCTGGATCCGGCTGCGGCAAACCACGGTTCGAACGCCTCGCCTGCCTATTGCCGTTCTGTCGAATGGCGCGCATCATTCGCCGCTTAATCCGATATCCCGTTAGCCCGGCCAATCGAACAGCAAGACGTGCCGAGACACACCATCCAGCCACACAAATTGGAGAACGCCGATGGCGCGCCTGCCCGAACTCAAGCCCGAGGACTTTGACGAAGCCACACGCAAACTTGGCGAGCGCATCGCCCAGACGCGCGGCGGGTCCATCCAGGGGCCCTGGGCGCACATGCTGCGCAACCCGGAACTGGCGGCACGCGCGGCCAATTACTCCGATTACTTTCGCGACGGCCTTTCGGTGCCACGCAAGCTGGCGCTGCTCGGCGTCATCCTGACCGCGCGGCATTGGAACGCCGGCTACGTATGGAATGCGCAGTCACCCCAGGCAAAGGCCGCCGGGATTTCAGAGGCGGCGATCGAGGCGATCCGGGCGAAGCAGACACCCAGCTTCGCCGACCCCGCGGAACAGGCGGTCTATAACCTGTTCAGCGAACTCTATGGCAAACAGAGCGTCAGCGATGCCACCTACGCTGCGGCGGAAAAAGCGCTGGGCGCGACCGGCGTGGTCGAAATTCTCAATGTCGCCGGGTTCTATTCGATCGTCGCGAGCATCGTGGTGACCACCGGGGTCGCACCGCGGCCGGGACAGGCGAACCCTTTCTCCTGAATCTTTATCTTTATCTTTATCAGCGTGGCGAACGCTGAACAAAAACTGCTCAGGATAGAAATTCATGCTGATATTGCACAATTACTGGAGTTCGGTGTGTTCGCAGAAGGTGCGCTTCTGCCTTGCCGAAAAAGGCCTCGCCTACGAGAACCGCCATGTCAATTTGTTCGAATTCGACCACTGGCGGCCGGAGTACCTGAAGATGAACCCCAAGGCGGTGGTGCCGGCGCTCGATCACGACGGGCGCATCGTGATCGAGTCGAACGTGATACTGGAGTACCTCGAGGATTGTTATCCTCAGGTGCGCCTGCGCCCTGAGGACGCTTATGCGAAAACGCAGATGCGCCTGTGGATCTTCAACTCCGAGGAAATCGCGCACGAGAACGTCAACACCTGCTCCTACAACCCGCGCCATGCCGCGCGCCACAAAGCCAAGGGCCATACCAAGGAGGATCTCAAGCGCATGGCGGCCAATTGCCCCAATCCGATCATCCGCAATCGCCTTCTGCACCGCGCTGAATTCGGCGCCACCGAAGCCGAGGAAAACCAGGCCTACGAGGCGCTCGATTTCCTGCTGGACAAGATGGAAGAAACCCTGGGCCGCGGACCCTGGCTCGCCGGCGGGGAGTTTTCCCTGGCCGATATCGCCATGGCGCCGTTCATCAACCGCATCGAGGTGTTGAAGCGGCCCGAGATGGTGGGCGCGGCGCGGCGCCCGAAGCTTGCGGAGTGGTGGCAACGGATCCAGTCGCGGCCTGGCTACAAGCAAGCGTTCGCGGTAAAAAACCCCGACACCAGCGATCCGGTGCAACGCTAGCGGTATGCCTTATTCCGGTTTGATACCGGACGCGGCAACAAGCACCTTGTAATCGGCGATTTCCTTTTTGATCGATGCGGCAAACTGCTCCGGTGTGTTGCCGACTACCTGCTGGCCAACCTGATCGAAGCGGGCGCGCACCTCCGGCTGGTTGGCGCCTTGAGTGATCGCCTGGTGCAGGCGATCGACGACCGGCCTGGGCAACCTGGCGGGGCCAAAAAATGCCAGCCAGCTCGGCGTCGACATGAATCCGGGCAGGACTTCGGTGACCGCCTGCGCGTTGGGCAGCGCGCGCGAACGTTCTTCATCCAGAACCCCCAACAGCCGCAACTTGCCCGACTTCACAAATGGCATCGCCGATCCGGCCGCGGACACCACCACCTGCACTTCACCCGTAACACCGGCCAGAAGCGACGGCGCGCCGCTCTTGTAGGGCACATGAATCATGTTGACCCGCCCCAATCGCGCCAGTTGGTCACCCAGCAGATGATGGCCTGTGCCGGTACCGTTGGTTCCATAATTCACCGCTCCCGGATGACGTCTTGCGTAATCCATCAGTTCGCGGATGTCCTTTGCCGGGAACGCGGGATTGGCCACGAGGATCACGTAGGACTTGAGCATCACCGTGATCGGGGTGAAATCGGCGATCGGATCGTAGGGCACCACCGCTGTCGCCGGACGCCTTACGATCGGATCTGGGATCGTATAGAAAAGCG
>MEQV01000073.1:7887-10536 GCA_001770355.1 Betaproteobacteria bacterium RIFCSPLOWO2_02_FULL_62_17
CGGACCCACACCGCATTGCAGGAGACCTCTATGAAAGTCCGTTGCGCGTTCAACATGGCGCTGGTCACGGCAGCCATGACACTTTTCACCGGCGCCACTCTGGCGCAGGACAAGTACCCCAGCAAGCCCGTTCGCATCATCGTGGCGCTGGGACCCGGGGCGGGCGCCGATGCGCTGGCGCGCTTTCTGGCGGCGGGGCCGCTACGCAGCGAGCTGGGAACCGAAGTGATCGTCGAGAACCGCGCCGGAGCCGGCGGCGTGGTCGGCGGAGATTTCGTGGCGAAATCAAAACCCGACGGCTATACGCTGGCCTTGTTCCATGCCTCGGTGGTTTCCACCGCGACCGTGGTCAACAAAAATGTGTCCTACAACCCGATGCGCGATTTCACGCCGGTGGCCAACCTGGTGACCAATCCCCTGGCCATCGTGGTCAATGCAGCTTCGCGCTGGAACACCCTGGAGCAGTTGCTTGACGAAGCCAAGAAAACCGGCAAGGTTTCCTGCGGCATCATCGGTGTGGGCAGCCACACGCACTTCAATCTCGAGTTGCTCAAGCTTGCCTCCGGAGCCAGCCTCAACCGCGTTCCCTATGCGCAGGGCACCGGCCCGATTGTCACGGACCTGCTGGGCGGGCACCTGGAATGCACCTCGCTCGTCTGGCCCGCGGTGGAAGCCAATGTCAGGGCAGGGAAGTTCCGCGCACTGGCGGCCACCAGCGCAATGAAGGGATTTCCGAATGTGCCGACATTCGCGAGCAAGGGCTATCCGCAGGCAAGCCTGGAAGTGTTCTTCGCGATTTTCGGTCCGGCCGGCCTGCCGCCGGAAGTCATGGCACGGCTTGAGCCGGCATTCGAGCGCATCATGAAAAATCCCGCCATCCTGGAAAAACTGGAAGGCATGGGATTCTCCATCCTCTACGAGAATTCGAAACAGCTTGGCGAACGGGTGAAGCACGAGATTTCCATTGTCACCGACGTCGCCAGGCGCGCCGGCATCAAGAGCGAGTAATCCGCCTGGACGTCTGCTGCGGACCCGCCGGCACGGGCATAATTCAGCCAATTGCAGCGACGGCATTCAGCAATGGCGTACCTGTAGCGCCAGTCTAAATATTTGAAATGGGCTAAATCGTACCTGCCTTCGTCACTGTACGGCCTTGACGTTGGCAACTTTCACCAGCTTGGTCCACATCTCGATGTCGGTCTTCAACTGCGCGGCCAGATCTTCGGGCGTGCCGCCCACCGGGTCGAGGTTGTCTTTCAGGACGCGTGCCTGAAAGTCAGGGCGCTTGACGATGGCCAGCGCATCCGCGTGGATCTTGCGAATCAGATCGCGCGGTGTCGCCGCGGGCGCGAACAATGCGTACCAGCCCAGCACCTGGAACCCCGGCAAGGTCTCGGACACGGTGGGAAGATCGGGAAGCGTGCGCGCCCGCGTCTTGCTGGTGATGGCGATGCCGCGCAATTTACCGCTGTGCACGATCGGGGCGGACGCGGTGGCGCCGCCAAACAGCATCGCCACGTGGCCGGAGAGCACGTCGACCAGCGCCTGGCCGAAGCCCTTGTAGGGGATGTGCTCCATATTCATCTTTCCGGCCATGGAGCGGATCATCTCGAATGCCAGATGCTGTGAGCCGCCCGCCCCGGAAGAGGCGTAGGCCCATTTGCCGGGCTGCGACTGAACCAGGGTGATCAGTTCCTTCAGATTGCGCGCCGGCACCGAGGGGTGCGCCATCAGCACGAAGCCTCCTTGCGCGACATTGATGATGGGCGCGAAATCCTTGATCGGATCGTAGGCGAGTTTGCCGGGAAACAGCGCCGGCGAAATGGCCATGGGCGCGTCAGCGGCAAACAATAGCGTGTAGCCATCGGCCGGCGACTTGGCGACGTAGTCGGTGCCGATATTGCCGGAGGCACCGGTGCGGTTTTCCACCACCACCGACTGGTTCCAGGCTTGGCCCAGTTCGGCAGCCATGACACGGCCGTAAGTATCGGGCGTGCCGCCCGGTGGAAATTGCACGATGACGCGCACCGGCTTGGCGGGATAAGACTGCGCCTGCGCGGTGCCAAAAGTGGCGATCGACAAGGTCAGGACTAGGGTGAGCGGCAGTATCTTCATGTTGCGATCCCGATATGAAATAGTGGCGAGGCGGAAGTATAGAATGCCGGGACGCTTGCGGTCCTACAACGGCAACGCGGCTTCCCCGTGCATTTCCTGCGAAGCACGCCTCACCTGCGGCATCACCTCCTCGGCGAAGCGTTGCATATTGCGGCGCGTGAGCTCGGCCGGGAGGGTGCCGAATTGCAACATCACCAGCAGGTTGCCAAAGCCGATCTCTTTGGCATAGCGGATGAGCGTCTCGCGGACGGTTCTGGCGCTGCCGCACACGAACATACCCATGTCCACGGCGCGCTTGGCATCCACTGCGCCGGTGATATCGGCCTTCGACAACGCGATCGCCTTCATTGATTCGCGCGACGAGTAACCCGGCGGCAGCAGCATCTCGAGCGGTTTCTTGAGGAAGCGGTTGCGGAAGTTCTCGAAGTGCGGCCCGGCTTCGCGCAGTGCCGAATCATCGGTTTCGCCGACGTACACCATGCTCGCCCAGCCAAGCTGGCGCGGGTTCGAGGTGTAGCCCATACCCTGCGCCAC
>MEQV01000074.1:0-2438 GCA_001770355.1 Betaproteobacteria bacterium RIFCSPLOWO2_02_FULL_62_17
GGGGAGAACATTGCTATCGCACGCGCTCGACGGCGCGAGTCGCAGCGCGCCTGGGCAGAACGAATTGGCGTCTCAATCCCCACGCTCATCCGGCTCGAGAAAGGCGACCCCACAGTAAGCATGGGGGCCTATGCGGGCGCATTGTGGTTAATGAGCCGCATACAGGGTTTGGCCGACATCGCGGCACCCGAAACGGACTTGGGCGCGCTTGAGGCCGATGTCCGGCGGGCGGTGCGGCGCCGATCCAGGCGCCCATCGCCCAGCGTCGAAGCACGCCGCGACCAAGCGCCAAATAGCGACAAATGAGCGGGTACCGGGTCACCGACGAGTTGTTTCTCTGGTGGCTGGGGCGCCCCCAATCGCCGCGGCTGGTTGGAACATTGCATCTGCTTCGCGAAACACAAGGCGTATCGCTGCGCTATTGCGCGCAGTGGCTGGGCAGCGGATTTGCGCTGAGCGAAGATTTGCCGCTGACCGATACCGAGCATCGCCCCAATGCGTACAACACGGAGCACAACACGGAGCGCAACAGCGCCGCCGGCGCCGTCGATGACGCACGGCCGGACCGGTGGGGTGAGCGCATCATCCGATTCATCAACAAGCCTCCCCGCCTGTCGCTTCTGGAGTATCTCTTTTTTGCCGGCGACGACCGCTTTGGCGCCTTGGGAGTCTCGCTCTCATCCGAAACCTACCTGCCACACCGCACCGGACCTTTGCCGGCACTTCGCGACGTTGCAGAGATGCAGGAGCTTGTGAGCAGAGTAATTGCCAATCGGCCGATTCCCGAAGACAAGCGGCGACTCATTGCCCCTGGCACTACGCTGGGCGGGGTTCGTCCCAAAGCGCTCATTACCATTGGCGGGTCGCAATGGGTGGTCAAATTCGCTGAAGAAGAGGATGCCACCGATACCCCGCTTATTGAACATGCTTGCATGACGCTGGCCGAGCAAGCGCGAATTCGGGTCGCCCAAACTCAGGCCATTGCGCTTTCGAAGCGGCATGCGGTTGCGGTGCTTCGCTTTGACCGCGCAGGAACCACGCAGGAACCGCTTCGAGTGCATGCGCATAGCGCCCGCGTGGCTTTGCGGGCCGAGGGCAGTGCCATGGGCTATTCCGAGCTCGCGCAGTTGCTGCGGCGGCGCGGCCCTATGGAGGGAGGCATCGCCAAAGAGCAAATGCGGGAGCTGTTTCGGCGAATGGTCTTTAACATCCTGATGGATAACACCGATGACCACGAAAAGAACCACGTTGTTTTGGTGGACGAGCGCCAGCTCTTCCACCTCGCACCGGCATTCGACGTGCTGCCAACCGGGCAGGCCCTCGGCTATCAGCAGATGCGTGTTGGCCGGGGCAGCGCGGATTCGATCGTGGATAACGCGTTATCCGAGGCCGTGCTGTTTGGCATGACCCGGGACGAAGCAATCGTGGAAGCTGCTTTCGTTGCCGCCGTGTGCGCGACATGGAAAGAACACTTCAGCGCCAAAGGCGTGACCAAGCCGGATATCAAATACCTTGCGCAGTATCTGGACCGTGAATTTCTCGCCGGACAACGGGCGGACCTGGCCGCACAGGCCTTGAACAGGCCGCAGCGGGAGTGGGCGAGCTCGCAGAAAAGCAAGTGGGTCTCGCGGAATCGCAAAGACGGGTGATAAATTCACTCCTCACCCCGGTCCTCGCCCCGCATGCGACCGAAGGAAGTGCCTGTGGGACGACCGAAGGAAGTGCCTGTGGGACGACCGAAGGAAGACCCTGTGGGACCGGCAGTGGCAACAACGCAGCCGAACTCAGAATATTTTTTCCTGCAGCGCTGCTTGGTAGGTCGCGGCGATGCCCTCGCGCAGGCCGATGCGCGGCGCCCAGCCCAGCGCTTTGATGCGCGAAACCTCGAGCAGTTTCTGCGGCGTGCCGTCGGGCTTGCCGGCGTCGTAGCGCAGCCTGCCCTTGAAGCCGACCGCAGCGGCGACCATCTGCGCGAGTTCGGTGATGGTTGAATCTTCGCCGCAGCCGATGTTGATCAGGGGATAACGCCAGGCGGACAGCAGCTTGTCGAACGCCGCCTGATCGAGCTTTGCAAGCATCACGCAGGCATCGGCCAGGTCGTCCACGTGGAGGAATTCGCGCCGCGGCCGGCCCGATCCCCAGATCACCACCTCGGCATCGCCGCGCAATTTGGCTTCGTGCATCTTGCGGATGAGCGCGGGCAGCACGTGGGAATTCTGCAGGTCGTAGCGGTCTCCCGGGCCGTAGAGATTGGTCGGCATCACCGCAAGAAACTGAGTGCCGTGCTGATGGTTGTAGGCGCGGCAGGTTTCGACCCCGGCGATCTTGGAGACGGCATAGGCGCTGTTGGTCGGCTCCAGCGGCCCGGTGAGCAGGTAGTCTTCCCTGATCGGCTGCGGGCACTCGCGCGGATAAATGCAGCTCGAGCCGAAATACAT
>MEQV01000074.1:2452-2516 GCA_001770355.1 Betaproteobacteria bacterium RIFCSPLOWO2_02_FULL_62_17
CGTGTGCCCAGGCCTGGTGGATGACATTGATCTCCATCTGCAGGTTGTCGCGGATGAAATCGGC
>MEQV01000074.1:2611-3721 GCA_001770355.1 Betaproteobacteria bacterium RIFCSPLOWO2_02_FULL_62_17
CCATGTCGGTGAGGTCCAGTTCGGCGTGGGTGCGCAACACCAGGTTCGAATGGCCCTGGCGCTTGAGCGCGCGCACCAGCGCGGCACCGACCATGCCGCTGTGCCCGCTGACGTAGATCTTTGTCGTGGCATCCATGCCGCGCTATTCCCGGGGATTGGCGATCTTGTAGCCGCTGCTGTGTATCAGCAGGTCGCGCTTGGCCGTCTCCAGGTCGCTCTGGACCATTTCGGTGACCAGTTGATCGAAGCTGATCTTTGGCTTCCAGCCGAGTTTGTCGCGGGCTTTCGCGGCATCGCCCAACAGCGTTTCCACTTCAGCGGGACGAAAGTAGCGCGGGTCCACGGCCACGATGCAGCGGCCCTGCGCGTCGTAGCCCTTTTCGTCGCTGCCCGCGCCTTTCCAGTTGAGCGCAATGTCGAGCTTCCTGGCCGCGGCGCCGACGAATTCGCGCACGCTGTGCTGCTCGCCGGTGGCAATCACATAGTCTTCGGGGTGATCCTGCTGCAGCATCAGCCACTGCATCTCGACATAGTCGCGCGCGTGGCCCCAGTCGCGCCGGGCCGAGAGATTGCCCAGGTAGAGGCAGTCCTGCAGGCCGACCTTGATGCGCGCCAGCGCCCGCGTGATCTTGCGCGAGACGAAGGTTTCGCCGCGTTGCGGGGACTCGTGGTTGAACAGGATGCCGTTGCAGGCGTACATGCCGTAGGCCTCGCGATAATTCACCGTGATCCAGTAGGCATATAGCTTGGCGACCCCGTAGGGCGAGCGCGGGTAAAAGGGCGTGGTTTCGCGCTGCGGGGTCTCCCGCACCATACCGAACAGTTCCGAGCTGGAAGCCTGGTAGAAGCGCGTGGTTTTCTCCATCCCCAGGATGCGCATCGCTTCGAGAATGCGCAGCGCGCCCAACCCGTCGACGTTGGCGGTGTACTCGGGTTGCTCGAAGGACACCGCCACATGGCTCTGCGCGCCAAGGTTGTAGATCTCATCGGGCCTGATCTGCTGGATCACCCGGGTGAGGCTCGATGAGTCGGACAGGTCGCCGTAATGCAGCACCAGGCGCCGGCCGGGTTCGTGCGGATCCTGGTAGAGGTGGTCGATGCGCTCGGTGT
>MEQV01000074.1:3736-11392 GCA_001770355.1 Betaproteobacteria bacterium RIFCSPLOWO2_02_FULL_62_17
GCCGGTGATGCCGGTGATCAGTGCTGTCTTATTCATGGGTTCGGCTTTGTAAATTCCCGCCGAGCATAGCCGATCCGCCAGACTTGGCCCGTTCAATCATTCTTTTTACCTGCGAGTTTGCGTGGATTGCATGCAAGTCCATATTCAAGTGTTGTTGCGCAAAGACCCTGAATATTTCATCCGCAAAAGCCTGCCCAATGGCATCCACACCGGTAAAGTCGAACAAAACTGTTTTGAACAACTCAATTCTTTCCAGTAATCGCTTGGCCTGCGATCGCGAAATCAATAGGTCATTCCCGTATTTGGCCAGGCGCACCGGGACAATTGTCTTGTTAAAACCATAATCCTCGCCGCTTGTGAATTGATCAAATATTCTTTTTGATGTCCTTGCGGTGTGGTTGTGAAGTTTCATCCATACAGTGGTGCCTTCGGAGAATTTTTCTCTTTCCATAATCCAGTCTTCCGCCTTGCCAAATTCGTGCCGGAAGTAAACACCGCCGGCCAGAATATCGAAAGAATTGAACATTCTCGAGGTAAAAAATATGCCCTCACCCGAGTGGCGCTTTGGGTCGGTGGTAAGTTTTCCTTTTTGCAATTCAAGAATGGCGTGGCGCTCGTCCAGCAAACCCAGCGCCGTTTGAATCTTCTTGAAGATGCCTACTCCGTTGTCATGCAGAATCATTTCTGTATCCACAGCCGTTTTTCTGACGTGGACAAATATTGCCGAGCCACCAGAGTGGTCGATAGCGTTGTTAAACATTTCGGTGAAGCCGTATTGCCAGATGTTGAGCACGTTATCCGGAAGTTGTCCCAATACCTCTCTAATGTCGTTTGTCCAAATGACGTCTTCCGCGATCCCCGGGACTATTTCGTATGACTGCCGCCATTCCTGAAGGGGGCATAGCTTGTAGGTCCGGCCCCTGGTCTTGCCGGTTTCTGTAAGGCTCATCTCTTGCGTAAGGCGTTGCAAGTGCTTGTTAACCGCTTGTCTGCTAATGCCATATTTCTTCGCAGTTATCTTGCTGATGTCCAATGGATGCTTTTCCACCTCTTGGAGGATGAAGCGGCGGATGTCTTCTCCCCGTGCTCTAACTCTTGTCATTGGAAAGGCCAACCTCATTAATTGTCAATGTTAAATATTTTATTTGTCAATTCAATTTAACTATATTGTCAATTATATGGAGCGTATTGTCAACCGTCTGGAATGACTGGAATAGTGCGGGCAACATCCGTTCACTCTCAAACTCCATTCCAATTAGGCCCTAACGCGAGTCTCGCCGGAAAAGGACACCGCTTCGGACCGTTGCTCTGGGCCGCAAGACCCATCCGTTCTGCGGCTCAGACGCCGCCAGCGGGCGTGCTGCCGGGGTCTACAGGGTATTGGCTAAAGTAGTTATATATATTAGCTAATGATATATATAATTATAGCCATGAAAACATTTACCGCCACGGAAGCAAAAAACAACTTCGGGGTTGTCCTTGAGGCCATTGACTCGGATGTCGTCGAGGTAATCAAGAATGGCAAGGTGGCTGCATACATTCTGTCTCCCCGTGAGTATTCGGCAATGGGGGCCAGTCATTCCCTGATAAAGATCAAACGAAAAATCCTTGCAGGCGATAAGAAGGTGCTTCGTCTGCTGCGGCAATACTCCGAAGGAGTCATTGACAAGCATCGGGTGATCCGCGACTTGGATCTGACATCACAGGGTCAGATGTTGGATGTCATGGGGTTTGCCGGATTGCCGCTACCCAGAGTTCCCCAGGGCGAGCTCGACGCAATGGTGGCTGAGGCCTTAAAGGTGATCGGCAGGTGAGTAAGACGCCCATTCGCCTGGTGATACCGGATTCCGGGGTGCTCATCTCGCTTGCGCACGGCCTTCTGCTGGATGCGCTGTTCAGCTTTTCCGACGATGTGCGCCTGACGGTGACCGATGTGGTGCAGTATGAAGCCACCCTGCGCACCGATCTTGTTGATGCGAATCGAATCAAGGAATTCCTGAAAAGGAACGCCGGTCGAATCAAGGTGGACACCACGGGATTCCATAAACTGATTGATCAGGCAATTGAAAACCCCGCCATTGAGCTTCCCAGGAACATTGGCGAGATCTCAATCTATGGATACATCAATGATATCCGCCAGGATGAGCCCGGCATCCCGGTGCTTGTGCTTTTCGAAGATGAATGGTTCCTCAAGAATCAATATACGCGGCCACGGAATACCCACCTGCTCTCACTGGCGGCATTCCTGAAGGTCCTTGAAAAAATAATCCCCGGTTTTTCGTTTGATGATGCCATGGACCGAATCAGGAATACTCGTCCTGGTGTCAATGCCATCGAGAAGGACATTTCGGCGAGCAGCGCGACAACCTGGAAATCCAAGCTTCGCAAGCCGTAGAACCGTTGTCGGCGTTGAACCTCAGGCTGAGTCTCGCCGGGATCACACAGTTGAAGCTTGAGAAAACAATTCGTCAAATTGTTCTTGGCGAACCAGATGTTCTCCGTGGTGACGCCCACGCCCGGCGGCAGGGGCCGAAGCGCCTACCATACCTAGCTGGTTACCGAAGCGCGACCAGGACGCCCCGGCCGATGGCAAGCGCGATCGCATGCGGCATATTGGCGGCGCCGAGCTTGCGGCGGGCATCTTTGAGATGCTCGACCGCGGTTGCCTGGGAAATCCCCAGAACGCTTGCAATTGCTTCCGCAGTCTTGCCGGTGGCCGCCAGTGAAAGGCATTCGCGCTCGCGTGCCGTAAGCGCACTGTGCGCCGCGCACGAAACCTCCTTGTCATAGGCGCCGGCAATTCGAAGCGTGCTGATGCGCGTCACGGCGTCATGCAGATGGTTGGTCAGGAGCTGCGTGATTGCCGAGCCGGCAAGCAGCAACTCTTCGGCGTCCGCGTCGGCCCCGCGCGTGACAAAGCTTGCAATCGTCCACGCGCCGCCGCGACCGCGCGCGACGTGCGAAATTCCGCTGCCCAGTCCGCGTTCGCGCGCCAGGGCGAAGAGGGCCGGGTGATAGCGCGCAGCGTCGCGCCAAAGCAAGGGCGCGGATTGGTCCATCAAGCCTTTGAGCAGGGGATCGCCGCTGGCATTGAGGCCGAAGTTGCGGCAAAGCTCGCGCCAATCCGCCGCGGCGTTGCTGGCGAATACTTCGGCCTCACCGGCGGCGAAGCGCGTTACCTGCGCTTGCAGAATGAAGCCGTCGAAGCCAAGATCCACGCACAGCGTGCCGATGATCTCACTCAGGCTGTCAATGCTGGTGGCGACCTGCAGAAGCTGCGTCAGGCGCCGCGAGTCTGTGATTCGAAGCGGTCGTGTCGATTCAGACTCGGCCCTGCCTCCCGACCACAGGTGATGCTTTGAACGTGGTGGTACTACCTGACGGAATTTCACGGCACCGGACCCTCCTCGACATTCATATTGAACCGGAGGATGTGTTAAGGCAATGGTGCCGAGGACGTGCGCGCATAAGTCAGAAAAAAATGGGGACGGCGCCAATAGGGATATTGTCTGCAGTGAACTGTAGGTTTACCTACTAAACCTCTGAAACGTAAAGATTGTGCTTCGAACCCCTCATTTTTGAGGGCTAGACAGGCGCTGCGAACCTGATAAAAAGAGAAAAAAAGATTCGCGATTCACAAGCACGGCTGATAGCCGGGAAATTAATCCGGCATACATCATTCCTGAATAAGGAGGGTCCATGCTGCTGGGGCGGGATCATTTGCTGTGGGTGCTGGGGAGCCTATGCCAGGTTCAACGGATTCCATTCGATTCGAATCTGCTGCTGCATAATTTTCCACCACCGTTTTCCGATGTCACGCTCATGGAAGCCGGGAAAGCACTGGGCTTGCGCATCGGCGCTGCCAAACTGCGGGGAGTCAAGCCGGAAAAGTTGCCGCTCCCCTGCATAGCGTTTTTAAACCAGGCACCGCCACCGTCAGGCGCGGCGCCGGACCCGGCTCAACTCTCCAGCGAAACTGATCCGGGCAAGGCGTCGAGCAATGCGACGAGCAATGGACCGTCGCCATCCGCGCCGATACCCGCGCTCATCATGCGTGTCGACCGCGATCGGGTCCTTTATTTCGAGGCCGGCAGCCAGAACGCCAAGCTGGCACCGTTGGCCTCGATTCACGATGTCTTCGCGTCGGCTTGTTTTTTCGTCAGCCACGAGGCGCGCGTCAACGAGCCGGTCGAGGGGCTCGTCGGAGAACACGCGTCTACTGCGGAGCCATTCGGATTCCGCTGGTTTGCACGGGAACTGCTCAAGCACAAATCCATCTGGAGAAACGTGCTGGCGGCGTCTCTTGCAATTCAGTTGATCGGACTCACCACGCCGCTATTCACGCAGGTGATTATAGATAAGGTGGTAGTGCACCAGACGCAAAGCACGCTGGTGGTGATCGCGGTGGGTCTGGCGATGTTCATGCTGTTTTCGGCGGGCATGAGCTGGCTGCGCCAGTACCTTGTCATTCACACCGGCAACCGCGTCGATGCGGTGTTGGGGAGCCAGGTATTCCGCCATCTGCTGCGCCTGTTCATGCCTTACTTCGAGGCACGCTCCACCGGAACCTTGGTGGCGCGCCTGCATGCGGTGGAAAGCATTCGCGAGTTCATGGCCGGGGCGGCGATTTCGCTGATACTTGACCTGCCGTTTCTCATTGTGTTTCTGGTGGTGATGTTCGTCTATAGCTGGGAACTTTCGCTGATAGCCGTGGCGATGCTGGCGCTGATCGCCGTTGCAAGCGTTGCGGTGACACCGCTCTTGCGGGCACGCCTGAACCGCCAGTTCCTGCTTGGCGCGCGTAATCAGGCGTTCCTGACCGAATACCTTTCGGGCATGGAGACGGTCAAGTCGCTGCAAATGGAGCCGCGGCTGGAATCACGCTACGAGGATTACCTCGCGGCTTACCTTGCGGCCGGATTCTCCACGCGGGCGCTTTCCAACACCTACAACACCGTGGCCAACGCCCTGGAGCAGGCGATGACCTTGCTGATCCTGTGCGTGGGCGCGCTGATGGTTATGAGAAATGACGGGTTTACCGTGGGGATGCTGGTGGCCTTTCAGATGTTCGCCGGCCGCATGTCCCAACCGATGTTGCGCCTCGCAAGTTTATGGCAGGAGTTTCAACAGGCGAGCATCTCCATTAAACGTCTGGGCGACATCATGAACGCGCCGGTTGAGCCCTGGGCACTGATACCTTCGCGCGCGGCAGACGGAGAAGGGCGGGTAGAGATTCGCGATCTGTCTTTTGGTTACCGTGGTGAAGGTGTCAAGCTATTTAAGAATCTGAACATAACGCTTCAGCCAGGAAAACTCAGCGTGCTCACAGGCCCTTCGGGTTCGGGCAAGAGCACGCTGGCTAAACTACTGCTGAGCTTTTATCAGCCCGACAGCGGGCAAATCCTGCTTGACGGGCGCGATATCCGGCACCTGTCCGCCAATGAACTGCGGCAGTACTACGGCGTGGTGCCGCAGGAAACACGCCTTTTCTCCGGAACCGTCTACGAGAACCTGATGAGCGCCAGCCCGCATGCGGGTTTTCAGGACGTGGTGAACGCGTGCAAAGCGGCGGAAATCCACGATGTGATCGAAAAGCTGCCGCGGGGATACAACACCACCATTGGCGAACACGGCGTTGGGCTTTCGGGCGGCCAGAAGCAGCGATTGGCGATCGCCAGGGCGGTGCTGAAGCGGCCGAAGATCCTGATTTTCGACGAAGCGACCAGCAATCTTGATTCACCGACGGCGGAGCTGTTCGCGCAAACCATCAATCAACTGAAGGGGCAGGTGACGATTCTGTTCATCGCCCACCAGCGGCCGCGGGGATTGCTGGTGGATGAGGTGTTTTCAATTGGATAGCGAGACTGGACAATGCTTCCGGCGGTTTGAGCATTCAAGCCGCCATCGGCACAACCTCCCTTGCGATCCGCTTCGCAATGGTCTTCTGCGCGATCTTGACATCGTAGGAAGATTGCAAGTTGATCCAGGTTTGCAGATCGCCACCAAAGTAACGTACCAGCCGAAGCGCCGTATCGACGCTCACCGCGCGCCGCTCAAGCACGATGTCATTTATCCGCGAAGCGGGAACCCGCAACGCCCGAGCAAGGGCATTGGCGCTCAGGCCAAGCGGTTTCATGTAATCCTCGCGCAAGACCTCACCGGGATGGACGGGGCGCATGCCATTTTTGGGTGCAGCGATACTCATACTTCCCTCTCAATGATAGTCGACGATTTCGACGTCATAGGGACCGTCTGCCTTCCAAACAAAACACAATCGCCATTGGCTGTTAATCCGAATGCTGTGCTGGTCACGTCTGTCGCCCTTCAACCGCTCGAACCTGTTTCCTGGCGGCACTCTCAACGAATCCAGCGTGGCCGCGCTGTCCAACTGTTGCAGTTTCCGCGCGGCGACGCTTGCGATATTTGCGAATCTCGCCACGTGATTCCCGGCAAACAATCGGGCGGTTTCCGCGCAGCGGAATGTTTTAATCATCAGGTGGGGATTATACCGTCAAACGGTATGCATGGCTGGCCGGTAGCAAGCGCTAAGGTGGGGGCGGAGTATTCGAGAGAAACGTTGCCCGTTTCAGGAGCGGGTGATGCTTGAACTGACCGGGGTAGGCAGCCTCCTTCGTGGTATTTCAGTGGTGTATTGGCTGCTTGCCACCAGTGCGCTGGCATTGGCGATCTGGAAAGGCCCACGCTGGTGGGGCAAGAGCCTGGGCGCGATAGCTGTCCTGTTGTTATTTGGTTTCTTTCCGGTGAAAGGGTGGCTGGAAGCACAGAAGCGAAACGCGTATGCGCAGGAAGCGTGGGCCTATTTCAAGAAGCTGTGCGATGAAAAGTCGGGGGAGAAAATCTATAAGACTTTCACGGGTGTCAAAAGCGTGCTGGTGGTGAAGCCGCTGCCGCCGGCGACCGACAGGGATCATTTCGACCAATATTGGTATGGGGATCCTTACAGTCTGCCTGCAACGAGTCGTCGAGATATACGAGCGGCAGGACTGCTCACGCTGGATAGCAGACGACCCACAGGAATCCAAAAAGGACTGCGATTTGTCGAGATCAAGCGCGACAGCAGTGAGGGTGTGCGCTTTCAGCGAGTGTCCTCTCCACCTGGTTCCGGAGGTTATTTTGTTGAAGATATTCCAAAATCGGTGAGCAATTTTGGTATTTCTTGGGAGGATATTTCGACTCCAGAGGACCGGAAATATTGGGTTGCCGGTAGCCGTCTAACAGTCATTGACTTAAGAACTAAGAGTCTTGTGGCGGAACGAATTGGCTATTTCATTGAAGCGGGTTTTGGGTCGGATAGCGGGGGACGTCGCCCGTGGTTGACGTCGAGGGGCCCAAATACGACATGCCCGTCATTGAAGGGGGAAGATTATTCCGACCAATGGTTCATTTTGACCGCATTGAGCGTCGACGAAGGCAAATAGCATGGCAGATCGAATACTTCACAAATATCTCGGTTTTGCCACTCAGCAAATGGCTGCGGAAGCATTTTTGTCACTGCAAGTAGATGCAATACCAAATAAGCCACAAGCGATAGATATTGATGACAGGTTACAGTTGGGCAATCACCACGCCAGCAAATTCATGCCCTCACAGGCCGAAGAATTTGCTGCGGAATACGAAGTACTCGCGCAGTTTCGC
>MEQV01000075.1 GCA_001770355.1 Betaproteobacteria bacterium RIFCSPLOWO2_02_FULL_62_17
ATCGACTCCAGCATCGCCTCGCTGTAGTTCTTCATGTTCTGCACGTCGGCGAACAGCTTGGCGTTTTCCAGGGCGATGGAAATCTGCGCCGTGAAGGCGCGCAGCCGCGACTCGTCTTCGGCGGTAAACGGACCGCCGCGCTTGTTGAGCACCTGCGTGACGCCGATCACCTTGCCGTGCTTGTTGATGATCGGCACGCACAGGATGGAGCGCGTGAAGTAGCCGGTGCGCTTGTCAAATGAAGGATTGAAGCGCAGGTCCGCATAGGCGTAGGGAATGTTGATCGATTTGCCGGAGGTGAATACCGCGCCGGCGATGCCAAGGTGATTGGGCAGGCGGATCTGCATCGACTCCAGGCCCTGGCCCACCTCGGACCACAATTCGTTGGTTTTCTCGTCGTTGAGGAACAGCGTGGAGCGGTCGGAGTTGAGAAGCCGTGTCGCCTCGCCCATCACCTTCTGCAGCAGCGAACCCAGCTTGATGTCCGCAGTGACCTCGGAGACGATCTCGACGAACTCCATCTCCTGCGCGCGCACCGCTTTCATGCGTTCGATGAACTGCGCCCCTTGCAGGGCCACGGTGCCCTGCGAGGTCATGGCCTCGAGGATGTCAAGGTCCTGCTCGGTGAACTCACCCTTTCTTTTGTTCAGGGTCTGCGCCACCCCGATGATCTCGCCCTTCACGGTCTTGATCGGTACGCACAGAATGTTGCGCGTCACGAACCCTGTCTGCTCGTCGATGCTTTTGTTGAAGCGCGGGTCGGAGTAGGGATCGGGAATGATCATCGCCTCGCCGCTGGTAAACACGTGGCCGGCGATGCCGCTGGTGTTGAGCAGGCGAATCTCGCGTTTTATGTTGCCCTGGGCGACGCGCGAGTACAGCTCATTGGTGGACGCGTCGTTCAGGAACAGGGTGCCGCGTTCGGCGCCGATTTCGCTGGTAGTCATATCCACCAGCGCGTGCAGCACGTCGTCCAGCGTATCGTAGGCCGCCATGCGGCGCGAGACTTCGAGCAGCATCTCGACAAGTTTCAGCCGCTCGTGCCGGGGCGCTGCCTTGGCGCGCGGCTTGGGTGGGGGCTCGCCGCCGCGTCCGGGCAGCGGGCGGATGTTGCTCGAGGGCAGGGGCGACTTCTCGGCGCTCATGAGATTATTGCGTTCCTGTTGCGTCCGCTATCAACGGGCGGACTCCATTTTATCCTGAAGCCGGTCGCGCAGTTCCCGCACCGTTTCCTGGAGCTGTGCGATCTCGGCGCGGTCCTGGGTACGGGCGGTGTTCAAGGCCTGTTCCCGCGAGAGGGCTTCATGTTCCAGGGAGTCGCGCAGCCCGGCAGCGGTGGCGCGCAGTTGCGCCAGTTCGTCCTGGGAAAAGGAAACCGCCGTCTGCACCGCCTGGTCGCGTGCCGCATGGTCGGCCTCCATCTGGTCGCGCAACGCCGCGGCGGCGGCGCGCAACTGCGAAATCTCGTCCTGATTTTCGTTGTAGGCCTTGCGAACCAGTTCTTCGCGATGGGCTCTCTCGTTCTCCAGTTCTTCGCGCAGCGCCGTTATGGTGTGTTTCAGCTGGCCGATCTCGCCGTGGGCCTCGGCCAGCGCGCTGGTCACGGCTTGCTGGGTATCGGCGCGCTCGATTTCTATCTCGTCGCGCAACACCGCCGCGGTGGCGCGCAATTGCACCGCTTCCGCGTTGGCTTCGGAAACCGCGCGGTTCACCGCCAATTCGGTGGCCGCCTTGGCGGCTTCGAGCTCGTCGCGCAGCGCCGCGGCGAGGTTTTGCAGATCGCGCATCTCGAACAGTAAGGTGGTGGGGTCCAGCGTTTCGGTCGACATGGCCAGCTCCGGAAACCTCAGCCGCCAGCGCTGCTCAGGCAGCCTTGCGGAAACGATCTCTGTTGTGGGCGCGATCCAGGCCCAGCCACGGTCCCCTCGGGACGATGCCATTGCCTTTGATCGGACCGTTGCCGCCGAAAATGGCGCGCTTCATCGCCTCGACATCCGACACCGCCGCGATCCCCGGGGTCTGGTAAAGGTCGCGCAGATAATTGGAGAGGTTGGGATAGTCCTCGATACGGCGCAGGTTGCACTTGTAGCCAATATAGAAAATCGAGTCGAAACGAACCAGGTTCGGGTACAGCCGCCAATCCGCCTCGGTTTGCTGCGCGCCGCACAGGTAGCGCTGCCGGCCGAGAATATCGTCCAGTTCGTCCAGCGTCGCAAACAGCAGATCGAACGATTCCTCATAAGCCTCCTGCGAAGCCGAGCGGCCGCAACCGTTGACGCCGTTGTTTACGCCCTTGAGCACTTTTTCGTTCATGGCGTCGATGGCCGCCCGCAATGGGGCCGGATAGTAGTCGGGCGCCGGCGGCGCGAAAGCCGCGAAGGCCGAGTTGAACATGCGGATAATTTCGGCCGATTCGTTGTTCACCACGGTGCGGGTGTGCGCGTCCCATAGCGTGGGCACGGTCACGCGCGAGGTGCATTGCGGGTCGGCCAGGGTGTAGATCTCGTGCAGGTACTGCACCCGCCGATCGGTGCCGGGAACCACATGCCCGCCCTGGCCAAAGGACCAGCCCTGGCCGGCGCGAGTCTGCGCGGTGTCGGTCATGCCGACGATGCCCTCGAGCTTTTTCAGCACGCGAAACAGCATGGCGCGATGCGCCCAGGGGCAACTGGTCGACACATACAGGTGGTAGCGGCCCGGCTCGGCCTTAAATCCCGAGGAACCGCCGGCGCTGACGGCCTTGCGGAATACCGAAGGGTGCTTGATGTAGCGTCCGCCTTCGCGGATTTCGGAGAGCGTATCTTCCGCGGTCCAATTGCCAATCAACAAATTTCCCATGACAGCCCCGTCAACTGATGGAATCGCGCCATTATGCACTGTGACGGTTCGCACGGAAAACCACCCCGGCATCGCATGCCCTCTATAATTGCCGCGCGCTTCAAGAAAAGGAAATTCACGTCATGAAGGCGATGCTTTGCCGCGAGTTTGGTCCCATCGAGAATATTGTCTGGACGCAGGTGCCGGCGCCGGCCTGCGGCCCCAAGCAGGTGCGCTTTCGAACCGCGGTCGCGACGCTGGGATTCATGGACGCGCTGATGGTGAAGGGCGAGTACCAGGTGAAGCCGGCGCTGCCCTATGTGCCCGGGTCGGTGTCGGCGGGGGTAGTGACCGAAGTCGGCGCAGAGGTGAAGGAGATACGCGTCGGCCAGCGCGTTACCGCTTCCGATCATCAAGGTGCGTTTGCCGAAGAACGCGTGGTCGGTGAAGAGACCGTGGTGGCGACTCCCGAAGGCATGGAAGATGTGCAGGCCGCGGCGCTGCGGCTTACCTTCACGCCCTCGTACCTTGCCTTGGTTATCCGTGCGCAACTGCAGAAAGGCGAAACACTGGTGGTCACCGGCGCTACCGGCGGCATCGGCTTTGCCGCCATGCAGCTTGGCAGGTACCTCGGCGCCCGCGTCATCGGCGTGGTGGGCAGCGCGGCCAAGGCGGCGTTCCTGCGGCAACACGGCTATGCAGAAACCATCGACTATTCGGCCGAGAATTACAAGGACCGGGTCAATGCGATGACCGGCGGCTTGGGCGCGGACGTCATATTCGAGGTCATTGGCGGCGATATCTTCGAGCAGTCCCTGCGCTGCATCAACGTCGGCGGGCGGGTGCTGGTGCTAGGCTTCGCGGGGGGGCGCATCGGCAACGTGCCGGCCAATTTGCCGCTATTGAAGAATGCCTCGATCATCGGTTCGTTCCTGGGCGGCTGGCGCAAGCGCCATGTCGACGCCGGGCCGGCGATAAACCAGGCGATTCAGAAGATATTGGCCGAATCCGGCATGAAGACGCCCGTCGCACGCACCTTCCCGATGCCGCAGGCCGCCGAGGCGCTCAAGACCATGCTGGACCGGACCACGGTGGGGCAGATAGTGTTGGCGGTCTGAGCAGCAGGAGACGCGGACACCGTCTCACGCTTCCTTGTCCGAGGAAACGCCAAGGCTCATTCGTACCAGTTGAGCGATGCTGTCGACCTTGAGCTTCTGCATGACCCTCGCCTTATGCACTTCCACGGTGCGCGAACTGATGTCCAGCGACTCGGCGATTTCACGGTTATGGCGGCCTGATACCACCATGGCCATGACTTCCTTCTCCCGGGGAGTGAGGGTGCGCGACAGTTCGGTGAAAACGGCGTTGCGCTCGTGCTCCTGCTGAATGATGGATTGCCGCGCCATCGCCTCTTCAATCGCGGCGAGCAGCCTGTGCTGATTGATCGGCTTTTCCAGGAAATCGATGGCGTGCGCCCGGAACGCCTCGCGGGCCGAATCGACATTGCCGTGTCCGGTCATGACAATGACCGGCAGGCTGGCACCGGATTGCAGCAGCCACTTCTGCAACGCCAGTCCGTCCATTCCGGGCATGCGAATGTCGACCAGCAGACACGCCTTTCCACTGTCCTGGCTGAAGGCGCGCCGAAAGCTTTCCGCATCGCCAAAAATCATGGTGCGATAGCCGCTCACGCCAAGCAACAGGCCGAGCGCGTCCCTTACTGAGGGATCGTCGTCGATAATGAAGACGGTGTGCTCAATGGCCGTCATGCGCCGCGTCTCCCTCCACCAGCAGAATGAACTTGAAAACTCCATGTTCGCCTACCTCGGCCCATAAACTGCCGCCGTGCGCCTCCACGATCGCCTTGCTGATGACCAGCCCCAGACCCAGCCCGCTCGATTTGGTCGACTCGTAGGGCTCGAACAGGCGCGCCGCCACTGCCGACGACAGTCCCTGGCCGCTGTCCTCCACCTGGACGCAAACCCGTCCCGGTCCTTCCGTTCTCGCCGATACGCGAACCCGCCTTCCGTCGGCGGGCTGCTTCGATACCGCGTCAAAGGCATTGGATAGCAGGTTGCGGATCACGACTTCAAGTTGCAGGCGGTCGCCATGCAGGACGCAAGCGGGTACCGGCGCCAGCGTAAGCTGGATTCCGTCTCTCCCGGCTCGTCCCGAGAATTTTTCGACGGAGGCAGTCAGCAATTCCTCCAATTGCAGCGATTCGAGACGCGTAGTCCCCGTTTGAAAGAAATCCCGCAGCCGGCGAACCACGGCGCCGGCGCGCTCGGACTCCGCGACAATGCGGCGCATCGCTTCCTTGAGCCGGTCTCCGGTATCTCCCTGCTCAAGCAGTTTGTCGCAGGCGGTCGCGAACGCCGACAGTGCCGTCAGCGGCTGATTGAGTTCGTGGGCGAGCGCACCCGCCATTTCGCCGGCGGCAGCCAGGCGCAGGGTCTGGCGCAATTCCAGGCTGATGCGTTTTTGCTCATCGATGACGACCCCGACAAAGAATCCCAGCATGGCCAGTACCACGGTCAGCATCTGAATTTCGAGCACGCTGATGGCCGAGAATCCCAAATGATTCACCAAGGCGATGATGCCGATCTGGACGACCGTCGCAATCAGTATCGCGCCGGCGAATCCCTGCCGTGCCGCGGCCCACACGATGGGCAGAAACAGCACATAAAAATACTTGAATTCGGATTCCGCCCCGACGCTGAATGCAATCCAAAGTGCCACTACCGTGGCCAGCAACAACGCGACGGTCTCGATTTTCGTCGCCAGCAGGCGGATCAATGCGCGGCCGCGCTCGCCGTAGATAAGCCAGATGGCCGGCATGGTGACCAGAATACCCACGCTCTCGCCGATCCAGTGGCGCACAAAAGCCGCAAGCCACTGCGCTTCCGGTATCAAACCGAGCGCGCTCAATGCCGCTATGAAGGCCGCACTAATGACAAACGTGCCCAGCACTACAATTGCGAACCATTCGAACAAGTCGTGCCGGCCGATGAACAGATCGTCGCTTTTCAGCCGGCGCCGCAGCAATTCGCCGATCACTCCGTAACCCGCGGAGAGCAGCACGGCAAGGGCTGCCGACACCGTTAAGGGAAGGGCGCGAATCCAGGCGTCGCCAAGGAAGATGGCGAGCGCGATCAACAGCGCCGAATTCCAGCCGAAGCGCAGCACAAACACCAAGCCCAGCGCGGGCGCGGGATCCCACGGGGTGATATTGAGACCGAGCAGGGGATGAAAATAGCTGACCCGGTCAAGCGCGATAAAGCCCAGCACCAGTACCAGCGCGTCTGTCCATCGCATGGTGCGGACGGGAATCATCGGCAAAACCAGATCGCTCCTGTCTATCGTCGAACTATTTTCCCTGTTCATGGTTGCTGAATCTATTGGGCCATTCCCATAAGTGATTCCCTTATTCGCCGCCAGGCGCCTGACGGGCCGGTGATACCCGCGGCACGCGGCGCGGACGACTGAAGGCTGGAAGTTTCTCATACGCGCGCGCCCCAATTTTCAAGCCATGCGCGAATGCATAGTATTCCCCGAATCGAACAGGCGAATACACCGGCGGCGCTCGCGTCAGGCAGATCGACGTGAGCCGCCGCGATACCGGGAAGGAAAAAAGATGCTTCATGCCTCCAGCGTACTGGTTTTTCTGTATGGATTCTGGCTGCTGCTTTCCGGCTACTTCAGCGCATTCCTGCTGGTGGCGGGGGCTGGATGCGCGCTCGCGGTAATGCTGTTTTCGCGACGCATGGGCATCATCGATCGCGAGGGTCATCCCATTCATCTCAGCCGCCGCGCGCTGTTTTCGTACTGGCCGTGGCTTGCCGTGGAGATCGTTAAGTCGGCCTGGGATGTCACCCGCCGAATACTGCACCCGCGCATGCCGATCAGTCCCACGCTTGCGCGCTTCAAGCCGTCCCAGCGCACCGACATCGGCCTGGTCGTTCACGCCAACTCGATTACGCTCACACCCGGCACTATTACTGTCGAGATCGGCCGCGGCGAGTTTCTGGTGCATGCCCTCAGCGAGGAGGGGGCGGCCTCGCTGGCGGGCAGTGAAATGGACCGCCGTGTGACGGATATGGAGGCCGGGAAATAATGTTCGCCGCGGCCGCCTGCGCGCTGCTCGTCACCATCGCTTTCGCTTTGACGCGAGCCGCGCTTGGCCCGACGGTATTCGATAGTCTGTTGGCGGCCAACACCATCGGCACCTGTTCGATGTTGCTGCTGGCGCTCATGGGCTTTCTCGGCGGGCGGCCGGAGTTCTTGGATCTGGCGCTGGTCTATGGACTGCTGAACGTTTTGGGCACCATTGCCGTCCTCAAGTATTTTCGTCATGGCGATCTGGGCGATCCCGGCGAGCCCGAAGAGAGTTCGGCACCATGAGCATGGTCCGGGATCTCATAAGCTGGGGCTGCCTTCTCGCAGGCGGATTTTTCTGTCTCGTTGGGGCAGTCGGGCTGATACGCCTGCCCGACTTCTACACCCGCATGCATGCGGCCAGCGTAATCGAGACTCTCGGTGCCGCCTTGATACTCGCCGGCTTGATGATTCAGGCTGGGCTTTCGCTGGTGGCGGTCAAGCTCGCGATGATCGGACTGCTCATCTTCTTCATCAGTCCCGCGGCGACGCATGCCCTGGCCAGGGCCGCGCTGGTCCGCGGCGTGCAACCGCTGCTTGCCTCAAGGGAGCAGCCATCATCGAAACGCTGATCATCAATGCGCTGCTGGTATTGATGGCTGTCACGGTCGTGGTCCTGGCACGCAGCCGCAATCTGTTCACGGTGGTGGTGCTTGGCGGCATCTACAGCTTTCTGATGGCGACCGTGCTGGTGGCGCTTGACGCCGTGGATGTCGCCATGACCGAGGCCTCGGTAGGCGCGGGCATCTCGACGGTTCTGCTGCTTGGAGCGCTGCATCTTTGCAGGAGCGAGGAGGCCAAGCCCATCGGAAAGCTCTGGCTGCCACTCGCCGTGTCGGTTACCACT
>MEQV01000076.1 GCA_001770355.1 Betaproteobacteria bacterium RIFCSPLOWO2_02_FULL_62_17
ATTCTTTTTTTCTACCCCTACAAGGTACGCGCGGCAGCTTTTTGCCACAGACGAAGAGGTGTTGGTCACCTTGATGCGAACGTACTCCGCTTCGTGGGTGCTATAGATTGGTACCGCGGACCTTTGTGGATCTATTAGCGTTGCCTGTTCTGGAGTCCGCGCCTTGTACTCTGAACTATCGCCAAAGGAAAGCTCAAGGGTCGGCCGATAGAACCAACGTCGTAATGGCTCCGCAAAGACTGCAGAGGCAAATCCGATAGCCGCGCCAACGAGAGTTGGCCAAATGGGGTTGAATTCCGCTGGCACGGTCAGATTCTCACGGCTAACTTGACTTGGTTGAAAAATTTAGTTGACTCTCGAATTTGTCAACCAATCCGGACTCGATTTCATATCTTTGGCGATTCTCTGTTCAATGGATCAATACGTTATGCCTGTTCATCGGAAATCACAATACCTCCATGAACCTTTCGAGTCATTCAGGACGGCTTCAATTCCTTCGTGATTGTCTGAAAATTGTGTAAATTGCAAAATAGAAGTGACCATCTGGCGTGCCTTTTCGGTCAATTGTTATATTGATATTGAGAATTTGTCTAATAGAGCATCGGTCCGAGACCCGAGAGTTGTCACGCTCATTGATGCGTTAAGTCAGCCATCGACCGAGCAGACTCAGTCACTCATTGAGGTAATGAATCTCGACGGTCGGCGTGCCGTCGCTGGTATCCAGCGTGACCGGCTGGCCGAGATAAGCTGGGGCTCTGCGCCTGGTCGGGCTTATGGCATTGCTGGGACAATCGTGGGCGCGATTGGCGAGTTGGGATAGAGGTGCGGTAGCCAAACGCAGGACCCTCGCGTAAACTGCCGCGGTCGGAGTTACGCGATAATACCAGTAGGTTCACGTAACGGGATGCCGGTAGTCCCTGTCAAGATTACACACACCAGGGCGAGTCTCATGAAGCAAAGCGGTTCATCGGCCGGCACGGAGCGGCGCAAGGCAAAGGTTCGTTCGTCGCCAAAAGGCCGCATCACCGAGCCGCGCGCCCTGGAGGAGATCCGTGCGCTGCTCGGCAACTCGCCGCGCCGGCGCGATCTGCTGATTGAGTTTCTGCACCTGATCCAGGACAAGTTCGGGCACCTTGCGGCAAGGCATCTGGTGGCGCTCGCCGCCGAGCTGCGCTTGTCGACGGCGGAAATCTACGAAGTGGCCACTTTCTATCACCATTTCGACGTGGTGAAGGAAAACGATGCCGCGCCGCCCGCGCTCACCGTTCGCGTTTGCGAATCGCTGTCCTGCGAGCTGGCCGGTGCACATGCGCTGATCGAGAGGCTGCGCGCCACACTGGGAGACCAGGTGCGCGTGATTCCCGCGCCCTGCGTCGGGCGTTGCGAAACTGCGCCGGTGGCGGTGGTCGGTAGGAATCCTGTGTGTGGCGCCAGCACCGAAGCGGTCGCGGCTGCCGTGCATGCTGCGTCCACAGAATGTCCGGAAGCCAAATACATAGATTTCGCCGCCTACCGCCGAAAAGGCGGCTACCAATTGATAGCCGATTGCCTCGCCGGCAGGCGCACCCGCGAGGAGCTCACCAAAATCATGGAGGACTCCGCGCTGCGCGGCCTGGGCGGCGCGGGTTTTCCGGTGGGGCGCAAGTGGCGCAGCGTCGCCGCCGAGGCCGAACCGCGCGTCATGGCCGTGAACATCGACGAGGGCGAGCCCGGCACCTTCAAGGACCGCTGGTATCTGGAGCGCGATCCGCATCGCTTCCTCGAGGGCATGCTGGTGGCGGCCTGGGCGTCGGGCGTCGGGGAGATCTACATCTACCTGCGCGACGAGTACGCCGGGTGCCGGGCATTGCTTGCGCGCGAGCTGGCGAGGTTGCAGCGCGCCAAACCCTGTGCCCTGCCGCCGATTCATCTGCGCCGCGGGGCCGGGGCCTACATCTGCGGCGAAGAGTCGGCGATGATCGAATCCATCGAGGGCAAGCGCGGCATGCCGCGCTTGCGCCCGCCGTTTGTGGCGCAGCGGGGACTGTTCGGTTACCCGACGCTCGAGCAAAACATGGAGTCCGTTTATTGGGTGCGCGAGATCGTGGAAAAAGGCGCGGCCTGGTTTACCTCGCACGGCCGCCATGGCCGCCGTGGCCTGCGCTCGTTTTCGGTGAGCGGCCGGGTGCGAAAACCCGGCGTGCATCTGGCGCCTGCCGGCATCACGGTGCGCGAGCTGATCGACGAATACTGCGGCGGCATGCTGCCCGGGCATGTGTTCTATGCCTACCTGCCGGGCGGCGCATCCGGGGGCATTCTGCCCGCCTCGATGGGCGATCTGCCGCTGGATTTCGATACCCTCAACGCGCACGGTTGCTTCATCGGATCGGCGGCGGTCATTGTGTTATCCGACCGCGACAAGGCGAGCACCGCGGCGCGCAGCATGGTGAAGTTTTTCTCCGAGGAATCCTGCGGCCAGTGCACACCGTGCCGGGTGGGAACGATCAAGGCACTTGGTCTGATGGGCGCGGTGAAATGGAATCAGCCGCTGCTGCGCGAGCTCTCCCAGGCCATGGCGGATGCCTCGATCTGCGGTCTGGGCCAGGCGGCGCCGAACCCGCTGTTGTCGGTGATCAAGTTTTTCCCGCAAGAGATCGGTTGAATAGAGGACTGACATGACAGCAATGAGCAAAGCGGCGGCGCTGCCGGTGGAGTTCAAGCTGAACGGCAAGTCCGTGGTCGGCCGCCCCGATGAAACCATCCTGCAGACCGCCAAGCATCACGGCATCGAAATTCCGCATCTTTGTTACAAGGAAGGCATGCGGCCCGACGGCAATTGCCGCGCCTGCGTGGTCGAAGTCAAGGGTGAAAGGGCGCTCTCCCCAGCCTGCTGGCGCCGCCCGCAGCAGGGCATGGAAGTCACCACCGACAGCCCGCGCGCCGTGGGTTCGCAGAAAATGGTGCTGGAACTGCTGCTCGCGGACATGCCGCAGGCGCCGCATGCGCTGAATTCCGAGCTGGACCAGTGGGCGCACAAGCTCAATATCGGTTTGCCGCGTTTCGAAGCGCGCAAACAGCCGGCGCCCGACGTGTCGCATCCGGCCATCGCGGTCAACCTCGATGCCTGCATCCAGTGCACGCGCTGCGTGCGCGCCTGCCGCGAGGAGCAGGTCAACGATGTGATCGGCTACGCGTTTCGCGGCGGCGAATCGAAGATCGTGTTTGATTTTGACGATGACATGGGCGCATCGAGCTGCGTGGCCTGCGGCGAATGCGTGCAGGCCTGTCCCACCGGCGCGCTTTCCCACAAGGTACCCGCGCAGATCGGCGCCCGCGCCGGCGCGCCCGCGGAGATCGCCGGTCAACTTACCGCAGATCGGACCGTCGATTCGGTCTGTCCCTATTGCGGTGTCGGCTGCCAGCTCACCTACCATATTAAAAAGGAACGGATCATCTTCGTGCAGGGGCGCGACGGTCCCGCCAACCACGGGCGCTTGTGCGTCAAGGGGCGTTACGGCTTCGATTATGTCAATCACCGCCAGCGCCTGACCAAACCGCTGATCCGCAAGGCCGGTGTTCCCAAGCACAAGGATTTTTCCGTCGATCCGGACAACTGGCGGGACGCCTTCCGCGAGGCGAGTTGGGAAGAGGCGCTGGATTTCGCCGCCAAGGGTCTGCGTGATATCCGCGACCGTCACGGCAACAAGGCGCTGGCGGGGTTCGGTTCGGCCAAGGGCACCAATGAAGAGGCCTACCTGTTTCAGAAACTGGTGCGCACCGGCTTTGGCTCGAACAATGTCGATCACTGCACGCGCCTGTGCCATGCCTCGTCGGTTGCGGCGCTGATGGAAGGCGTCAACTCGGGCGCCGTGTCCAACCAGGTCGGCGATGTCGTCAATGCCGAGGTGGTATTTATGATCGGCGCGAATCCCACGGTCAACCATCCGGTGGCGGCGACCTGGATCAAGAACGCGGTCAAGAAAGGCACCAAGCTGATCGTCGCCGATCCGCGCCGCACCGAGCTCGCGCGCTATGCGACGCATGTGCTGCAGTTCAACGCCGATACCGACGTGGCCCTGCTCAACGCGCTGATGTTCACGATTGTGGAGGAAGGTCTGGTCAATGAAGCGTTCATCGCCGACCGCACCTCGGGATACGAGGCGCTGCGCGAAAACGTCAAGAAATTCAGCCCCGAAGTGATGGCGCCCATCTGCGGCATTCCGGCGGCAACCATCCGCGAAGTGGCGCGCTTGTACGCGACCTCGAAGGGCTCCATGATCCTGTGGGGCATGGGCATTTCGCAGCACGTGCACGGCACCGACAACGCGCGCTGCCTGATCGCGCTGGCGCTCATGACCGGGCAGATCGGGCGGCCGGGTTGCGGACTGCATCCCTTGCGCGGACAGAACAACGTGCAGGGCGCGTCCGACTCGGGACTGGTGCCGATGTTTTATCCGGATTACCAGCGCGTCAACAACCCTGAAGCGAAGCTGCGCTTCGAGAAGCTTTGGGGGCGGGAGCTTGACCCCCATCCCGGCCTGACGGTGGTGGAAATCATGCACGCGGCGCAGAAGCGCGAGATTCGCGGCATGTACATCATGGGCGAGAATCCGGCGATGTCCGATCCCGATCTCGAGCATGCGCGCGAAGCGATTGCCGCGCTCGACCACCTGGTGGTGCAGGACATTTTCCTGACCGAGACCGCGTACCTCGCCGATGTGGTGCTGCCGGCCACTGCCTGGCCGGAGAAGGTGGGCACCGTGACCAACACCGACCGCATGGTGCAGCTCGGGCGCAAGGCGCTGGACGCGCCGGGCGAGGCGCGCGAGGATTTCTGGCTCATCCAGGATATCGCGCGCCGCCTTGGCCTGGATTGGAATTATTCGCATCCCCGGGATGTTTTCAACGAAATGCGCCTGTGCATGGATTCGATCGCCGGCATTACCTGGGAGCGGCTGGAGCGCGAATCCTCGGTGACCTATCCGTGCGAAAAGGAAGGCGATCCGGGCGAGCCGGTGGTGTTCAAAACGCATTTCCCGACCGCGACCGGACGCGGCAAGTTCGTGCCGGCGGACCTGATTTCGGCCGACGAGCGCCCTGACGACGAGTATCCGATGGTGCTCATCACCGGGCGGCAACTGGAGCACTGGCACACCGGCGCGATCACCCGCCGCGCCAGCGTGCTCGACGACCTGGAGCCCGAACCGGTGGCCTCGCTGCATCCGCTGGAACTGGCGCGCCTGCGGGTGAGGCCGGGCGAGGTGCTTACCGTGCAATCGCGGCGCGGCGCCATCTCGCTGTATGCGCGCGCCGACGAAGGCACGCCGGCGGGCGCGATTTTCGTGCCCTTCTGCTTTTACGAGGCGGCGGCCAACAAGCTCACCAATCCGAAGCTCGACCCGGTCGGGAAGATTCCCGAATTCAAGTATTGCGCGGTGCGCGTGACCCGCGGCGGCGAGGTGCCGCGGCAGACCAGCTTTGGCGGCGGCCAGGCGAGCCGGGCCGCGGCGCAGGCCTGATCTCAGTTTTATACTAAATGCAGGATTTGAAATACGTGAAAACGTACGTCGGTACTTTATTGATTTTAAATAAAGTTATGAAATTTCTTAACGACAAATCACCCTAGGGGAACTTATGGCGTCCGATATTGAAATTGCCCAGGCCGCGAAAATGCAGCGTATTTCCAAGGTGGCGCTGGAGAAACTCGGCATTGCCGACGAGCATCTGGAGCCCTACGGGCATTACAAGGCAAAAGTGTCGCTCGCTTATCTGGACAGCCTGAAGCAGCGGCCCAATGCCAAGCTGATCCTGGTGACGGCGATGACACCCACGCCCGCGGGCGAGGGCAAGACCACCACCACCGTTGGTCTGGGCGATGCCCTGAACCACATCGGCAAGCGCGCCATGATCTGCCTGCGCGAGCCTTCGCTGGGGCCGGTGTTCGGGATGAAAGGGGGGGCCGCGGGCGGCGGCTATGCGCAGGTGGTGCCGATGGAGGACATCAACCTGCACTTCACCGGCGATTTCAATGCCATCGGCCTGGCAAACAACCTGCTCTCCGCCTTGCTCGACAACCATATCCATCATGGCAATGAACTGGGCATCGATGTGCGCCGCATCGCCTGGAAGCGGGTGCTCGACATGAATGACCGGGCCTTGCGCGATATCGTCGTGTCGCTGGGCGGGCCCGGCAACGGCTATCCGCGGCAGGACGGATTCGACATCGTGGTCGCCTCGGAGGTCATGGCGATCTTCTGTCTTTCCACCTCGCTCAAGGACCTCAAGAAGCGCCTGGGCAACATCGTGGTCGGCTACACGCGCGACCAGAAACCGGTGCGGGCCGTCGATCTGCAGGCCAACGGCGCCATGACGGTGCTGCTCAAGGACACCCTCGCGCCCAATCTGGTGCAGACCGTCGAGAACAACCCGGCGTTTATTCATGGCGGGCCGTTCGCCAATATCGCGCACGGCTGCAATTCCGTGATCGCGACGCAGTCGGCGATGAAGCTTGCCGACTATGTGGTGACCGAGGCCGGTTTCGGCGCCGACCTCGGCGCCGAGAAATTCATGGACATCAAATGCCGCAAGTCGGGCTTGCGTCCCTCGACGGCGGTGATCGTGGCGACGGTGCGCGCGTTGAAGTATCACGGCGGCGCCGATCTGAAGACCATCACCCAGGAAAATCTCGCGGCGCTGGAGAAAGGGCTGCCCAACCTCGAGCGCCACGTGGATAACGTCAAGAATGTCTACGGCGTTCCCTGCATTGTCTCGATAAATAAATTCACCAGCGATACGCAGGCCGAGATCGATTTGCTGCGTTCGCGCATGGCCAAGTACGGCGTTCCGGTGGTGCTGGCCACGCATTGGGGCGACGGCGGCAAGGGCGCCACCGACCTGGCTCACGAGGTGGTCAAGCTGTGCGAGCAAAAGTCCACGCCGGCCTTTGTCTATGAGGATCAGGACACGCTGTGGGAGAAGATCGGAAAAATCGCGAACAAGGTCTATCGGGCGTCGGAAGTCACCGCCGACAGCAAGGTGCGCTCTCAGATCAAGAAACTGCAGGAGGACGGCTACGGTCATTACCCGGTTTGCGTGGCGAAGACTCAATACTCCTTTTCGACCGATGCGCAGTTACGCGGCGCACCGGAGAACCACGTCATTAACGTACGTGAAGTTCGACTGGCCGCCGGCGCCGAATTTGTCGTCATGGTGTGCGGCGACATCCTGACCATGCCGGGTCTGCCCAAGGTGCCCTCTGCGAACAAGATTGACCTGGATGCCCAGGGCAAGGTGGTGGGACTGTTCTGAGGCCCTGCAGGATCGCTTGAAAGCTTGCGAAAACCTGTATTCCGTAGGACGATTGGGACTGACGTGGGTGGGAATAGGTGTTTACCAGTGGACCGACGGGGCATGGGGAGCGCTGTACTGGGTGTCGAATGGTGCGGATTGGGGGCGTCGGAGGATGCTTATTTTTCCTAATGATGTAAAACGAGAGGAGGGACAAATGAAAACCTTGACTGGTATCAGTCGCGGCCTGTCATGCGCTGCATCAGCAGTGCTGTTGTTCTGTGGGTTGGCTGACCTCGCAATCGGTCAATCGTGGAAGCCGACGAAAACGGTGGAGTTCATCGTGCCCGCCGGAACCGGCGGCGGTGCGGACCAGATGGCGCGGCTGGCCGATGCCATCATCAAGAAGCACAAGTTGATGGCCGGCAACATGGTGGTGATCAACAAAGGCGGCGGCGCCGGCGCTGAAGGCTTTCTGGACGTCAAGAACGCGAAGGGCGATCCGCACAAGATCATCATTACGTTGTCGAATCTGTTTACGACTCCGCTCGCGACCGGCGTGCCTTTTAATTGGCGCGACTTGACGCCGGTGGCAATGTTGGCGCTCGACCAGTTCGTGCTTTGGGTCAATGCCGAGTCGCCCTACCGCAACGCCAAGGAATACATCGAGGCGGCCAAGAAGGCGGGACCGGGCAAATTCAAGATGGCCGGCACCGGAGCGCGCCAGGAAGACCAGATCATCACCGTCGCGCTGGAAAAGCAGGGCAGCATCAAGTTCACCTATGTGCCCTTTAAGGGAGGCGGCGAGGTGGCGGTGCAGCTGGTGGGCAAGCACGTCGATTCCACCGTAAACAACCCTATCGAGGCGGTCGCCCACTGGCGCAGCGGCAAACTGCGCCCACTGTGCGTTTTCGACAATGAGCGCCTGGTTTACAAAAACAAGGTGACCGACAAGCAATCGTGGAACGATATCCCCACCTGCAAGGAGGCGGGAGTGGATATGGATTACCTGATGTTGCGCGGGGTGTTTACCGTGCCCGGCGCTCCGCCGTCGGCGATTACGTTCTATATTGATCTCTTCAATAAGGTGCGGGCAACGCCGGAATGGAAGGAGTTCATGGCGCAGGGTGCGTTCAACCAGACGTTCATGACCGGCGACGCTTATCAGGCCTGGGTGGCCAAGGAAGAACTGCGCCATCTGCGGCTGATGAAGGAGGCTGGGTTCCTCGCGCCGGGCGGTAAGTAACGACAAGCGCCGCCCTGCTCGCGGGGCGGTGAATCAAAATCCCATAAAGTCGCGCCGCCTGGAGCAATGCACAGGCGGCAGCGATAGGTATGCGTCCCAAGGCCGCTCGTGGGTGTTTCAGGAGGGGGTATTTTGGAAGCTGACAAAGACCGTTCCGCGGCGAAGCGTGGAACGCTGGAGTGGATCACCGCCGTGGTGATGTTTCTGCTCGGCGTGCTGGTGATGGTTGACTCGGTGCGCGTGGGCATTCGCTGGGCAGAGGACGGTCCGCAGGCCGGTTACTTTCCTTTCTATATCGGCTTGCTGCTGTGCCTGTCGAGTCTGTGGAACCTGGCGAAAAATTTTTTGGGCAAGACGGTGGCGCAGAAAAGTTTTGTCGGCAGGGGCGCGTTAAAACTCATTCTCGCGATGTTGGTGCCAACCATAGTGTACGTGGTGTTGATCGGATGGATCGGTTTTTACCTGTCATCCATCTTGTATATCGGCTTTTTCATGATTTGGCTGGGCAAATATTCCTGGACGCGTTCCGCCGCGGTTTCGGGGGCCGTAATTGTCTGCACCTACCTGATGTTCGAGATCTGGTTCCGGGTGCCCTTGCCCAAAGGGCCGGTCGAAAACCTGCTCGGCCTCGCTTAGTGAACGCATCGCATGGCTGAAATCAACGCATTGATGCATGGTTTCGCCATCGCATTGACCCCATTCAATCTGATGCTGATGTTCATCGGCATCGTTCTCGGGGTGCTGATCGGCGTGTTGCCGGGATTGGGCGGCGCCAACGGGGTGGCGATTCTGTTGCCTCTGACCTTCACCATGCCGCCGACCTCGGCCATCATCATGCTCTCCTGTATTTACTGGGGGGCCTTGTTCGGTGGCGCGACGACCTCGATACTTTTCAACATTCCGGGCGAGCCCTGGTCGGTGGCGACAACATTCGACGGCTACCCGCTGGCGCAAAAGGGTCGCGCCGGCGCGGCGCTGACCGCGGCTTTTACCTCTTCGTTCGTGGGCGCTTTCGTGGCCGTCGTCCTGATTACCTTTCTGTCCCCGGTGATCGCCAGCTTCGCGCTGGAGTTCGGCCCGGCCGAGTTTTTCGCGGTGTATTTCCTCACCTTTTGCGCGTTCGTGGGGACCAGCAGCGGCAACGCGATGAAGACCATTGCTTCGATGATGCTCGGATTTGCCCTGGCCGCCGTGGGCCTGGATACGGTCACCGGCCAGTTGCGCCTGACCTTCGGTTTTACCTCCATATTGCAGGGATTTGATTTTCTCATCGCGGTGATCGGCCTGTTCGGCATCGGCGAGATTCTGCTGACGCTGGAGGAAGGGCTGGAGTTCAAAGGGGTGCGCGCCAGGCTCGATACGCGCGTGGTGCTCGATACCTGGAAGGAGCTGCCGCGCTACTGGGCTACCTCGATTCGCAGTGCCGCGATCGGCTGCTTCATGGGCATCGTGCCCGGTGGCGCCACGCCCGCGTCGTTCATGAGCTACGGTGTGGCCATGCGTTTGTCCCCCGACCGGGGAAAATTTGGTACCGGTGTGGTCGAGGGGGTGGTCGCGCCCGAAACGGCGGCGCATGCGGCGGGAACCGCGGCGCTGCTGCCAATGCTGACGCTTGGCGTGCCGGGCTCGCCGACGGCCGCGGTGCTATTGGGCGGTCTGTTGATCTGGGGTCTGCAGCCCGGCCCGCTATTGTTTGTCGAAAAGCCGGATTTCGTGTGGGGGCTGATCGCCAGCATGTACCTGGGCAACGTGGTGGGATTGATCGTGGTGCTGACGACGGTACCGCTGTTTGCCGCAATCCTGCGCATCCCGTTCGCCATCATCGCGCCGATAATCATGGTGGTGTGCGCGATCGGCGCGTATACGGTCCATAGCTCGATGCTGGACGTCTATCTGATGGTGATCTTCGGTGTCATCGGATATATTTTCCGCAAGCTCGACTATCCGCTCGCGCCGCTGGTGCTGGCGCTGGTCCTGGGTGACCGCGCGGAAGCTTCCTTCCGGCAGTCCATGCTTTTGTCCCAGGGGGAAATGTCGATTTTCTTTTCCAACGTCCTGGTGGGATCGCTCACGGGACTGGGGCTGATATTGCTGTTCTGGCCTTTGCTGTCGCTGCTCAGGCGCCGGCTCGCGCGTTGATCCGCTAAACTTGCCGTCAGATATCCGAAACAGGACGGAATTACGTCATCCGACTGTCAATAGTCAAAGGAGGTTTCCATGGGCAGCGTCGAACCGCAAGCGTCGGTCGAGGCCAAACTCAACAGCGGCGGCCAGATTGTCGTCAATGCGGATTCACAAGAAGTGAGACACGAAGTGAGCCGAGAAGTGACGGACGGCTTTCACCTGGTCATCGATGCCCTCAAACTCAACGGCATCGACACGATCTTCGGTCTGCCCGGGATCCCGATCACCGACTTTGCCCGCAAGGCACAGGCCGAAGGCATGCGCGTGATTTCGTTCCGCCATGAGCAGAATGCCGGCAACGCCGCCGCCGTCGCCGGCTTCCTGACCCAAAAGCCCGGCATCTGCCTGACGGTGTCTGCCCCCGGTTTCCTCAACGGCCTGACCGCTCTGACCAATGCCACCACCAACTGCTTCCCGATGATCCTTATCAGCGGCTCCAGCGAGCGGGAAATCGTCGATCTGCAGCAGGGTGACTACGAGGAGATGGACCAGCTGGCGATCGCCAAGCCGCTGTGCAAAGCCGCCTTCCGCGTGCTCCATGCCGAGGACATCGGCGTGGGCATCGCCCGCGCCATCCGCGCCGCGCTCTCCGGCCGCCCGGGAGGCGTGTACCTGGACCTGCCGGCGAAGCTGTTCGCCCAGACCATGGATGCCGAGACCGGCAGGAAGTCCCTCATCAAGGTTGTCGATCCGGCGCCGCAGCAGATCCCGGGGGCCGACGCCGTCATGCGCGCCGTCGATCTGCTCAAGGGTGCAAAGAGGCCGCTGATCGTGCTGGGCAAGGGCGCCGCGTATGCACAGGCCGATGCCGGGATCCGCGCTCTCATCGAGAAGACCGGCATACCCTACCTGCCGATGTCGATGGCCAAGGGCCTGCTGCCCGACACCCACGAGCTGTGCGCTTCCGCCGCACGCTCCTTCGTGCTGCCCGGGGCGGACGTGGTGATGCTGATCGGCGCCCGGCTGAACTGGCTGCTCTCGCACGGCAAGGGCAAGACCTGGGGCGGCAAGACCCACAAGGACTGGGGCGGCCAGAAGTTCATCCAGATCGACATCTCGCCCCAGGAGGCGGACAGCAACGTGCGCATCGACGCGCCGCTGGTTGGCGACATCGGCTCCTGCGTGTCCGCGCTGCTCGCCGCGATTGAATCCACTGCGGGCAGCAACTGGGCCAAGCCGCCGGCCGAGTGGACGGGTGCGATTGCCGAGCGCAAGAACAAGAACGTCGCCAAGATGGCCGAGACACTGGCCAGGAATCCGGTGCCGATGAATTTTCACAGCGCGCTCGCCGTGGTGCGCGACATCATCAAGGCCAACCCGGACGCGATACTCGTCAATGAAGGCGCCAATGCGCTGGATTTCACCCGCAGCATCGTCGACATGGTCAAGCCGCGAAAGAGGCTGGATGTCGGCACCTGGGGCATCATGGGTATCGGCATGGGCTTTTCCGTCGCGGCCGCGATAGTGAGCGGTGAGCCGGTGATCGCGATTGAGGGCGACAGCGCCTTCGGTTTCTCCGGCATGGAAGTCGAGACCCTGTGCCGCTATAACCTGCCGGTCTGCGTGGTGGTCTTGAACAACAACGGCGTCTACGGCGGCACCGACGTCAATCCGACCGGCGGCCCCGATGCGGCACCCACGGTGTTCGTCAAGGGGGCGCGCTATGACAAAATGATGGAGGCCTTCGGCGGCGTGGGCGTGCACGCCACGACCCCGGCCGAGTTGAGAAAGGCCATGGAAGAAGCCCTCCGCTCGAAGAAGCCCACGCTCATCAATGCCGTCATCGATGAGACCGCCGGCACCGAAAGCGGTCGCATCACGAGCCTGAATCCAAGCGCTAAAAAGAAATAAAGTGAGTAACGAACAAGAGGGCTACGCCCCCTCGTAACTTCCCCGAATTAGAGGAAAAGCCATAAAAGTGTAACGAACAAGAGGGCTACGCCCCCTCGTAACTTCCCCGAGAGAGGGTAAAGCAAAGAGTTTTTTGGAGACCGAAATGGAAGCACTCAAGGGAGTCCGCATCCTCGACATGACGCACGTGCAGGCCGGCCCGACCTGCTCGCAGCTGCTCGCGTGGATGGGAGCCGATGTGATCAAGTTCGAGAACCCCCAGGGCGACGCGACGCGGGGCCAGCTGCGCGACGTGCCGAACGCCGACAGCCTGTATTTCACGATGCTCAACTGCAACAAGCGCTCGATCACGGTCAACATGAAAAGCGCCGAGGGCAAGCAGGTGTTCGTGGACCTGCTCAAGCTGTGCGACATCGTGATGGAGAATTTCGGGCCCGGCGTGCTCGACCGTTTCGGCTTCCCGTGGGAGAAGATCCGCGAAATCAATCCGCGCATCGTCATGGGCTCGATCAAGGGCTTCGGTTCCTCCGGCCCGTACGCCCAGTTCAAAGCCTACGAGAACGTCGCGCAGGCGATGGGCGGCGCGATGAGCACGACCGGCGTGCCCGAGGGTCCGCCGTTCGTCACCGGTGCGCAGATCGGTGACAGCGGCACGGGCCTGCACCTCGCGATCGGCCTGCTCGCGGCGCTGCGCCAGCGCGACCGCACCGGCGAGGGCCAGTATGTCGAAGTGGCGATGATGGACGGGATCATGAACCTGTGCC
>MEQV01000077.1 GCA_001770355.1 Betaproteobacteria bacterium RIFCSPLOWO2_02_FULL_62_17
AAATCCGTCACCCTCGTATAATGTGCCTGTAGCCATGATTCTTTCCTTTTCGATTTCGCGAGCAATATTGCATCGCACAACGACAAGATAGAGATAATCGATCAGGTTTTCAAATAATCATTTCTAATGAAGGTGATAGGGTAAGATAATAAGCGGAATTAATTTTGATGCAAAGCAATAATAAAAGTAGGGGTATTTTATTAAACACAATTAAATCATAATGTTAAGAATTATCCCATTAAGTTAGCCAGCACACACATAATCCTTCTTAAGTCCAGATTTTTATCGCCAGAGGCCCTCGCAACTGGCAGATCCGCGATCGAACCACCCGGCCGGCTGCCGGCATGGCGAGCGACTTCCGCTCAAGAAACGGCGCTGACGGGTATGCGAAAATTCAGCGAGAATTCGCCGCTCTCAGCCCCTGAGTTTTTCCGCATTGCGGCGCCACACCTGGAGAAAAGAAAACAATGGACACCCGCGTCAAGGAATCCAAACTCGATCCGGTCACCCTCGAAGTCGTGCGCAATGCGCTGCCGGCGATCTCCAACGAGATGGCGCTCGACCTGCAGCGCACCTCCTACAACATGATGATCTATGAGGTGCGCGACTACTGCACCGCGCTGCTCGATCCCGAGGGCAATCTGATATGCCAGAACGTGGGCGGCGTCTCCCACTTTGTTGCCGATCTGGGCGTGCTCGTCACCGACGGCATGAAGCGCTACGGGCGCGAAGGCTTCAAACCCGGCGATGTGCTGATCACCAACCACCAGGCGGTGGCGGGGCAACACCTCAACAACATCGTCATCTATACGCCGGTGTTCTTCGAGGGCGAACTGTTGATGTTCGCCATGGTGCGCGCGCACTGGATCGACGTGGGCGGCACCAGCACCGGCTTCGGCGCGGGCGCGCACGTGGCCGACCCCTGGCTGGAAGGCCTGCAGCTCGACCAGTTGAAAATTTATCGCGGCGGCGAACTGAACGAGCCGCTGTATCGCATCATCAAGGACAACATCCGTTTCCCGGAGAGTTCGCTTGGCGACATGAAATCGCAGATCGCCGCGTGCCGCCTCGGCATGCGCCGCATGGAAGAGATGTTCAAGAAATACGGCAAGGACACCATTCTTGCCTGCATCCGCCAGATTTACCAGGAAACCGAGCAGAAATGCCGCAACGTGGTCGCGAAGATCAAGGATGGCGTCTACGAGGCGGAATCCTTCCTCGACGACGACGGCGTGACCAAGGGTGAGCGCGTGCGCATTCACACCAGGATCACGGTGAAGTCCGGGCACATGATCATCGACCTCTCCGGCTGTTCGGGCGAGAGGAAGGCCGGCATCAATTCGCGCACTTACGCGGGCGCGCGAGTCGCCTATAAGGCGCTCACCGGACCGCTCGATCCGGTCAATGAAGGTTCGTTCTCCGCCTGCGAAGTGATCATTCCCGAGGGCAATATCATGATGGCGCGCTACCCCGCGCCCATGGCCGGCTGGAGCCAGATGCTGCCCCTGGTGGTCGACACCATCATCAAGGCATTGGCGCCGGCGATGAAGGATCGTACCCCGGCAGCCCACTACGGCCTCTTGGGCGGGGGCGTGGTGTTCTTCGGCGTGCATCCCAAGACCGGGCGCCGTTTCGTGGTGCAAAGCATTGAAGGCGGCGGCTGGGGCGGCCGGCCGTTCGAGGACGGCGAGTCGGGAACGGTCACCGTCTGCCAGGGCGACGTGCGCAATGCCTCGATCGAAGGCATCGAAATGAAATGCCCGGTGATCATCCAGGATCGCGCCCTGCGCCAGGATTCGGGCGGCCCGGGCAAGTTCCGCGGCGGCCTGGGTCTCAATGTCAATGCAAAGAATCTGGTGGAAGGCCGCTGGAACCTGGACAGTCCGCGTCGAATGCAATGCTTACCCTGGGGCCTGTGGGGCGGACAGGTCGGCGATGCCGAAGAAAAATTCCTCAAACTCGAGGGCGACACGGAGTTCAAGAAGATCGAAGCCAACCGTTATCCGGTCGCGAAAAACGCGGTGGCCTGGGTGCGCACCGGTTCGGGCGGCGGCTGGGGCGATCCGCTGGATCGCGATCCGGCCATGGTGCAATGGGACGTTATCGAGGAGCTGGTCTCCGAAAAAGCCGCGCGCGAAGCTTACGGCGTGGTGCTGAATAAAGACCAGTCGATCGACGGCGCGGCGACCGATGCCTTGCGCGCCAAACTGCGCGCCCAAGCGCGAGCCGCGTAGAAAAGCATTTCATGGACGCTCGCGTCAAGAATTCCAGGCTCGACCCGGTCACGCTCGAGGTCATCCGCAACGCGCTGCCGGCGATCTCCACCGAGATGGCCGCCGATCTGCAGCGCACCTCCTACAACATGATGATCTACGAGGTGCGCGACTTCTGCACCGCGGTGCTCACCGCCGACGGAGAACTCGTCAGCCAGAACGTGGGCGGCGTGTCGCACTTCGTGGCCGACCTCGGCGTGCTGATCGTCGACGGCGTGAAGCGCTACGGCAAGAAAGGCTTTCACCCGGATGACGTCATCATCACCAACCACCAGGCGGTGGCCGGGCAGCACCTCAACAACATCGTCATCTACGTGCCGTTCTTCTTCGACGGCGAGCTGCAGATGTTCACCATGGTGCGCGCGCACTGGATCGATGTCGGGGGCTCCTCCACCGGCTTCGGCGCCGGCGCGCACGTGGGTGACCCATGGCTCGAAGGCCTGCAGCTCGACCAGTTGAAAATCTACGACAAGGGCGAGCTCGATGACACGCTCTATCGCGTCATCAAGGACAACATCCGCTTTCCGGAGAGTTCGCTCGGCGATCTGAAATCGCAGGTCGCCGCCTGCAAGCTGGCGGTGCGGCGCCTGGAGGAACTGTTCACCAAATACGGCCGCGAGACGGTGCTCGCCGCGACCCGACAGATTTTCGACGAGACCGAACAAAAGTGTCGGAATGTCATCGCGCAGATGCCCGACGGCGAATACGAGGCCGAGTCCTTTCTCGATGACGACGGCATCAAAAAGGGCGACAAGCTCAGGATCCACGCGCGCGTGGTGGTCAAAAAAGGCCACATGACCATCGACCTCTCGGGCTGCTCCGCCGAGCGTCCGGTGGGCATCAATGCGCGCACCCACGCGGGACCGCGCATCGCCTACAAGGCGCTCACCGGTCCGCACGATCCGGTCAATGAGGGATCGTTCCGTGCCCTGGACTCCGTCATCCCCGAAGGCAATATCATGATGGCGCGCTACCCGATGCCGATGTCGGGCTGGAGCACCTGCATTCCGCTGACGGTGGACACCGTCATCAAGGCACTCGCGCCGGCGATGCGCGACACCATCCCCGCGGCGCATCACGGCGTGCTCGGCGGCACGGTGTTTTTCGGCATGGACCCAAAAACCCATCGCCGTTTCGTGCTGCAGACCATCGAAGGCGGCGGCTGGGGCGGACGGCCTTATGAAGACGGCGAATCGGGCACCGTCACCGTCTGCCAGGGCGATGTGCGCAACGGTTCCATCGAAGGCATCGAGCTGAAGTGCCCGCTGATGGTCGAATCGCGCGGCCTGCGGCAGGATTCCGCCGGTGCCGGAAAATTCCGCGGCGGCCTGGCCATCAACCTGCGCGTGCGCAATTTTGTGGAAGGCCGCTGGAATCTGCGCCGTCCGCGCCGCGCCGGCTGCCCGCCCTGGGGCCTGTGGGGCGGCACCTCCGGCGAACCCGGCGATTACCAGGTGAAGCGCCCCGGCGAGAGCGACTACCAGCCGGTGGATGCGGTGCGCTATCTGGTGCCCGAGCAGACCCAGGTCATCGCGCGCACCAGCGGCGGCGGCGGCTGGGGCGATCCGCTTGACCGCGATCCTGCCAAGGTGTCGTGGGACGTGATCGAGGAACTGGTTTCCGAAAAATTCGCGCGCGAGCAATATGGCGTGGTGCTCAAAGCGGACAAGAGCAGCGACGAACCCGCCACCACGGCGCTGCGTAAGAAACTCAGGTCGGAGCGCAAGGCCGCGGTCTGAGCAAGCTTCTCGAAAGGCAGATATGCGGATTGCAGCCAAGCTGGCTATCGCACTGCTCAGCGCGCTGACTGGCGTTTCCATCGCCTCGGCGCAGACCTTCGATGAGGCATCAAGCCAAAGTAAGCGGTGCACCGCATCATAGTTGTCAAGCCTGACCGGCAGCAAGGCTCGGTAAGGCCTGAGAGCAGGGTTCAGCTGCGCTGGGGATCAACGGGCAGGAACAAGCGGTCCACGGAAACCGGCGGTGTGCTGGTTGGAGCAATGTTTTGCTTCGAAGACGACCGGTCTTTTAGCTTGTTCCACAGCACCTCTTGTATTTTTTACCCGACCCGCAGGGGCAAGAATCGTTGCGGCCTGCCTTGGGTGGCAGCGCCGGTGGCGTCGCTACGATCCGTGCGCCGATACTTTTCATAATGGGATAGCGGCGCGCGAAGCGCCCAAGGTGGTTCGGGTGCCGCTTCTGGAACGCAGTCCAAAGCTGATCCAGCCGATCACGCCTGTTCTTGTTTGCTTGAATCTCGATCTCGCCAGACAGCTTCACTGTGACATGACCTGATGAGGGCGCTCCTCGCGGCTTTAGCGTGTTGAAGAGGATAGAGACCTCTCCACACTCGCAGTCAGGCACTGGGCAGTACATCTCGGCGGCCTCGTAGAGCCGGCCCTCGAATACGTAGCAATCCTGTCGGACGCCCGTACATACATCATCCCACGCCAACATATCACCGCGTTGCCAGCCTCTTATCTTGATCTCCTTGGCAAGAAGTACTTGCTGCTCCGGGTCTGGCCAGCCCTTACCGCGATACCAAAGTTTCCCAATTGACTCGAGCAGATCGCCGTCGATACGCGACGCAATGCCCGCAATACGCGGATGCGCGCCTAAATCCAAGGGTTCGTCGCCGATTGGCGCAAAGATCTCGAGCGTGTCGATATCGATGTGGAATGCGATAAGGCCGTCAAGCGACGCGGCTACCCGGGAATAGTTGGCTGCGGCATTCCAGGCATCGCGAACGGCGGCCCCGCGCTCTAGCAACAGTTCTCGCCCGTCATGTGCTGCGAGTATCAGGGCGGATCGGCATGAGCATTTCGGCTTCGGGCATGTATGCACCCATATCCAAGCAGGCGCCGCGCCGGCCAGTTCGAAGACACCATCATCCGGAGCGAGTCGCACCTTCTCTGCGGCGGGCGAATCGTTCTTGCCGTGTTTCACTGTTCGCCCTACGCCGTCTGCCTGCGAGGACGGGCTGGAATACCGTGCAGCATCCCGGCCGCGCTGATGTCCTCGTCGATTTCCGGCCAATGCACACCCTGTCCGGAACCGATTATTTCGAATCGCTGGCGTTGCTCTGGCGTGGCATTCAAGAGGCGCCAAGACCATGCAAGCGGAACGCTGATGGTGCGTGCGTCGGCCAGACAGGCGGTAATCGCTTCGTCATCCACGCGCAAGGACACGATTCGGGGTTCGCTATTCGCCGCAGTGTTCATCCCATGCCACCAAAAGAAGCTCCCGATTCTCTTTGACAACCCTGGCAATTCTATTCAACTCGTGCGCCTGAAATCCATCGTTCGCCGCGTGAGCGACGGGATCAAGCCAGAACTTGCATGTCATGCGTTCGCGCCGCACGTGCACGTGCTTCGGTTCGTCGCAATCGAAGCTGTAGAAAAACAACCTATACGGGCCCGGAATTCCTCTAACAGTGGGCATACCGTAACCGAGGAAGTTGCGTTTCTGCCCGGCAAATTATACGCCGCTGCCACATCGTTCGAATCCGTTCTCGATACATGATTATCTATTCATGAAAAACGCAGGGACAAGCAGACCGTTGACGAGCGCGGCTGAACACCAGCGAATCTACGGTGCAGAATTGGGAGACTGGTGCCAAACGTCCAAGCGGCATGGCGCTCAAATTTCTCTCCGTGATAAGAAAATACCGGCTTGATGTGTTGGTGTGAATGGATCACTCGATCCACCCACGCATAGATTTTAGGCCGTAAAACCCACAATACGGCTCACCATTATCATAAAATTGAGCCGTAAAAGCGTAAAATGCGGCTCATGGACCCTACGCCACCCTACATCTGGGCTAAGCCCGGCTGGCCGGTTTTGACTTTCCGCCAGGAGGCACTGACCGGGCCGCTCAGCCGCGCGCGTTTTGCACAAGGCACGGTCCTGGGACTGGCGCATGCGCTCGGCCTGGAACACCATGCCGAGATACTTCAAGACATCTGGGTTGCAGAGGCCATGGGGACCGCGGGCATCGAGGGCGAAAAGCTGGACCTCGAAGCGGTGCGTTCATCGGTGCTGCGCAAAATGGGCTTCGGAAAACCGGGGACGTCGCCGCGCCACGTCGACGGCCTGGTGGACGTGATGGACGATGCGACGCGCAACTTCGACAGTAAGCTGACGCACGCGCGACTATGCCACTGGCAGGCGGCCCTGTTTGCGGGCGGGCGTTCCGGGCTGGCGCGCATCGAGGTGGGCAAATATCGCACTCACGCTGAGCCGATGCAGATCGTCAGCGGACGGCCAGGCAAGGTAAAGGTGCATTACACCGCGCCACCTTCCGTGCGTGTGCGCACGGAGATGACCCGATTTTTGGCGTGGTTTCGCGACAGCGCGCCAGGCGGCAAGATCAGCATCGACGGTCTGGTTCGCGCGGCCATTGCACATCTGTGGTTCGAAATCATCCACCCGTTCGAAGACGGCAACGGCCGCATCGGCCGGGCACTATGCGACATGGCGCTGGCGCAGGACGCGAATGCGCCTTCCCGGATAGTCAGCCTGTCGCGTCAGTTGCACGAAAACCGCTCGCAATATTACGAGCAACTCAACGCGGCTGAGCGCGGCGGACTCGACGTAACCGATTGGGCCGTCTGGTTTGCGGACCAGTTTGAAGAGGCCTGCAAAAAATCCGCTGCCATTATCCGTGCGGCGGTGGACAAAGGGCATTTCTGGCGGGCCGCGCCGGAAATGAACGAGCGCCAGAAGAAGGTAGTGCAGAAATTGCTCGACGCCGGACCGGGCGGATTCGAGGGCGGGATGAGCGCCGAGAAATACGTCAACCTCACCGGCGCCTCGAAAGCGACCGCGACACGGGATCTTTCAGACTTGAGCGAAAAAGGTGTTCTGGAAATTGCCGGCCAGGGACGCGGGACGCGCTATTGGATCGCGGGCAAGGTCGGGGCGCATAAGGGGGACGCGTAGGAACGGGGTCGTATAAGTGAGCGGGTTGCGGAAAACAATCTTGAAATGCCCGACTTTCTTGTACGTCTGATTTTTATACCGACGTTAATTCCAGGCGGCATTCGATGCGGTCCAGTCGTTTTTCGACGCCATCGATACGGGTGTGCACGATCGCGAGGTCGCCGTGCAAGTGGGCCATTTGCACTTCAACAGATGTCAGTCGTTGTTTTACTGTGCTCATGTCGTCTTTGATTTGCCCGACATCGGCGCGGACGGCGCACAGGTGTTCGAAGATCATGTTTTCGACGTTTTCAGATATGATTTTCCTGTGGGCGGGGATTATATGGCGTCATTGTCGCGTGCGTATTTCGGCTGCCTTGTAGTGTATTGCCGAAACGACTGGATGCCACCGCTTTGTTATTATCCGGAACAGAGTTCTTTGATTGACTAGTCCATTGAGCAATAAGATCATCTATCTTTTCCGGCTCGAATCTGGTGTCGGACATCGTTTCGATGTGGAATTCGATCGCCCCCTTGCGGGCGGTGATTTGCCCGAGTGGGCGCGCCTAGATACAGATAAGTGTCCGCATTGCCCGCTACCCAACGCTCCGGGCGCGCATTGCCCCGCAGCCGCAGATCTGGTGCCTGTTGTGGAGAAATTTGCCGCGCTATCTTCGATAGATCGAATTAGTGTGCACGTAGTGACCCCGCAATACGAAGCACGCAAGCACACTGATACTCAGACAGCCTTGCGCGCCTTGATGGGGCTCATCCTTGCTACCAGTGCATGTCCAATACTGGGGCGCCTGCGGCCGCTCGCGTATATGCATATGCCCTTCGCCACACCGACCGAAATGGTATATCGCATCGTCTCGATGCACCTATTGGGTTGCTTCCTGCGTAGCGAACCTGCGGGATTGGATGGGCTGGACGGATTGTTCTCCGATATCGACCGGCTCAACCACGCCTTCTTCAGCCGCTTGAAACGCGCGGTGCAGCGCGACGCCGGCATTAATGCGCTCCTCTCGCTGCACTCTGGCAGCATGGTGACCAGCATGTCCATTAAACCGGAGATGGAAAACATTCGCGCCTGGTTTCAGCAGACGCCAGCGGGCGATCAGGTGAGATTGTGACGTGCACAGAAACAGCACTTGAAGCCGTTGACAAGTTTGGTTGGAACCATTGGATGAAGATGTAGGCTCAGTAGCGTTCCGGCGGACATCGCTTCGGCAGGGGTCCGCGAGGGGCGCTTAGGCGAATGAGAGCGAACCTATGCCGCACACCCTATTTCCGCGTGCCGACCGAGTGATCGAATAATTTGCCGGCGAATGACCGGTATAGAGCGAATTGAAATGTAACTGCTGGACCAACTGCGACTGACCTTGCCGCAGCAGCCACCGCCAAAAATCACTGCCAGACAAGTTCGAAAAAATACTCCGGAGCCCGAAATAATGTAGTGGAGACCTTCACCTTCGATCGACCAACAATCAACTACTTAGCGGTCGTGTCCGCGCTCAGTTGAGAAAGATGGGCTAGTGCGGGACGTGCTGCAGATGAAGGGCTACACAGTGCTGGAGGCAACTACTGGCGCGGAGGGGGTGCGCCTCGCCCTGGAAGGCAATCCGGACCTGATCCTCATGGACATCCACTTGCCGGACATCAACGGTATTGCGGCCCAGGCCAAGATCCGGGCCGTGCCGTTAGTCAGGAAGGTTCCGGTAATAGCGGTATCGGCCTCGGTAATGCCCGAAGACCAGCAACAGATCATCGCTTCTGGCTTCGATGCTTACATCACCAAGCCGCTGAATATGAGGAATTTCCTGGTATCGGTGGAAAAGCTGCTCGGCGGTAACTCAGCATAGGTTGCACTGCCGAAATTGTTCGGCGAACGTTGGCTTTGCGGTGAATTGGATGCAGGGTCCGGATGACCGCTTAAGGCCAGTAAACGGCCCTCTCCGGCCAGACTCAAATGCGGAAGATCCTGAGGGCGTTCTTGTAGAAGATTTTTTCTTTGTCCTCCGCGGGCAAGTCCAGTTCCTCCATGGCCCTCAGAGCCATGGGGTAAAACTGGTCGTCCCGCCCCCCGCGGCCGTGGGGATAATCCCCTCCGAACAAAACCTGGTCGGTTCCCACCGTCTCGCACACGCAGCGGATGGCAGGTGCCCGCACCGGCCCGGCGATATCGTAGTAAATCTTCATGAAATATTCCTCCGGGGTCCCTTCGCACTCCGGGTTGCCTTCCCGCCAGTTGATGCGGTCCAGGTACATGAGGGTCATGCCGCCCAGGTGGGCGGCGATCAGCTTAAGCCCGGGGTGACGGTCGAAGATCCCCGACAGAACCAAGCGCGACAGGGCCAGCTTGGTATCGGCGGGCCAGTGCAGCTTCTGCTGCAAGGAAAACTTGTGCCACCGGGGGCTGCAGGGGGCGTCGTGCGGGTGCAGGAAAACCGGCACGTCGTAGCGTGCCACCTCCGCCCAGAAAGGCGCGAACTCCGCATCATCGAGAGACTTTTCGCCGCCGATGTTGGTGGGCGATACCACCCCATGGGCCCCCAGCTCCTTCATGCAGCGTTTGAGCTCCGCCATAGCGTCGTCCATGTGGACCAAGGGTATGCGGGCAAACCACTTCAGGCGTTGCGGATAACGGCCGGAATACTCCGCGTAGGCATCGTTGCAGACAACGGCGAGGTCCAGTGCCCGCTTGCGGTTGAACCCGACCTCGATCCCGCCCGCCGGATGCGAAAGAACGCCGATGTCGATCTCGTACCTGTCCAGATGTCCGATGTATTCCTCATAGGTGAAAGCGTGAAAGCCGAGCCCCCGGGGGTCCCCTTTGGAGACCCCCGGGACCATCTCCAGGAATTTCGCCGGGAACGCGTGACAATGAGTGTCGATGATCATTGGTTTTCCTCGTGCCGTTTTTGTTTCCGGTAACCGGCCAGGCGCCCGTGCAGTCATACCAGCAACGACCGCCATGGCAAGCAGCGTCGGTGCAACCAATCATAAAAGTTGTCAATACAGAAAACCTAACAGGCTGCAATAGTATGCTGCGCCTTACATCCGCCTGAACAATCTTTAACTTTCCTGTCTTGTGACAATGAGCGCATCCACTGCCATGGCCCCTTGCCCGCGCGCATGCGCGATGAGGGGATTCACGTCTATTTCATTGATTTCCGGCAGCGTCTCCATCAGCCCGCCGATCGCCGCCACCGCATCAGCAACCGCGTCAATGTCAACCGGCGGCGATTCGCGGAATCCGGAGAACAGTTTGGCCGAGCGCAGCCGCATCAGTTCATCAACGATGGCGTCGTGGCTGGCATCGGGCGGCAGCAGGCGCACGTCGCCCAATGCCTCGACCCATATGCCGCCCAAACCAACCAGCAATACCGGCCCCCAGGCAGGATCGCGCTTCGCGCCCACCATCAGTTCCAGTCCGCGCGGCGCCATGCGCTCGACCAGCGCGCCCTCGAGCACCACGCCGGGCGCGGCACGCAGGACGTTTTCATGCAACGCGCCCCAGGCGCGCCGCAGGTCTTCCGCGCCGGAGATATTGAGAATGACGCCGCCGGCTTCGGTTTTGTGGGCGAGCGCCGCGGCCTGCGCCTTCAGCGCCAGCGGATAACCGACGCGCGCGGCGACGCCGAGCGCTTCATCAATATTTCGCGCGAGGCCGCCTTCAGGCACGGGTATGCCCGCCGCCGCCAGGACCTTCTTGCCCAGCCACTCGGGTTGACTGCCCTTGCCTAAATCGGGCAGTCCCTTGACCGGTTGCGCGATCACCGCCTCGCGGGCGCGCGCGAGCGATCGGCCATAGCCGGTGTACAGCGCCAGCGCACGCAGACTGCGGTCCGGTGAGCGTGAAAATATGAAATTGCCCTCCTTCGCCACCGCAAGGATCTCCGGTGCATGCGCTCTGTAATCGCCCAGGGCCGCCACCACCACCGGCTTGGTCGCCCCCTCGGTGCCCGCCGCGATATAACCCAGGCGCTGCGCGCCGTTTATTCCCGTCAGCGGAAACGAGACGAAGACGCTGCCGATATTGGCATCCTCCAGCAGCAGGCGGGTCGCGCCGGTCACCACCGCAGCAGAGGCGCCTGCCGTGGAATCCAGGGGATTGCCGGCGTTGCCGAATGCCGGCAGGAGTTTTTTCAATGTCGCTTCGGTATCCGGCAAGAGGGGCGGCAATTGCATATCAAGCTTGTCGCAAAAATCGTTTGCGATGGCGACAAAAGCACCCGACGCGGTAAAGATCGCGGGTCCCAAAGGCAAAGGGTTTGGATAGCGCGCGAGCAACTCGCAGACATCTATCAACTCGTCCAACGACTCCACCAGCAGCACGCCGGCTCGCTCGACGCTGGTGCGCATGGCGCCGTAATCGCCCACCAACGCGCCGGTGTGCGATTGCACCGCCTCGCGTGCGCGTGTGCCCTGGCCGGGGTGCAGCATCACAATGGGTTTGCCCGCGGCGCGCGCGCGGCGGCAGGCGGCGAGAAATGCCTGCGGCCGGCGCACCTGCTCGGCATAAAGCATGGCCACACGCGTGGCGGCATCATCAATCAGGTAATCGAGGAAGTCGGTGCTGTCGAGTCCCGCCTCGTTGCCCGTGGTCACCAGATAGGACATCGTCACGCCGCGGGCTTCGATCGCCCATTGCAGGTGCGCGAGCATGCCGCCGCTCTGCCCGATGATCGCGATGCCCGGCTTGGCGCCGGCCCCGTCGCGGCGCGCCGCGCGCACCGTCAGCATGTGCAACAGCAGCCCGTCGACATTGTTGGTGTAGCCCAGGCAGTTCGGCCCGACGATGGCCAGCTTGCCTTCGCGGGCGATGGCGGCGATGTCCTCCTGCACGGCGCGCTCGCCCACTTCGGCGAATCCTGCCGCGAACACCAGCGCCGAACCCACGCGCCGCTCCACGCAGGCGGCGATGGCATCGCGCACGCCGACCGCGGGCAAGGTCAACACCGCCAGATCGACGCCCTCAGGCAGCGACGCCATGGTCGTCAACACGGGGCGTCCGTCAATGGACTCGGCGTTGCGCCCGACCAGATGTATGGCGCCTTCGAACTGGTTAATCTTCAGGCACTGGAGAATGGTCTGGCCGGCGGAACCGGGCCGCGCAGACATGCCGATGATGGCAATCGATCGGGGCTTGAGGAAGCGCGCGACCGCCTGGTGGTTCCTTGCGACGCTCATGACCGCTATTGACGAGGAATGTTGATTTTCTTCACCAGCTGTCCAACGCGCTCGCGATCCATTTTCATGAAGGCCGCGAACTGCTCGGGTGTGCCTGCCAGCGGTTCGACGAACTGGGCATCGAGGAATTCGCCGAATTTCGCATCCTTGAACAGGCGTACCACCTCGGCATTGATCCGGCGCACGATAGGCTCGGCAATGCCCGCCGGTCCGACCATGCCCCACCACACCAGGCCCGGATACTCGCTCAGCCCGGCTTCTTCAAATGTAGGCACGTCGGGAAGCCGCTTCGCGCGCACCACGGTGTTGATGACGAGGATCTTCAGCTTGCCGGCCCGGGCGTGGCTGGCGGCGGCGCCTATGGCGGTCCAGCTGACATGGATCTGCCCCGACAGCAGATCGTTGACGATCGGCGGCATGCCCTTGTAGGGAACACCGATCATGCTCGTTTTCCAGCGCTCGCCAAGCCAGGCGCGCAGGATGTCCGCATTGCTGGCCACCCCGAGCGTGCCGAAATTGAGCGTGCCGGGCTTGGCAACGGCGAGTGCCTGCAATTCAGCGACGCTGTTCGCCGGCACCGATCCGCCGGCGACCAGGCCCGTCATCTGGGAAAACAAATTCGTGATGGGAGTGAAATCCTTCTCCGGATCGTAGGAAAGCCCGGATACCACGAACGGGTTGAGGGACATGGCCGCGAGATTGGTCATGCACACGGTGTAGCCGTCGGGCGCTGCGCGTTTGCAGGCATTCGCACCGATGACGAAATTGCCGCCGCCCTGGTTCTCCACCACCCAGGGCTGCCCCATCTGCCTGGCCAGTTCCTGCGCGGCGGATCGCATCACCACGTCCCCCACCGCTCCGCTGGTCACGTTCAGGATGAGTCGCAGCGGCTTCGCCGGGTAGGCCTGGGCGAACGCGGCACCGGCCTGCATGGCACCCAAAACGAGCGCGAATCCGCAAAATAATCTGCAACGCATATTTTGTCTCCTCCTGTCAGCGCGCGAGCGCGGCGCGATTTTGCCGAAACCGAATGTGGTTCCGATGGGGAATATACCCGCGAAGCTCCTCCTGTCGCACACGAGAAAGTTTCATGTCACTTCCTCCGCGGCGATGGTAATTCATGCGCTGCATCGGTGCGCGCGCAGGAAACACCCATGGCGGGAAGCTTTCGCCAAAATCTGCGCATAATGCGGCGCCCGACATTCAAACCGACAGCGAAGCAGCGATAACACGAATGAAACATCTCAACTGGCAAAACCCCTATCCCACCGCGCGCCGCCCGGTGCTGGCGCGCAATGTCGTCTCCACCTCGCAGCCGCTCGCATCACAGGCGGGGCTGCGCATGCTGCAGGCCGGCGGCAATGCGGTGGACGCCGCGCTCGCCACCGCCATGTGCCTGCCGATTCTCGAGCCGGTGTCGAACGGCCTGGGCAGCGACGCCTTCGCCATCATCTGGGACGGCAAGGCGCTGCACGGCCTCAATGCCTCTGGCCGCTCACCCGCCGCCTGGTCGCCGGATTATTTTCGCGGCCAGTCGGCGATACCGCAGCGCGGCTGGAACAGCGTCTCGGTGCCCGGCGCGGTATCCGCCTGGGTGGAGATGTCCAGGCGTTTCGGCAAGCTGCCCTTCGAGAAACTGTTCGAACCGGCCATCGACTACGCCGCCAACGGTTATCCGGTGTCGCCATGGATCGCCGGCGCCTGGGCGAATCAGGCCGTCGAACTCGGCCGCCAGCCCGGCTTCGCGCAGGCCTTCATGCCCAACGGCCGCGCGCCGCATGCGGGAGAAATATTCCGGCTGCCCGATGCCGCGCGCACACTGGCGTTGATTGCAAAGACACGCGGCGAGGCCTATTACAAGGGCGAAATCGCCGAAAAGATCGAGGCGCACGCCAAAACCAACGGCGGCGCCATGAAGGCCTCGGACCTGGCCGCGCACACCCTCGACTGGTGCGGCACCATCAGCCAGGATTATCGCGGCTACACCGTGCACGAGATCCCGCCCAACGGGCAGGGCATCGTCTGCCTGATCGCACTGGGCATCCTCGATAACTTCGACCTCTCAAGCCACGCGGCGGACGGCGCCGACAGCGTGCACCTGCAGATCGAAGCGGTGAAGCTCGGTTTCGCCGATGCCTACCGCTACGTCGCCGACCCGAAGTTCATGGACATCACCCCGGCGCAGATGCTCAGCCGCGACTACCTCAAGTCGCGCGCGAAACTGATCGACAGGAAGCGCGCCCAGGATTTCGGCCATGGAACGCCGCCGCGCGGCGGCACGGTGTACCTCAACGCCGCGGACGCGAACGGCATGATGGTGTCGATGATCCAGTCGAATTTCAACGGCTTTGGCTCGGGGGTCGTCGTCCCCGGCACCGGCATCAGTCTGCAGAATCGCGGCTCGGGTTTCGTGCTGAAGCCCGGTCATCCCAATCAAGTCGCTCCGGGAAAGCGCCCCTTCCACACCATCATCCCCGGCTTCGTCACCAGGGACGGCGATGCGGTGATGACGCTCGGCCTGATGGGCGGCAGCATGCAGCCGCAGGGCCACACCCAACTGATGGTGCGCCTGGCCGATTACGGCCAGAATCCGCAGGCCGCCATCGACGCGCCGCGCTTTCGCATCATGCAGGGGCTGGAAATCAATTTCGAGCCGGAGTTTTCCAAGGCGACGCTCGAAGAGCTTGCGCGCCGCGGCCACAAGGTGGTGGCGCTGCCCAAGGGCTACATGGATTTCGGCTGCAGCCAGCTCATCCGCCGGCTGGATGATGGCTACTTCGCCGGTTCGGACGCAAGGCGGGATAGTCTGGCCGTGGGGTACTAGGCTAGTTCGATTGCCTTCCCGTCCGGACCGCGCCCCTGCGCGCAGTACTGCCCGATTTTTTCTATCAACGGCTGGTCGGTGACGCAGTATAGGATCGCATCGCGCGAGGCGCTGCTGTTGATATGTCGGCGCCACATGTTGTTGGGCACCACGAAGACATCGTTGCGGCGCCATTCCAGGCGCATGCCGTTGACCTCGGTGACGCCTTCGCCCTCCATGACGGTGTAGACGTTGCTCGCGGTGTGGCGGAAGGCCTGCGTCGACTCCCCGGGTTTCAGCAGTTGCGCGCGGTAGGACAGCGTCGGGAAAACCGGGCCGCCGGAAAGCGGATTGGCGAATTCGATGTGTATCCCCTCGTAGGGATCGCCGCTGGCGCCGCCCAGATCGTGCAGGGTCTTTGCCACGTCGGCACCGCGATAATGAAACTGCGGCGACACATTCTTTCCCGTGCCGCGCGGGAACGGCTGAAAGCGCGGCACCAGCCCACCGCTGCCGTAAGCGAGCGTGGAGAAGCCCGCTACCGGCCGCCCGCCCATTTTCCAGTTGGCGGAATCCTGCCGGATCCAGATAAGATCGAGCATTTCCAGCAGCGGCCAGTCGAGCACATCCATCCAGATCACGGGCGTGTCATCGTCGTTACCGTGACCGTGCCAGGTGCCGTTGGGCGTCAGAATCAGATCGCCGCGCGCCGCGGGACATTTTTCGCCCTCGACCTCGGAATACCCGCCCTTGTCCGAAAGAATGGTGCGGCTGGCATTGGGCGTGTGCATGTGCGTCGGCGCGAGGTCTCCGGGCCGATAGATCGAGATCGCCACCCTTATCGAATTGGCGATTTTCAGCGCGCCCTTGAATCCCGGATTGGTCAAAAGCAATTGCTGGCGGTCGGTTTCCTCCAGCGGACAAAGCTCGGCCACCTTGTAGAGATAAGGCTCGATGAGCTTCCATTGCCACAGGTAGGGCACGGCGCGCGAGGGCAGATCCAGTGCACCCGCCGCCGCGAGCGGGGGCACGGTCGACTCAGTCAGGTGCCAGGGCGCCTGCGCCGCCGCGTTGGCGCGGGTGCGCAACCAGATGTTCAGATGCTCGACCTCCTCGTTGAGGAGTTCCATCTGGCGCAGCACCTCGCTGGTCATCGCGCCCGAGGGCCGGTCTTTGAGATGAACCGCCTTCGGTCTTGCTGCAATCGCGGACATGACGTTTCCCCTCGCTGTCAACAGCGCAAATCATAGTGCAGTTCGCCGCGGCCCGGAAAAGCATGCGGGGGATTTCGCCCCCCGCGGAAGTAGAATCGGCTTCCACTGTGACGAATCGAGGCAGCAATGCAGGTATTGGAAAACAAGGTTGCCATCGTTACCGGCGCCGGCCGCGGCATCGGCAGGGCCATTGCGCTCGCCTATGCCAAAGCGGGCGCGAGCGCGGTCATCGTTGGAAGAACCGCGCAGACCATCGAGGCGGTCGCGGCCGAAATCATTGCATTGGGCGGCAGCGCGCTTGCGGTTCGCGCCGACCTTGCGCAGGACGCCGACATCCAGCGCGTCATCGATGTCACGTTACAACGCTTTGGCAGCATCGACCTGCTGGTCAATAACGCGGGCATCATTCCTCCGTTCGTCGACCTGGTGGATTACGACCCGCGCATGTGGCGCGAGGTGATCAATATCAACCTCACCGCGCCCGCGCTGCTCATCAGGGGTGTGCTCCCGGATATGATCGCCAGGCGCTCGGGAAAGATCATCAACATCTCCAGCATCGGCGGTCGCAACGGCGGCAAGAGCCGCAGCGCCTACCGCGCCAGCAAGGCGGGCCTCATCAACCTGACGCAAAGCGTGGCGGCCGAAGTGAAAGTGCATGGCATCGATGTCAATTGCATCTGTCCCGGCGGCGTGGACACCGAAGGGCTGTTGGAGTCCTTTGGCGCGGAGCGCTTGAATAAGCGCGACCCCCTGATCAAACCGGAGGAAATCGCCGAACTCGCCCTGTTCCTCGCCTCGCCGGCTAGTTCATCGATCACCGGCACCTCGATCGACGCATTCGGCCTTTCCAATCCGATCTTCCGTCCCTTGCCCTGACACTATATGCGCCGATCTCCACCTGCATAAGGCCGGCATGGCGGTATCATCGGCGTGCCACTTCTCCGGGAACCGCGCCGCCATGTATGCACTAAGACGCCTGGCTGTACGCCATTCGCGCTTTTTCGAGCAGCTCTACCTTTACCTGGAGCGCGTGATGGTGTCGCTCGACCCGGTGTTTCAGCGCATCGGCTATGAGCGCCTGGAACGGCCCTTCGCGCTGACCGAGAGCGTGCTCAAGGGCCTGCTGTTCGACTGCAAGATGTGCGGCCAGTGCGTGCTTTCTTCGACCGGCATGTCGTGCCCGATGAACTGCCCCAAAAATCTGCGCAACGGCCCCTGCAGCGGCGTGCGCGCCGGAGGATTCTGCGAGGTGAAGCCGGACATGATGTGCGTCTGGGTGGACGCCCTTGAGGGTGCGGCGCGCATGAAGCACGGGCAGATCAAGATCTCCGTGGTGCAGCCGCCGGTGGACGGCGCGCTGCGCGGTTCTTCGGCGTGGCTCAGGGTCGCGCGCGAAAAGGCGCTCGAAAAGCGCCGCGAGGCCCCCCCGCCCGATCCCGGCAAGTTTGCGATTGCACGCACCTTTCCGCAGGCGCGGGCGGTTGAGCCGGCATCGGCGCCGCTTGCGGTTGAGCCGCAGGCCGCGCTGCACGGGCAAGCGGCCAGAGAGCTCCCTCGCGCAAACGCCGTAGCGGCGCATGCCGCGGCGCTCCCGGAATCGATGGAAGCGGACCGGGCGACTCCGTTTCAGAGGCTCATGCCGTACGACCCGATCGTGCATGCGCCGCCGGTGCCGCCTCCCGGGTACAAATCGGCTTCGGGTCTCGAGCACACGCTGCGCAAGGGCTGGTTTGCCGTGACCGCGGAACTGAACCCGCCGGATTCCGCCGATCCCGGCGATGTTCTGGCCGCCGCCGAGCCTTTGAAGAACGTGGTCGACGCGATCAACGCCACCGACGCCTCAGGCGCCAACTGCCACATGTCATCGATGGGCATCTCGTCGATCCTTTCGCGCGCCGGTCTTGGCGTCGTCCTGCAGATCTCCTGCCGCGACAGGAATCGCATCGCCATTCAGGGCGATGTGCTCGGCGCGGCGGCGATGGGCGTGAGCAATGTGCTGTGTCTCACCGGAGACGGTGTCGCCGTGGGCGACCAGCCGGGTGCCAAGCCGGTGTTCGATTTCGACTGCATGTCGCTGCTGCGCACGCTCAGGGCCATGCGCGACGAGCGCAAGTTCCTGTCGGGCCGCAGGATCACGACGCCGCCCCGGGTGTTCCTCGGCGCGGCGGAAAACCCCTGTATTCCGCCGTATGAGCTTCGTGCCGACCGCCTCGGCAAGAAGGTCGATGCCGGCGCCGACTTCATCCAGACCAACTACATTTTCGACATCGGGATGTTCGAGCGCTTCATGGCGCGGGTGCGCGACCTGGGCCTGCACGAGCGCGTCTTCATCCTGGCTGGCGTCGGCCCCTTGCCTTCGCCCAAGCAAGCGCGCTGGCTGCGCACCCATGTTCCGGGCATTCACATTCCCGACAGCCTCATCCGCCGTCTCGAGGGCGCGGCCAGTCCAGCCGACGAAGGCAAGAAGATCTGCATCGAGCTGATCCGGCAGATCCGCGAAATCCGCGGCGTCGCGGGCGTGCACGTGATGGCCTACCGGCGCGAGCACCTGGTCGGCGAAATTATCGAGGAATCAGGCATCTTGAAGGAGCGCATCGCCGCGCGCGAAGCCGAGCGCTCGCGCTGATGGTCGATTCAAAAAGTTCCGGCGCAGGTGCTGCAGGAGTTCGGTGGACTGTGCGGCGCTAGCTCGCCCCGTTTTTCTCCAGTTCGAGGATCTCCTCCTCGCTGCAGCCAATCTCGCACAGAACACTCCGGTTATGCTCGCCAAGCGTTGGGGCGGCGGTGATGTCGGACCTTGCGCCGTCGAACAGGACCGGGTTGCGCAGCCCCGTGACTTTCCCTTCGGTGGGGTGGGTAACCGTGCACAGCGGGTCGAGATGCTTCACCTGCGGGTCGGCGAATACTTCCGCGGTGTCGTTGACAGGAGCAAAGGGGACATCGTTGGTCTCCAATAGCGCCATTCGATGCATTCTGGGCCGCGTGACGAAAACCCCGCTCAGGATAGTTCGCAGTTCGAGATAGTTTTCTATCCGGTTCGATGCCGCGCTTGCCAAGGTTGTAAGCCATGAAGTTGGGACTGTACAAGCCGCCGCGAAAACTGCGAAACGGGTCACCGCCTTGCGGATGCTCAATCTTGATCACATCCGCGCCGGCGTGCGCGAGCACCATGCCTGCCAGCGGCGCCGTGATCATGGTACCGAGTTCGAGGACCACCAGGCCTTCGAGCGGCTTCGGTGCTTGGTCGGTATTTTTCATCTTGCAGAGGCCAGGTGTTGAGGTTGCGGCGAGTATCGCACGGCGAGACGATTGCCTCCGGTCGCGAGATCCTGGCAGGCCCAGGTTGAGCGGCAATTCCTGCCGTGGCCTTTTATTGATACACCTCAAGGGGATTAATATAGTCGGGCGGTAAATTTCCGATACGTCGATTCACGCACCGGGCTCACAAGCCTGGCCGCGCCGACACCCAAGCCGACTCGTCAACACTGGAGGCACAGCCGTGCGACTAAAACCTCTTATTCCTGTGCTGCTATGCACGGCATTGCTGGCGCCCCATGCGGTGCTTGCGCAATCCTATCCGAGCAAACCCATACGCTTCGTCCTGAACGTCTCGGTGGGCGTCCTGTCCGATATCGTGATGCGCGTGGGCGTGGTGGAACTGGCCAGGCAAATGGGCCAACCGTGGATAATCGAAAACCGACAGGGAGGCAATTTCGTTCCCGGTGCCACTGCCTGCAAGAATTCGGCGCCGGACGGCTACACCGTATGCCTGGTCAACGAACAATCCATGTCCCTTAACCCACACATTATTTCCAAGCTGCCGTACGACCCGGATAAGGATTTCAAACCGGTTACCAATCTTTATGTTCAAGTGTCAGGGGTGGCGGCGGCCTCGCTCCTGGCGGTAAATTCGATCGCCGACCTGCAAAAATTAGGGGCGGCGAAATCCGCTGCAATGAATTTCGCCACGCTGGGCCCGGGCACCACCCAGGACATCCTGCGACAGTGGATGAACAACAAATGGAAAACAGAATTTGTCGGCGTGCCCTATAAAGGCATGAATGTGATCCTGAATGCGCTGGTCGCCGGCGAAAGCAGTGTGACCCAGACCTCGCTGGGCAGCGCCGGCCCTTATTTGAGCGGCGGAAAGGTCAAGCTGCTTGCCGTCAACAGCGCCAAGCGGCTGGCGAAAATGCCCGATGTTCCGACCTTCCATGAGGTGGGTCTGGGCGAATTTATTGACGTTCAAGGGCGATTCTGGTGGGGCCTGGTGGTGCCCGCCGGCGTCCCCGATGCCATTGTGCAGCG
>MEQV01000078.1 GCA_001770355.1 Betaproteobacteria bacterium RIFCSPLOWO2_02_FULL_62_17
CGTAGCTGATGTCGACGACCGCGCGGTGGGTGCGCAGGGCCAGCGTTCCCTCGGCCTGTCCCGGCGCGCGCGACACGATCTGCCAGCCGAGGCCCGCTCCGGCGCGCATGATGGCTTTCTCCACGTCCGGCAGCGTCACGGCCTTGTTGGCGACTACGGGCGCTGCGTTGACGTCGTATAACGGCGCGGTACGGCAGCCGACGAGCAATAACAGGATGGACGGAATGACGATCTTCAGGACGTCGCGGACCATTTGTGTTCTCCCCATTCAAGTCGATTACGGTCGATTCAGCAATGCATCGAACGCGAACGCTTGCCCTGCATGGCGCCCAGGATGCGCTATGTTACCAGTGCAGCGTATGCCTTTCCAGCATTGCCACGCGGCAGGACTTTCCGGCGTCACGCCGACCGGCCGCCATCATTCTGGCCGTATCGGGCGCCCGCCGTAATCCCATGACCATGGGATTGGCCGTGATCCGCCCGGCCGCCGTAATGTTCTCTGCCTGGCCCGCCAGGCGCACTCAGTACTTTCCCTCCTTTACCCAGGTTGCCACCAGCATAGCGGTGTCGGCCGGTCCCAATCCGTGGCCAACGGCCTGGTTGTAGCAAGCCAGCGCCTGGGCGGTGACCGGCGACGCGTATCCAAGCCGCTGCGCCTCCTCGACCATCGTGCGCAGATCCTTGCGCGCAAGCTCGATGTCGAATGACACGGCGGCGGGCGCCTTGCCCTCGAGCGCCTCGGCAAGCACGCCGCCGCGCCACTTGATGACGTTGGCGCCACCGGAGGTATCCGCGAAGATGTCCATCACCCGCGCCGGATCGAGGCCCAGCGGTTTGACCAGTGACAGCGCTTCGCCGAGCACCTGCCAATAAACGAGGAGCGGCAGATTGATCGCAAGCTTCATGCTCGCGCCCGCGCCGGCCGGGCCGACGTGTTCGAGGCGCCGGCAGAGTTGTTCCAGCACCGGCCTTGCACGCGCAACGTCTGCCGCTTCGCCGCCGGCGAATCCCAGCAGTTTGCCATCGCGTGCCTGCGCCACCGAGCCGCCCACGGGGCAGTCGATGAATGAGGCGCCTGTCTCCCGCATCCTGGTGGCGAGCTCTTGCTGCACGACCGGCGGCAGCGTGCTCATTTCGACAAAAAGCCTGCCCTTGACGTTGCCCGTGAGGAGTCCGTCGCTGCCGCTGTAAGTCCCATCAATGGCGGGTGCATCGGACAGCATCGTGATAACGACATCGCACGCCTCGGCGAGCGCCCTGGGACTGGCCGCGATCCCGGCCCCGGCGGCCGCGAGCGGTCTCGTTTTCTCTGCGGTTCGGTTCCAGACCATGACCTCGTGGCCCAGCTTCAACAACCGAGCCGCCATGGCGCTGCCCATGCGCCCCATGCCTGCAATGCCGATCTTCAACACCTTCTCCTTCAATATAACTTCCCTCCCCCTCGATGGGGGAGGGTGAGGGTGGGGGTGACAGGAAAATTGATTCTGCCACACGCTCTCCTGCGGCGCGCAATCCTAGCATGCGTCGTGGGCGCACCGACTTTGCTATAATTCGCGCCTTCGCGCCCGTAGCTCAGTTGGATAGAGTACCTGGCTACGAACCAGGGGGTCGTGGGTTCAAATCCTGCCGGGCGCGCCAGAATTCAAGGACTTGGCATATCAAAATCAAGTACTCTTTCATTTTTGCGTGAGATTTGCGTGACTTTCTCACGCAGCAGCGCGCAACAGCGTGATCGCTGGCGTTGCAAGTGAACGGTCGATACGATTGACCGCTGCAAGAAGTTCTGCAAGTTCGGCGACGGAGTAGTGCGTGGGCATGCTTCGGGTCTTGTGACCCAGCAGCACTGCTCGCGTTTCCTCCTGAACCCCAGCCGCCCGAAGCCTCCGCCCAAACGTGTGCTTCAAGTCGTGAATGCGCACGTGGGCGAATCCCCAGGGCGCGTCGCGGCCCAATCTTTCTCGGTACATCTGAGCCGCGCGCTTTCTAGCGTTCTGCCAAGCGGTGTTGTTCATGGTATCGACTCGGCGCGCCGTCTTCTGCGGTTTCGCATATACGTCCGGACTCCGGGTGCGCGGTCGCTGGTAGGCGAACACGTACTGTAAGTGCCGGCCACGCATCTGCTCTACCACTTCCCTGGCTACGCTGTTCAGGACCACGAGGCGATCCTCGCGATTCTTGACCAACTCTCTAGGAATGACGAATACGCTCACGCCAAGCGCGTCCACCTTCAGCTCCCACGACCACTGCAACGAGCACACCTCCTGGTCACGCATTCCGGTATTGACCTTGAATATGGCCATCTCCCGGTTCAAGTCTGGTAGCTCGCCAAACAGCAGGTCTTGCTCTTCCCACGACAGCGGATAAGCCTTTCGTGCTCCGCGGTTCCTCTCGACCGTAATCAGCGGCGCAGTCTGCAACCAAGTCATGCCGTTCGGGTGTCGCCACACTCGAGCTGCGAGGTTGAGAATTCGTCGCACGATTTCAACCGCGCGGTTGACCGTGGTCAGGCTTACCTTATCTACGTTGAGTCGATGCTCTTTGAATGACCGTTCTCATGCGGTCATAGAGCATCTCGGCGGTGTGGCCGCCGAAGTGCTCGAAGGCGGCCTCGTGCGCGGCCAGCAGCGCGCCGATGCGCTCGTGCTCGAAGCCTTGGGCGAAGCTGCGGCGCGAGTAGCCGAGCGTCATCACGAACACGTGAATCTCGGCCGGCCCGGACTCGAACGCAACCCGCACCTGACCCCAGTCGACCTGCGATTGTTCGCCCGGCGCCGTCTCGAAGCGGCACTGGGTGAGCGAATCGAGCGCAGCCTGCGCCCGCAGGGGCCGCACCGTGAGCTTCACCGTGTCGTAGCCGCCGCTGAACCCGCGGGTGGCGCACAGCTCCTGGAACAGGATACGCGCCGAGTAGCGCACCTGCGGGGCGCGCTCGGCAACGTGCTTGCCGTTTAATCAATCCGCGGTGTTTCTTGATTCGATCAAGCAGATCGTCTTGCGCTTCCTCATGCTCTTCACGATATCGATCGAATCGTGAAGAGGCGGTGTCATTCGGGAGTAGAAGCAATGAAATCGTAAAGGCAGAAATAGATTCGTTGAAGGCTGCATTCAGGTAGTGGCAGAATTGCTGTCGTAGCTATGCTCTTTCATGGTGGTGTATCTTCTTGTTTGCTGAACTACGATCTCGACAACCGCATTTCAGCAGAGGTACGCCGCCTCTTCAACTCATACACCAAAATCGATCATAGCTCTCGCGAGTGCTGCTTCAAGAGTTTCCGTCGCTGCGGAAGAAGTTCTGGGGTCGGCATTTCTGGGCCCGTGGCTACCTCGCGGTGAGCTCGGGAACGATTACGGACGAGATGATCAAGGAGTACATCAATGAACAAGAAGGTGAGCAAGTTGCGGATGATAGTCGATTTCCAATCGACGGCTGATGAAGCCACCGGCTTGTAGCCGGTGGTCGTTCGCTGTCGAATTCAGGGAAGATGAGGACTCCTTTTAGGCGGTTGTGGGTGGGTTGATCCAGACGGCTGGCGGCGGCGCCGGCGGACGCGGGAGCTTGCTCTTGAAACGCAATAGGTTCGCGTCGAACGCGGCGCGCGGTGTCGCGGCGCTCGCGTCGATGATGGCGCGCGCGCCCATAGTGGACGCTCTCAGGGGTCAACAGTGCAATGCCGCTGTGGCGGTGCTCGGTGTTATTCCAGGCGAAGAAGCATTGGGCGTGGGCGCGAGCATCCTCGATCGAGCCGAAGCGCTCGGGGAAATCAGAGACCAAGCGATAAGGGAGAAGCAGCCGATAGTTGATAACGACATCACCGCCCGGCTTGGTGTGGGTGGAAAACGCCGGCAGGAAGCCATCAGGCGTGGCTACATCACGGTTCAACGCGCTCCCCCAGTGTTTCATTGCGATGGTCCTTGGCAAGACGCTGGACGTAGGCCGTGACGGCACTGCGAACTGTCAGATCGAGCGGCCAAACGTAAGTGCCGGGAGACGTCCCGGGGGCGAGCATGAAACGGTAGTTAATTGTGACGACGCGACGACCGGCGCCCTGATGTTGCACCGTGGTGCCGCCCCGCGGATTGAGTTCTACCGCGCCGCTGATCCCATCGATCTCAACAAGCTGAAACACCGTGCCGCGGATGAGGAAGTCCACCGCATAGCCGCTGGGCGCATCGCTTGTAATGACGAGCCGCGAGCCCTCGCGGACCTCCACCACGCCGCGCGCCACATCCCCGGCGTTAACTTTGATCGCACTTGCCTGGTGTTCCACCATGACGTAGCCAGCGGGCAATCCGATCGCCCACGCGGCGCGCGGTGCGCCTTGGGCTGCGGCGATACTGGCATTGAGTGCGCACGCGAGCGCCAACACCGCGAGCAAGGGACCTCCGGTCATGCGCGTACCCGGGCGGCGCGCCACTTGAGCCGTCCTGGCTGAGCGGAAACCACTTAGCAATGGCGCATTCTGGCCACCGCGCCTTCCGCCATGAGGGGTAATACGCTCACGGAGCGATATCATCGTATTCTGAAGGTTGCGCGCACGATCGCGGACCTCGCGGGTGCGAAGACCGTGAGTTCCGCACACGTGGCGGAGGCGATCCAGTACCGCTGCTTCGATCGACATTCGTAACAGACTATGCGATAACGAAAAATTCCACGGCTCTCGCGCCACGGTTCTGGTGCGGGAACTCGTTGCCGATAAGGCATGCCACGCCGATACGCTCGTCGTGCTCATCCAAGTAAGTGGGCGCTCCGCCGCATCGCCGCGCGATATGAAAAACTCGCCCGCAACCTCCTGTCCATGGTCAACCTCGTGTGCGCCTACATTTGGCATCATTGATAACAGACCCTAATGTCGCGCGAGGATGCTGTGCATTTCTTGGGCGAACGTGACGAGATCGGCATCAGAAAATCCGAGCCACCCCAGCGCGAATTCGCCGCCCAGCCGCCAATCGGCGCTCGGCGGATCGTCACAGTGGGACTTGAACAGGTGCTCGGCAACCCGCCCCAGCGCGATCAGCTTCAGGCTCGCGGCCGTCAGTTCGGTGTGCTCGCCCGCAAGCTGCAAATATTCGTGATGACACAGGATCGCGAGGCAGGTCGGCTCCGGCAGGTACCAGCTCTTGGCGAGATAATGACCGACCTGGGGGTGGTCGATACCGTAGTTTTCCACTTCCAATTCGGCGAGCCGCTTGGCGTCATCGCCGCGCGCGGCGGCGAGGGTTTTCGGATAGTCGGCGAATTTCAGCAGCAACGCCGGGATGCCGCAGTCGCGGAACAGCCCGAAGGTGTAGGCATCGTCGCGGCCCACGCCGTGCACGCGCGGCGCAAGCCAGGAGCTGATCAGCGCAACGTTGGAGGAAGTTTCCCAGAAGCGCTCCATCGTTTTGCTATCGCCGCACGGAAACGCCTGGCGCAGCAGCAGGCCGGTAACGAGTTGCGCGACATTGCGCAATCCGAGCAACGTGAGCGCTTGGGGCACCGAAGTCGCTTTGGCGTTTAGACCAAAAAAAGGGGAGTTCACCGTTTTGAGCACCGCAGCGGAGAGGCTTACGTCGCCAATGATGAGCTGACCGATTCGGGGGTAATCCGGCTCGTCGTCGCGCATATAGCGCACCAATTTGGTGAGAATTGCGGGACACGGCGGAATGCCGATGTCCATAACTATCTGTTCCGCCTCGCGGTTCAGGACCTCAAGGTCGTGTGGCATGGGCGCCCTATGGAAAAGGTTTATCGATAGCACAAGAGCGAGCTCGCTGTCCGGAAACCGCCCGACGCGCTGTCAGTATATCGGCCAAACGCAGCGGATCTTGAATCGGATCTCGTGCGATGGTGCTGGCGCCATTCGTGACGCCCAACGCTGCGCAGCCCCTGCGCCACCGCGATCCGCCCCTCTAAATAGCCGCTCCTTCCAACACGTCAGTATTTCTGACGGATCGCCAGCACCGCCTGGTTACGCAGCGTTTTGAGCAGCCGCAACTGTTGCGGCTCGATCGTCAGCTCGCCCACGCGATCGTGATCGGCGTAGAACATGCCGATGATCTTCTTGTCGATTACGATCGGCAGCACCAGGAATGTCCGTGCGTCGATCTTTTCCCGGTACCACGCGGGTATGCGATTGACGATATTGTCGGCATTGGAATCAGCGATGAACAGATCCACGTTCTTCGCGAGCGCAATCTCGAACACGTCCTCTGCCCGCCCGAGCTCGACGCTGAAGTGCTTAAGGAGAAGTTCGGTCTTGGCGCCGAAGCCGAAGCGTGCCTGCAACCGGTTGCTTTTGATGTCACGCGTGCACAGCAGCACCTGCGAAAACCGCATGCCGCGATACATCGTCTCGAGGATAATCCGCAACACGTCGTTAAGCTTGTAGTCCTCGACCAGCGTATTGGTGATGTCCTGAATTCCTGCGGCCAGCGTGGCGGCCGAATCGGCGCTGTCGATAACGGGCATCTCGGCTGCATTTGTTGCCGCCTGGGCCACGAAATCGTCAATGGTGTCGGTGGCTTGCGTCGGGACGTGTCCGGCCGCGTCTGACCCGACCTCATCCCGAGTGGCGGTTGTTTCCGTCGTTGCCCCCGACCATTGCCGGGTTGATTTCAGCACGCGGCTCTTGCTTGCGTCCGAAACGAACATGCCGGAATCGGCCAGAAACTCACATACCGATTGCTCGACTACAGTGGTGAATTGCTTTTCCCTCAAACCCAGACTGCTACCGAATTTGCGGCTCAGTTGCTCGAGCTCGGCTGTCTTGCACGCGATCGGGGTCTCGCTCGCAACACGGCACAGCGCGGTCGCAAGATTCGCAACCAGTTTGAGTCTGTCGGCAGGACTTGCGGGCTTGATTGTTTTTAGTTCGGAGACGTGCTGCATGCTGGCGATGATCTTCATCGGCAGATTCCAGCTGTGCGCGATGCCGATGCCGAGTTCCTCGTAGGTGATGCTGAGCACAGCGCGCGATGCGGTTTCCTCGGTGTCGCCCTGCTGCACGCGTTTGGCGATCTCGGCGGATTCATCGTAGAAATAATAGGTTCCAAGCAGTCTGCCGAGCTGATGAAAGACGCCGCAAATGAAGCCTTCCTCGCTGTCCGGCACGCTGCACAGTACGGCGATCCTGCGCGCCATGATGCCGGCGAAGTAAGCTGCGATCACGTCCTCCTTGAGCTGCGAGGCCTGCCCCTTGTTTTGAAGATGCTCAAACAGGATCAGCGTGATGGCGAGGTTGCGTACGGTGTCGACGCCGAGAATCATCACCGCGCGCGAGATGGTGCTGATGCTGCCGCCGAATTGGCTATAGGTCGTTGAATTGACGAGCCGCAACAGCTTATTGGTCAGCGAGAAATCCTTGAGCAGCACCGCCGACAGCGTTTGCAGGCTCCCGTCGTTATCTGAAGCAATACGGTTGATAGTGCTGATGGTCTGCGACAGCGCCGGGAAATTACTCTTGTGGCGCATGCGCCGCAAGAGAAAGTCCAAGGTACCTTTGCCGCCGGCAGGCACAGGCTCAATGTCCGTTGTCGGCGCAAGATACTCTTCAAGCGCTTGTTTCATTTCGACAGCCGAGGCATAACGCTCGGCGCCGTTTTTGAACAGTGCCGTCAGAACAAGATGGTCGAGTCGCTCGTCGATTTCGGGGTTGTGTCGAGACGGGGGCGGAAGTGGCTCGTTGGCGATTTTGTGCGCGATCTCGTAAGCAGTGGCGCCGCTCACCGCGGGAGAGCCGGTCAGCATTTCGTGGAGTACCATTCCGAGGGAGAGAACGTCCGCGGTCTCGCCGACGGGCTTGGTGTCGAGGCATTCGGGCGCCATGTAATGCAGCGTGCCCAGTATTGCGTCCTTGGGGTCGGCCTGCCCGGCGATGCTGGCGATCCCGAAATCCATGATGCGCGCCGTGCCGTCGCGATCGATGATGATGTTTGCCGGCTTGATGTCGCGATGGACTACGCGCTTGCCGTGCGCATAGGCGAGACCGTGCGCGATCTGGATCGCGATCTTCACCGCGCGCAGCTTGTCCATGGGGCCATCGGATCGCAGCAGTTGATCCAGCGTCATGCCTTCGACGTATTCCAACACCAGGTAAAGGCGACCCTGGTGTTCAATCGCGTCGAATAGCGTCACGATGTTGGGGTGGCTAAACTGGCTGACGACGCGTGCCTCCTGCAACAGCCGGCGGATTTTCTCAGCCGAGGAATTGGCATCGATCGATTTGATCGCGACCTGGCGCTGCAGATGCGGATCGTGCGCGAGCGAAACGCTGCCCTGGGCGCCTGTGCCCAGCGTGCGGATGATCTCGAAGCGGCCTATGGTTTGGGTGGTTTGTGCCGGCATGGCGAATGATTTGGCGTTCATCGTCGGCGATGGCCGGAGCATGGCAACGTCAACGCGCCAGCGGGGGGCAAGCCGTATCCTGGTAACTCGTCATAATTGCTCGCAATTTTATCTACTCCGCGCAGGTATTGGACGTCTGAAGTACCGCTTCATAACTACGGCCATTTCGTGCCGGACTTGAGGTATCCCATGTCATGACTCAAGTTTTAAAAAAGGAGGTCGTTAACGGCTTTGCAGCCGCGGGACGTGTTTTCCCGGGACGATCGCGAGGCATCACTAACGCCTCGCGGAACCGCTCTTGCGGGCACGCACTGATACCGCGGTGATGTTCAGCAGCCCGGCTGCGCCGGGCGGTGCAGGGCAAGCGAAACTGAATGGGTTTTGACAGAACAGCAATCCGATATACGGAAAATCATGCAGATCCCTTTTTTGGTGGCATGGTCTGTGGTCATCCGCCGGCATTACTCGCGACTACTCGTGTTGGCCGGAGCTGTGGGAATAGGGCTCACCTGCGTCATTCTTACCGCGCAGTATGTCTCCGGTCTCACAGCAGCCATCAACTTCAAGGACCAGGAACTGCTCGGAATCGAATATATCATGCAGGTGCGCCATGTCATTGAATCGCTGCAGCAACACCGGGCGATCAGCGGTATTCATCTCAGCGGTGATTTTTCGGTCGCACCCCTCGTTGCGGAAAAAAAAGCCCGAGTGGACAAGACGATTCCCGCCCTGGATTCAGTGGACGCCTGGGTCGGGCAGACTCTGGATACGACTTCGCGGCTTGCGGCGATCAAACTCAAATGGCGCCCCCTCGGGGACGGTGGATCGAACCTGGGCGTGAAAGAAAATTTCGACCAGCATAGCCTTCTGGTCGAGGAACTCATCATGCTACTAAAGCATGTTGCCTATACCTCCAACTTGGCCGTTGATCCGGACGCT
>MEQV01000079.1:0-172 GCA_001770355.1 Betaproteobacteria bacterium RIFCSPLOWO2_02_FULL_62_17
GCTGCGGCTGCACCAGGTATACACAGCAGCCAAATCCGACTACACCGGCCGCGTCACCGTACCCACGCTGTGGGATCGCAAGCGCCATACCGTAGTCAACAACGAATCTTCGGAAATCATCCGCATGCTGAATACCGAATTCAGCCAGTGGGCCGACAATTCGCTCGACTTG
>MEQV01000079.1:222-16774 GCA_001770355.1 Betaproteobacteria bacterium RIFCSPLOWO2_02_FULL_62_17
CGAGCGCATCAACAACGGCGCCTACCGTTGCGGCTTCGCCAAGTCGCAGGAAGCCTACGAGCAGGCGTTCGGGCGCCTGTTCGATGCGCTCGATGCGCTGGAGACGCGGCTATCGACCCAGCGCTTCCTCGTCGGAGGCGTGCTCACCGAGGCCGATGTGCGCCTCTACCCCACACTGGCGCGCTTCGATGCGGCCTATCACGGCCTGTTCAAATGCAACCTGCGCCGCATCGAGGACTACCCCAATCTGTCGAACTACCTGCGCGACCTGTACCAGCGCCCGGGTTTTGGCGACACCACCGACATCGATGCCATCAAGCGCGGCTACTACTCCAACCGCGACATCAACCCCACCGGTATCGTCCCGGTCGGTCCGGCATTCGACTTCGGCCGCCCGCACGACCGTGGAGGATTATGACGGAAATGTCAGTTCGGTCAGGCATCGACGCGATTGTTTTTGATCTTGGCGGTGTGCTTCTTGAGGTGGAGTTCGGCCGCGTATTCGCGACCTGGGCAGAATGCGCGGGAGTCTCCGCGGAGTCGATCCACGCGCGCTACCGGATGGATGCCGCTTATGAGCAGCATGAGCGCGGCGAAATCACGGCGCGCCAGTATTTCGCGTCTTTGCGGGACTCACTGGGTCTCGCATTATCGGACGCGCAGTTCGAGGCTGGCTGGAACGAGGTGGTGCGAGGCGAGATCCCGGGTGTCGCGGCGCTGGTTGCGCAGGCCGCGCAGCGCCTGCCGCTTTACGTGTTCAGTAACACCAATGCCATGCACTATGCGCATTGGGGACCTTCCCACGCAGGCTTGCTGAAAATGTTTCGCCGCCTGTTCATGTCCCATGAAATAGGACTGCGCAAACCCGAAGCAAGAGCGTTCGAGTACATCGGCGCGGAAATCGGCGCGCGCTTGCCGAATATTCTGTTTTTCGATGACACGCCAGAGAACGTCCATGCGGCGCGGGCCTTGGGCATGCAGGCGGTGCTGGTGCGCGGCATGGACGACATGCGTGAAGTTTTGGCAAGAATCTGACACCGCGGCGCGATACACTGAACCCCGGCGCGCGCCGGGGTAACGAAAATTCCAGGTACCGGGCGCACATTTTTCTCGGAGGAAACATGGTCAAGAAGCTCGATCAACCGCCAAAGTACTGGGACCGCCTGTTCGCACCAAGTTCGTGCCTGGCGATGATCACCACCGTCGACGCGCAGGGCCGGCCCAACGCGGCGTCATACGGTACTTGCACGCGCGTGCATCATGAGCCGGTGTATATAGCGTTCACCACCACCCTGGGCAAGGACACCGCCAACAATGTGCTGGCGACCGGCGAGTTCACCGTCAACCTGCCGCGCTGGGAGCGTTCAACGCTGGAAAAGGTGCGCATCTGCGGCCTGGCTTTCGCGCCGGGGGTCAACGAACTGGAGAAAGCCGGGCTCACGGCGTTGCCGGGCAAAGTGGTGAAGCCGCCGCGCATCGCGGAATGTCCACGGCATTTTGAATGCAGGGTGGAATGGACCAAGGAGTTTTCCACCGGCCGCCTGATGGTGTGCGGGCCGGTGGTGGCAGCCTCGGTCGATGAGGACAGCGTCGATAAAGAGGGCTATGTGCTGTGGGACCGGGTGATGTCGGCGCATTACACCGGCGCGCCCTACTCCAACGGTTTTGTCGCGGCCTTTCAGACGATGTGGGTGGATCGGCCTTACGACGGCCCGGAGGGCGCGGCCTACGACCTGCACGAAAAAAAGATGCTGAAGGAGATCTGAGGCAGAGCGGCCGCGCCGCAGGTGGCAAGTCCGCCCGGACTATCTTCCATTCAGGACTTTTCGCGCCGGTTGCTGCCCGCGATGATCTTGTATTCGAACAGCCGGCATTCGATGGCGCCGTTGAACAGCGGGGTGCGTTTGCTGGCCTTCAGCCGGATGCCTTTGGGCAGTTCCGGGTCGCCGGTGAAATAGTAGCAACGCCAGCCGGCAAAATAGCGCTTCATCCAGTCGCCCAGTTGCGGGTAAAGCGCCGCAAGCTCCTCCTTTTCACCGAGTCGCTCGCCATAGGGCGGATTCATCACCATGACACCCTCCGGCGAGGGCGCACGCAAGTCCGTGGCGCTTGCCTGCTTCACCTGAACCACGTCTCCCAGGCCCGCGGCGCGCAGGTTTTCCTTTGCGTATTCGACCTCGCGGTAATGCAGGTCGCTGCCGTGGATGGAGAGCTTGCGATCAGGGGTCCGGGCGCCAAGCGCGAATTTACGCACCGACGCCCAGGCGCCGCTGTCGAAGTCGTTCAGCCTCTCAAAGCCGAAGCCGCGCGCTGCGCCGGGCGGGATCTTGAGCCCGATCATCGCCGCTTCCGAGAGCAGCGTACCGCCACCGCACATTGGATCGAGCAGCGTTTCTTCGGGCTGCCAGCCGGTGAGGGTGATGATGCCGGCGGCGAGGTTTTCCTTCAGAGGCGCTTCCACCGACTGGACGCGAAAGCCGCGTTTGTACAGCGGCTCGCCCGAGGTATCCAGATAGAGCGTGATGGCCTGCGCGTCGAGGTAGGCCTGAATACGGATGTCAGGTTCGCGGGTATTGACGTCCGGGCGGCTGCCGGTGTCGTCGCGAAAACGGTCGCATACCGCGTCCTTGATGCGCAGCGTGGCGAAGTCAAGGCTTTTCAGCGGCGAGCGGCTGGCATTGATATCGACACGGATGGATTGCGAGACCTTGAACCAGCGGTTCCAGGGCAAGGCGCGGGTGATGTCGTAGATTTCCTGCTCGTTACGATAATTGTTCGTGTCCAGCCGGCGCAGAATGCGAGTGGCCAAACGGGATTCAAGATTGGCGCGATAGCAGGTTCGCCTATCCGCTTGAAAAGCGACGCCGCCCGCCGTGGCTTTCAGCTCGCCCGCGCCCAGGCATTCGAGTTCCGTGGCGAGCAGGGCTTCCAGCCCGCGCGGGCAGGTTGCGAAATGGCCGATTTCGTCGGGCTTTGACATGCGTCAGTACTTTCATAGAAACCGGCGCTAGGCTAGCACGGCCATGCAGCGTCCCGGCCGCGCATTGCTAGTTTGGCTGGCGGCAGCGGGCAATGATCGTTACCATAGGCGCCAACTTAAAGCGGCGGCAATCGCGGAATGCAATAAGTTATGAATAGACTTCAGTGGATCACGCTGTTGCTTGCAGCGGTCAACCTGGTACTGGTTTGGCTGTTTCCACCGTTCGATTATCTCTCCCAGGCACGCTCCAACGTGGCCACGTTCGACGGTTTTGCGTGGGTGTTTTCCGAGCGGCCCAACTACGTGGTGAACAGCAGCTTTCTGCAGCTGGAACTATTTGTCGTGTTACTCAATACGGCAATCGCCTGGCTGCTCCTGCGTGACCGGCCCGCGGCGGCGGCAGGCGAAAGAAAATCCGTCGATTGGCAGCGCATTGTCCTGATCGGCGTGGGCGTCAATCTGCTTCTGGTGCTTATGTTTCCGCCTATGGAAAACTATTTCGCGGTGACCAAGGCGGCGCTACCTTCTTTCGACGGCTTTTATTTCCTCTTCGGCGACCACGGCGAGCGCGCCATCGTGCCGCAGATGCTCTATATCGAGGTGGTCTTTATTCTCATCAACGGGGCAATGTTGTACCTGTTGTTGCGCAAGGGCGGCGGTGTCGAACTCACGCCGGCGCAGCGCGCTGCCTTGGCCGCTGAATTGCGCCAAGGCCGAAAATAGGACGCGCGCCGCCAAGGCAAGGATGCCTGGCAATCAAGGCACGCTGAACCGTTCCCTTACCCGTACCGTGCGCTCCAGCGTATCGAGCGACTCCAGTACTTTGAGGCGCAAATCCTCATCGAGCAGCTTGCCGGCGGGCTTGTTCCGGGCTGGCCTGTTTTCGTCAAGAAAGCGCCCCACCTTCTGAACAGACGCGCGCGCTGTCTGGCCGCCGATGAAATTATCCAGCCAGGCATTGATGAAAAAAATCTTGCGTTCGCGTTTCAAGCGCGGCAGCGCTGCCAGCGCTTCCCCGAGCAGCGCTGCGGTGAGCGGGGCATGCTCCAGCATATTGAGGGGCCCAAGCGCCTCTTCGATCCAGGCTTCCGGCAGGCGCGGGTCTTCCATGAAGCGCGTGTACAGGGCGCGTTTGGCGGCGGCATCGGGCGCCGCCGCCGCCGCGGCAAAGCTGTAGCGCCGGCCCTCGCTGCTGGTGTCGGCGGCGCTCAATTCATCGAGCAGACGCGGGGCATCGGTATCGCCCGCGGCGAGCAGGCTTTGCAGCACGCGGAAGCGGTCGCGTGAACGTAGTGCCACGCCCGGCACCGCGATGCGGCCTGTCAACAAGTCTTTCAGGCGCGCCCGGCCCTGATCGCTGCGGGCGAGGTCGGCAAAGGCGCGAAAATATTCGATGCGGCGGCTGTTGCTGATCGCTGTGAGCATTTGTGCAAACAGAAAATCCTCAATGCGCGGGGCGAGTGCGCCGCGCCGCGTCTCGCCCAGGTAACGAAGGGTCGCAGCGCGCAGGCGCGCGAGCATTCCCGCCGCGATGATCTCGTTGCGCTCGCCGGGCAATTGCGTCAGCAGCAGGTCGATGTAGCGCGCCGGGTCGAGACCGGCCTCGCGCACCGCTTCCCACAAGGATTCGTGGACCAGCGAGCGCAGCAAATCTTCGCGCAGCGCCTGCGGGTTCTCCAGCAGGTACTTCTGGCTGGCCGGGTCGAGCGGGAATTGTCCATAGCCGTAGTCGCGGTGGTTGGCGAATATGAACTGGGGCTTGCCGGCCCCCGGCGTCGCAAGCCGGGTACGCGCCCCGTTGAGGCGCACTTCGTAGGTGCGGGCGCGGCCTGAGGCGACGGTGACGATGCGCAGCTTCATCGGCCAGGAAAAATTGCCGGCCTCGGCTTCGCCACCGGCGGCGCGCTGTTCGATGAGCAACGCGCGGAGATTTCCCGCCTGGTCGAATTGCGGACGTACGCGCACCCGCGGCATGCCGCGATGTTCGACCCAGGCTCTTGCCCAGCTCCCCAGTTTTTCTCCCGAAGCGCGTTCCAGGGCGCGCACCAAGTCGCTCCAACTGGCATTGGAGTAGGCATGGCGCCTGAGGAAATCGCGCACACCATCGCGGAATTTTCGCTCACCAACGAAATACTCGGCCTGGCGCAGCACCGCCGGTGCCTTGGCGTAGACGATGTTTCCATAGGCGGACTTGGCGGCGGAAAGATTGCTCATCGGCTGGCGGATGGGCGTGGTGCCGCGCGTGGCATCGGTGCGATAGGCGGAGGTCTTGAGGGTATGAAAGGCGACCCAGGCGGGGAATTCGGGCAGCAGCGCCTCGACGGCCTTGGCCGCCATGAAGTTGGCGAATCCTTCTTTCAGCCACAGATCGTCGAACCAGCGCATGGTGACGAGATCGCCGAACCACTGGTGTGAGGCCTCGTGGAGCAGCAGATTCGCGCGCCGCAACAGATCCGAGGCGCCCGGTTCGAACGGGAACAGCACCGATTCCTCGCGCAGGAAACTCGCGCCCGCATGCTCCATGCCGCCATAGGCGAGTTCCGGGATCAGCACCAAGTCATACTTGGCAAAGGGAAACGGCTGCGCGAAATAATCAGAAAACCATTGCATCGCCGCGCGATTCAGGCGCAGCAACGCCGGGGCCTCCTTGCGAGCCTGCTCGGCGCGCGTGCGCCGCGCATAAAGGCGCACCGGCGAGGGCGCCTCTGCCTCGGCGATCTCCATGAACGGACCGGCGGCAAAGGCAAACAGGTAGGTGCTGATGGGTTCCGTTGGCGCAAACCGGTGACGCGTGTTGCCGCCTTCGCCGAAGCTGTCGCGAAGCGGCGCGTTGCCGATGACACGCCAGGTATTGGGCGCGCTGACCGAGAGCGTGAAGCGCGCTTTGAGGTCGGGCTGGTCAAAGCACGGGAAGGCGGTGCTGGCGTCCGAGGGTACGAACAGTGTGTAGAGGTACTCGGCGCCGTCTTCGCGGTCGGTATAGCGGGTAATGGCGGCGCCCGCCGCGCCCAGCGGCGACTGGAAGCGCATCGCGATGCGGTTTTCCCCCTTGTTGAGCAACGCGCCGGAAATGACCAGGTGATCGGCGATGAAGCGCGCACCGAACGCCGGCAGGCCGTTGACGTGGATGTCGCGCACCCGCTCACCGGCGCGCTCGCCGCGCCAGTCCAGGATGAGATCCTCCGCGTTGTCTGCGACGGTCACGCGAATCTCGAGCGAGCCCTCGACGCGAGCGGCCCCGGGTTGCAGCTCGAAATCCAGGACGTAATGAACATTCCGGTACTGCTGCGCGCGCCAGCGCGCCAGTTCCAGAGCAACGCCGGGCTCCAAGGGGGGGGCGGCGGCCGTGCTGGCTACTGGCAAAAACAGCAAGGCGCCAAGCAGAATGCGTCCGGCTCGCGTGGCGAACGCGCGCGCCGGGTTCAGGAGGATTTCGGGCTGGGCAGGCGCCAATCGGGGAGTTGGGCGCGCGGATCGCGCAACTCGCGCGTCATGCGCAGCGCCATCTCGCGCCCGCGGTAGTAGCCCGGTATATAGGCAGTCTCGACAAAACCCAGCGCGCGGTAAAAGCGCCGCGCCGCCTGGTTGCGCGCACGCAACTCGAGGTGGATGCTTGCGGTGCCCGCGACACGCGCCGATTTGAGCAGCCAATCCAGCATGCGCCGGCCGATGCCCTGGCGCTGATGTGAAGGCCGCACGGCGAGCAGGGAAAGATGCACATGTTCCTCCCCGAAAAATGCGATGGCAAAGGCGACGACGCGGCCACGTTCGGCGGCGATCAAGGTGACAGTATTTTTTTCGGCCATGGAACGGGCCACTCGTTCGGGGCTCCACGACCAGCCAAGTCCTGATTCAATCAGATCGCGGGAGAGTCCGGCGATGATTTCGGCATCCCCTTTCAGGGGCGGCCGCAGCACTACGCTATCGGATCGTTTCATCATTCTGGCCTGCGAATTCGGTTGAGCCGTTCGAAGATTATCGATGCGCCAGCTTAGCACGAGCTTCCATCCGGATGCCAGATGGGCGCGAAGCGTTCAATGCAGGGGGTATTGACAGCGGCCGTGAAAAGGTTTTATAAGCACGCGAATAACGGCGGCGATGAAGAGCGGGGTCAATCCAGAAAGCGGCGGCGAAACAGGATGACCGCGGCATAGAAGCCCGCCAGCGCGTAGGCGAGCAGCACCAGCACATTAATCACCGGCGCGGCCGGGATCTCACCCATCATCAACGGGCGTACCAGTGCGGTTGCGTGGGTGAGTGGCAGCACCGAGGCGAAGGACTGCAACGGCCCAGGCAACTGGCTGATGGGGAAGAACACGCCGCACAGCATGGCCATGGGCGTGACCACCAGGGTGAAGTAGTACATGAAAAAATCGTAGCTGCGCGCCAGCGCCATGAAGGCCATCGCCAGCGCCGCGAATGCCAGGCCGATCAGCGGCACGACCGCGAGGATCCACAGGGACAGGAAGGAACTGGACAATCCCAGTACCCATATGACAATCAGAATGGCGAGGCCCGATAGAAAGCTCTTGCTTGCCGCCCAGAGGAGTTCTGCAAACGCCACGTCGTCCAGGGTCAGGGGCGCGTTCATGATGGCCTCCCAGGTGCGCTGTACGTGCATGCGTGAGAAACCGGAATACAGCGCCTCGAACGTGGCGCTGTTCATGGTGGAAAAACACACGGTCCCGGCGGCGAGGAAGCTGATGTAGGGAACACCGCCTACCTCGGGCAGGAGCGCGCCCAGTCCGTAGCCCAGGCCGAGCATGTAAATCAGGGGATCGGCGAAATTGCCGAGGATCGAAGGAATAGCCAGTTTGCGCCACACCAGCAGGTTGCGGCGCCACACCGGGATGAAGCGCGGGCTCAGGGCAGGAAGCGCGAAGTGGCCGGATTTCACTCGCGCAGATCCCGGCCGGTGAGCTTGAGAAACACATCTTCCAGGTTCGCGTGGCGATGCAGGTAGCGCAGGGCTGCCTGGGCCTCAAGGGTCGCCAGCAGCGGCGCAGGATTGCTCGCGTAGCAAAACGCGGTTTCGCCGGTCAGCTCGACCCGGTCCGCCAGATGGGAAGCCTGTGCGCGCGTCCAATGCTCCACGCCGTCGCCGTAGACCTCGACCACTTGCGGCTCGATATGCTGCGCGACCAGTTGTCGTGGCGAGCCTTCGGCGATTACCCGTCCGGTATCCATGATGGCAAGGCGCGAACACAGGCGCTCGGCTTCTTCCATGAAATGCGTGGTGAGCAGGATGGTGCGCCCTTCCCCCAAAAGCGTTCTCATGCGCTCCCAGATGAGATGACGTGCCTGCGGGTCGAGTCCCGTGGTGGGTTCGTCCATGAAGATCACTTCGGGATCGTTCACGAGCGAGCGCGCCAGGGTGAGGCGGCGTTTCATCCCGCCGGAGAGTTCCTGGATGCTCGCGCCGGCGCGGCCGGCGAGCCCCGCAAAGTCGAGCAGTTGCGGTATGCGCGCGCGCACCACGCTGTCCTGCAGACCGAAATAACGGCCATAGACGCGCAGATTTTCCTCGACGGTGAAATCCGGGTCGAGATTGTCCATCTGCGGCACCACGCCTACCCGCACGCGCGCCTCGCGTGCCATTGCCGGCACCGGCAGGCCGCGCAATTGCAGCTTGCCCGCGTCGGGTTCGCTGTGGCCAAGACACAGCCGCAAGGTGGTGGTTTTGCCTGCGCCGTTGGGTCCGAGCAGCCCGTAGCATTCTCCGCGTTCAATGGCAAAGCTCACCCCGCGCAGCACCTGCAGCGCGCCGTAGGATTTGTGCAGCCCTTCTACGGCGAGGATGGCCATGCGCGCTTGACGATGCCGCGGATGATATGCAGGCGGCGATGAAAGAAATGGTCGGCGCCCGGGATGACGACTACCGGCAGTTCCTGCGGCGCCGCCCAGGCCAGCACGTTGGCAAGCGGCACGGTTTCGTCCCGTTCACCGTGAATGATGAGCGAGTCAGGGGGCACGTTGGCGCCGGCGTATTCGCGGTCGCCGCTGACGCGCCCTACCGCCGTGCCTACCAGCACCATGCGTTCTACCGGGATGCGCTGGGCCAGGCGGATCTGCACATAGGAGCCGAACGAAAATCCGGCAAGAATCGTTGCCTGGTTGCCAAAGCGTTCGGCGGCCCAGGCGGCGACGCGTTGCAGGTCGTCGGTTTCGCCGATGCCTTGGTCGTGCAGGCCTTCACTTTTCCCGACGCCGCGGAAATTCGGCCGCAGCGAAACGTAACCCAGGTCGCGCAAAGCCCAGGCAAGGGTCTGCGTCACTTTGTTGTCCAGTGCGCCGCCGTGGAGCGGATGGGGGTGGGCGACCAATGCGACACCGCGTTGCGCTACGCCTTCGGGATAATCCAGCACGATTTCTATGGCCCCGGCATCACCGGGTATCAGCACGCGCTCGGTTGCGCGGCTCATATCCGCAAGCGGTCGACCACCTTGCCGTTTTTGAGATGTTCCTCGACGATTTCGTCGATGTCGGATTTGTCGACATAGGTGTACCAGATCTCCTCCGGGTACACCACCATTACCGGGCCCAGCTCGCAGCGGTCCAGGCAGCCGGCCTGGTTGATGCGCGTTTTGCCCTCTCCCGCGAGGCCCAGTGCCTTGACCTTGCCCTTGGCGTAGTTGCGCAGATCCTGCGCGCCGTGGTTGTTGCAGCAGGCTTCGCCATTGTTGCGCTGGTTGCAGCAGAAAAATACATGATGTTGATAGTGGCTCACGGCGTTCTTTCAGGTTGAGCGCGGCATTATAGGGCCGGCGTGCCGGCCTGCGGCAGGGGTAATTCCTTACAGGCGGGCAAGGATATCGCGGTACTTGGCCTCGACCTGGCTGCGCAGCGCCGCGCTGGCGCGAGCCACCGGCGGAAAGCTATTCAGCATCTCGAAGGGGCGACAGGCGTCGATGACCGCGCGCGAGTTCCAGCTGGTGCCGCGCGGAATGCGCGGGTCCAGAGGACCGCTCCACATCTTGCGGATGATGTCGATGTCCTCGGCCGGATCGCAGCGCGTGCAGATGGACCACATGACATCGAAAAGGTCGGTGGGATCAATGTCATCGTCCACCACCACCACCAGGCGCCCGAGATAGGAGCCCGACTGGCAACTGGCCGCGGCCATGCCGGCCTGTTTCGAGTGGCCGGCGTAGGCCTGCTTGATGGCAATGACGTTCAACATGCGCGCGCCGCCGGCCTCGTGGCACCACACGCCGGTCACGCCCGACAAACCGGCGCGCTCGACCTCGTCCCAGATCATGCCGGCCTTCATGACGCACTTGCTGTAGGAGAAATCGGAAGGCGGGCGCATCGGCGCGGCCATGGTGAGGATGGGATCGTTGCGGTGATAGATGCGCCGCACGCGGATCACCGGCTGCTCGCTCCTGCCGCCGGCGTAGTAGCCGGTGAATTCGCCGAACGGGCCTTCGGGCGCGGTCTCGCCATCGACGAGTTCGCCCTCGAGCACGATCTCGGCGTGCGCGGGCATCGGCAGGCCGTACAGCTCGCTCAACACCACTTCGAAGGGCTGGCCGCGATGGCCGCCGGCGTAGTCGTATTCCGACAGTCCGAAGCGCAGCTCATTGCCGCCGGCGAGGAACAGCAGCGGGTCATGGCCGCAGGAGATCAGCACCGGACAGGGTTTACCCTGCTTGAAATATTTTTCGCGGATCTGCCGGCCGTGCTTGCCGGGGGACATCCAGACGCACACGCGCTTTTCATCCTGCACCATGACGCGGTAGGTGGCGCCGTTGACCCAGTCCTGCTCGGGATCGCGCATGATCACCAGGTCGTCGGTGCCGATGTAGCGCCCGCCATCCAGTTCGTGCAGGAAAGGCACCGGAAATTTCAGCAAGTTGACTTGGTCGTCGCGCAGCACGTTTTCGAGAACCGGGCCATGTTTGACCACGCGCGGCGGGATCGGCTCGTGGGTTTGCATGCGGTCGCGATAGGAGTGCACCGCATCCAGCGAATGCCCGGGCACCGGGAATCCCATGGTGATGGCAAGGCGCTTCATCGAGTTGGTCGCGCCCGAGAGCACACGAAAGCCCTTGGGGTAGCCGGGAATGTCTTCGAACAGGATCGCCGGGGCGCCTGATGCGCTGCGGCGCTGGTTGACGATTTCCGCGAGGGTGCCCATCTCCAGGTTCCAATCGACCCCCGGCATGCGCAGCAGCTCGCCCGCGGATTCGACTCTCTGCAGGAACTCGCGCAGATCGGCATGCGGTGCGTCATATTCGTTGTAAAGCCGCGATTTGGACATGTCGTTCATGATCGTTTCCCTGATGGTGGAGCGATTCTAGTGCCAGCCGTTGTATTTGTGGTACTAGCGCCTGGCGCCCGATCAGCGCCGGCGCAGTCTCTCGGCGGCGTCGAGCGCGAAGTAGGTGAGGATGCCGTCGGCCCCCGCGCGCTTGAACGCAAGCAGCGCTTCCATGACAGCGGCCTCTTCATTCAGCCAGCCGCTGGCGAAGGCCGCTTTCAGCATCGAATACTCGCCGCTTACCTGGTAGACAAAAGTCGGTGCCTTGAACTCGTCTTTCACGCGCCGCAGTATGTCCAGGTAGGGCATTCCAGGTTTCACCATGACCATGTCGGCGCCTTCCTGCAGATCAAGGCCGACCTCCCAGAGCGCTTCATCGGAATTCGACGGATCCATCTGGTAGGTAAATTTGTTGCTTTTGCCCAGAGCGCTGGCCGAGCCCACCGCGTCACGAAACGGCCCATAGAAGGCCGACGCGTATTTGGCGGAGTAGGCCATGATCTTGGTGTGGATATGCTCACGCGCGTCCAGGGCCGCGCGGATGCGGCCGATGCGGCCATCCATCATGTCCGAGGGGGCGACGATGTCCACGCCCGCGGCCGCCTGCGCCAGCGCCTGGCGCTCAAGAACCGAGAGCGTTTCATCGTTGATGATGTAGCCGCCGGCGTCGAGCACGCCGTCCTGGCCATGGCTGGTGTAGGGATCGAGGGCGACATCGGTCATCACGCCCAGTTCCGGAAAGCGCTGTTTCAGCGCCGCGACCACGCGCGGAATCAGCCCCTCCGGATTGGCGGCCTCGATGCCGTCAGGGGTCTTCAGCGAAGGCTCAATGGCCGGAAATAAGGCCATCACCGGGACGCCCAGTTCCAGGCAGCGTTCGGCGATCGGCAGCAGCTTGTCGAGCGTGTGCCTGCGCACCCCCGGCATGGAGGCCACCGCTTGCGTCCGGCGGTTGCCGTCGATGACGAAAACCGGGTAGATCAAATCGTTCGATGTGAGCACATGCTCTCGCATCAGGCGTCGCGAGAACTCGTCCTTGCGCATACGCCTCATGCGGACTGAGGGAAAGTTTCCGTAAATATTCATGCTTGTCCTTGAGCGGTAATCCGGCGCTGAATGGATCCGGCAATCTGCTTATTTGGGGAACATTTTGCCGGTGCGCCAGTCTATCGGAAAGATGGTTGCGAAATCATCTCCCGCTTTTCCTCCCTGAGCGGGTGCCTTAGACGTTAAGGCATTTCGTCCCCGGGCTTTATTCCCCTTTAGCCCGGGGCTTTTTATTTTTGGGCTTCCAGATGCCGTCGGTGCGGCGACTGATGCGGCCGGATGGGTGTGGCGGCTTTCGCCGGCAGGCTGCGCTATCGACCGGTTGCGCGGCGTCGGGTGGGCTTGTTTCGCGAGACGATAATGAAAGCCAGTTGGCGAAAACCGCTTCGGCTTCTTCGATGCCGCTGCGCTTCAGGCTGGAAAAAAGTTGCACCGAGTAACGTGGCGACAAGGACGCGAGTTGCCCACGCAAGGTCTTGAGTCGCGCCAAGGCGTCGACACGAGCCAGTTTGTCCGCCTTGGTCAGCAGGACGTGAATCGGAATGCCGGTGGGCCGCATGAAGTCGATCATGCGTTGATCGAGATCGGTGAATGGATGGCGAATGTCCATCACCAGCGCCATACCGCGCAATTCGCGCCGGCCCTGCAGGTAACTACCAAGCACTTTTTCCCATTTCGAGCGTATTTTGCCGGGAACGCTGGCGTAGCCGTAACCGGGAAGGTCCACCAGGAAACGCATCTCCCCGAGTGCGAAAAAATTAATCATCTGCGTGCGTCCTGGCGATTTGCTCACGAACGCCAGGCGGCGGCGCGAGGCCAAGGTGTTGATGGCGCTGGATTTGCCGGCATTGGAACGCCCGGCGAACGCGATTTCACCGGCGCTTGCGGGGAGCGGGTCATCCAAAGTGGCTACGCTTGCGGCGTATACGGCGTTTTGAAACAAAGGCATGGAATGCGGGGATGCGGGAAATAAACGGGAGATAAACACACAGGCGGCGAAAAAGCGGCTTAAAGCTGCCTATCACTATTACTGCACCCTGCTAGAATAACAGCATTGCAAGCCACTGATTTTCCGGGGAAGCTTTTCTCTTGCGTCGCGGTATTTGGGAAACGGTTGCGCTTGCAAGGCGCTAAATCCAGGTTCAAACCATGAAAACAAACCCGATATTTGGAGTACCTATGATTCGAGCGTTAGCACTCGCCGTTTTGGCCGGGTGCGCCTCCAGCGCCATTGCGCAGTCCAAGGCCGCGAAGCCCGATATTGAAAAAGGGCAGGCGATTGCCACCAAGGTCTGCGCCGCTTGCCACGGCCCGGATGGCAATAGCCCGACGCCGGTTAACCCTACGATCGCCGGTCAGTTCCCCGAGTACCTTGAGAAGCAACTTGTCAATTTCAAGGCGAACAGCGCGCGCAAGAACCCGGTGATGATGGGCATGAGCGCGATTCTCTCACCCGAGGATATGCGCAATGTGGCTGCGTTTTACGCGTCGCAAAAGCCCAAGGGCGGCGCCGCCAAAAATGCGGATACCACGGTATTGGGGCGCAGGATTTTTCGCGGCGGCGACGTCGCCAAGGGGCTCGCCGCATGCGCTTCCTGTCATGGCGCGGCCGGCGCGGGCATTCCTTCGCAATACCCGCGTCTAGCAGGGCAATACGCCGAATACACCGAGGCGCAACTGCGTGGTTTCCGCGCCGGTGAGCGCGTCAACGACGCCGGCCGCGCTATGCGCATGGTCGCTGAGAAAATGAGTGACGCTGAAATCAAGGCGGTGGCCGATTACATTGCAGGCTTGCGTTAGACAAGCCTCAAATTTTCGCGGGTTTCGCCGCGGTGTCCCGGGCGGCGGCAGCGGCGCCGTTGCAGCTATCCGTACCCTAAGTTCGCGAAATGAATCGCGCTGTAAATAGGCGTGCCCTTTTCAATAATCCCGCTGTGGCGACGCCATCCCGGCAATTTCAGGGAATAGTGTTGCTGCATTGCACGTTATCTCCCTGTAGCCACGGTTGATTTGATCCGGGTAAGCCCGGGGGCTGTGATTCAGCGGCAAATTCGCTACTATCGCGCCCATGGACGAGCACCCGATCGTAACGCACATACCGCGCCTGCGCCGCTACGCGCGGGCGCTCGGCAATGAACGCTATTTGGCTGACGATCTGGTGCAGGACACGCTGGAGCGCGCCTGGAATAAATACCACTTGTGGCGGCCTGGCAGCGATTTGCGTGCGTGGCTGTTTGCGATCATGCACAACGTGTTCGTGAATCAAATGCGTGGCCGGCGTATGGATCTGGAGCAACTGACCGATGAAACACCCACTGTGGCGGTTCGAGCCACGCAATCCGATGGTCTTGAGCTGGCAGATTTGCGGCGCGCGCTCGCGCGCCTGTCAGTCGAGCATCGTGAAATATTGCTGCTGGTCGCGGTGGAGCAGATGAAATATGAGGATGTCAGCCGGACCTTGGCAATACCCGTGGGAACGGTGATGTCACGCCTGTCGCGCGCCAGGGAGCGATTGCGCCAGCACCTGGATGGCGAGGCGAATGTCGTGTCCCTGAAGGTGATCAAGTGAGATCCGCGGCCGACGACGATCTGCATCGCCTCGTCGATGGCGAACTGGAACCATCCAGGCGCGCGGAACTGGAGGCCTATCTTGCGCAGCATCCGCTGGAGTCCGAACGCGTACGGCGGCTGGAGGAGATGAACGCGGGGTTGCGCGCGCTGCTTGATGCCGAGCTTTCCGAACCGGTGCCGGCACGCTTTCTGTCCAGGCCGCCTGCGCGGGCCACGCAACTGCGCTGGGCCGGGATGGCGGCGGGCCTGTTCGCGATCGGTGTTGTAACAGGCTGGCTGGTGCATGGTGCGATTTCCACGCCCATCCAGCAGGCGCTCAGTTTGCCGCGCCAGGCGGCGATTGCGCACGCGGTGTACGCGCCCGAGGTGCGCCATCCCGTGGAGGTAGAGGCGAAGGAAGAAGACCATCTGGTGCGATGGTTGTCCAAGCGCTTGGGCACCGACCTCAAGGCGCCCAAGCTCGGCGCGCTCGGATTCGATCTGGTAGGGGGGCGACTGCTTTCAGGGCCCAACGGGCCGGTGGCGCATTTCATGTTTCAGGATGCGCGCGGCGCGCGGCTGACGCTTTACGTCAGCACGCAAAAAGCGGAGACGCGACAGACCGCTTTCAGGTTCAGCCAGGAAGACCGCGTATCGGTTTTCTATTGGATTGACGGCCGCAATGGCTACGCCCTTTCCGGAGAAATGGGCCGGGAACAGTTGCTAGGCATCGCCAATGCGGTATACCAGCAACTCAACCCCTGAACGCGCCAGGTTTTCCGACGCCGACACACCGGGGCTGGTTGTCGGAGACGTAATTCCCCGGTGCAAGCGATCTGTCCGATGTAAGGAATCTGCCTTCCGCAACGACTGAGATCCCATTCGCGTAACCCATGAGGGAGTGCAACGTATGTTGATCAAGCGCCCCAGTGTAATCCGACCTTCGGAAATCACCCCGCACGGAATCTATCTTCGACGGCGCGAGTTCGTTGCAGCGGCGGGCGCATTGGCGCTTGGCGTCGCTGCCGGTGTTCGCCCTGCCAAGGCCCTGGCGCAGGATGGCCCGAAACTCAAGGGTTTTTCCAAGAGCAAATTTTCCACCACGGAAAAAATGAACGGCATCAAGGAAGTCTCCGGCTATGTGAATTACTACGAATTCGGCACCGAAAAAACCGATCCGCCCGTTTACGCAAAGCGATTGAAGACGCAGCCTTGGACGGTGGTGGTGGAGGGCGAAGTCGCCAAGCCGCGCAGCTTCGGCATCGAAGAACTGATGAAAATGCAGATGGAGGAACGCATCTACCGGCTGCGTTGCGTCGAAGCCTGGTCGATGGTCATTCCATGGGTCGGATTCGAGTTCAACCGAATCGCAAAACTGGTTGAACCGACCAGCAAGGCGAAATTCGTCGAATTTGTCACCGCATTCCAGCCTGAAAATATGCCGGGCGTGCGCCTGCCGGTGCTCGACTGGCCTTACGTCGAGGGATTGCGGATGGACGAGGCGATGCATCCGCTTACTATCATTTCGCTGGGGATGTACGGCGAGGTCCTGCCGAATCAGAACGGCGCGCCGATCAGACTGGTGGTGCCCTGGAAATACGGGTTCAAGAGCGGCAAGTCGATTGTGCGCATCCGCTTTGTTGAAAAACAGCCGCGCACTGCCTGGGAAAAGGCCAATTCTCAGGAATATGGGTTTTATTCAAACGTCAATCCCG